>CAUUKX010000067.1:0-11983 GCA_963545585.1 uncultured Lachnospiraceae bacterium
GTTAAAAACTCAACTTTCCCATGTTCGACAGAACAGTCTTTTTTAGGCTCGTTGCTTCCAGAAAGGCTACGCCTTTCGGCGGCGGGCAGGAACGGAATGCGATTTGCAAAGCAAATTGCGAGAGTGGGTCCATGCACCCGCTCTCTGAGCGGGACAGAGCCAAAAAAGACTATGGGAAAGTTAAGTTAAAAACTCAACTTTCCCATGTTCTGCAAAGTTAGAACAGTCTTTTTTAGGCAGACAGCCCGCCCGGGCAGAAAGCGAAGCTTTCGATCAAGGTAGGTCGCCCGCCCGGGCAGAAAGCGAAGCGCTTTAATTAGGGGTCTGCTGATAGAAAAACAGCATCTTTTGGAGAAGGCAGAAACGGAATGTGATTTGCAAAGCAAATTGCGAGCGTGGATTCATGCAGGTCGCCCACCCGGGCAGAAGTGCGGAACACTTTGATTAGGGGGAAGTTGAGTTAAAAACAGAAGTAGGAGGAACTATGACAGATCATATAGAAAAGAATACAGCTATGCAGCCAAAGCTTGCGGCCGGATCATTAAAGAACGGTGCATCCGGCCGACAAAAGAGCTTTCATATCCTGACGCTGGGCTGCAAGGTCAATCAATACGAAAGCGAAGCCATTCGGGAGATTTTTTTAGCGGACGGTTATCGGGAAAGTACGGCGCTGGAAACGGTGGATGTCTATATTGTCAATACTTGTACGGTAACCAATATCGCCGCTAAAAAATCACGGCAAATGCTGGCCAGAGGCAAAAAGAAAAATCCCGACTGCGTGGTGATTGCCGTCGGCTGCTATGTGCAGAGAGAACATCAGATATTAAAGGAAAGTCTGGGGATTGATATTTTAATCGGCAACCATCGCAAAAAGGAGATTTTAACGCTGCTTGGCGACTTTTACCACGGCCGGGAAATCGTTGATGCGGTGGTGGAGGGTTATCATAAGCCGGAATATGAAGACCTGCGGATCGCCGGCCGGCATGAGCGGGCGCGGGCCACGATTAAGGTGCAGGACGGCTGCAATCAATTTTGTACCTATTGCATTATTCCCTTTGCCAGAGGGCGGGTCAGGAGCCGGCGGCCGGGCAGGATTTTAGAGGAAATCAGAGGACTGGCAGAGGTAGGGTATCAGGAGTTTGTCATTACCGGGATTCATTTGACCTCTTACGGTCTGGATTTTTCCGAGGAAATCGGTCTGATTGATTTACTGGAAGAAATTGATCGGATTGAGGGCGTCCGCCGGATTCGCTTAGGCTCTTTGGAGCCGCGGCTGATTACACCGGAATTTACTGGCCGCATTGCGAAGTTAAAGCATCTTTGCCCGCATTTTCATCTGTCGCTGCAAAGCGGCTCAGACGCGGTTTTGGCTGGAATGAACCGGCGCTATCGCACGGCGGATTTTGCGGCTGGTGTCCGGCTGCTCCGTCAGATTTACGAAGCCCCGGCGATTACAACGGATATTATTGTCGGCTTTCCGGGAGAAAGTGAGGCTGAGTTTGAGGAGGGACTGGAGTTTGTGAGGGAGATTGGCTTTGCCGATTTGCATGTTTTTAAATATTCTAAGCGGGCAGGTACGAAAGCAGCGAATATGCCGAATCAGGTGGCAGAGGAAGTGAAAAACATAAGAAGCAGTCAGATGATTGCCTTGGGGGAGGCTTCCAAGCGAGCCTATTTGCAGGGCTTTATTGGCCAAACGGCGGAAATTTTGCCGGAGGAGGAGGTACAGCTGGATGGCCGGAATTATACGGTCGGCCATACCAGAGAGTATATCAAGGCCTATCTGCCGGCGGCTGACAAAGAACCGGTTGAAATTAGCGTCAAATTAGGGGAAGTTTATGCCGACGGGATGACGGCGGAGTGGCTGCTATAAATAAAGTGTGTTCAGGCAAGGCACTGATAATTCCCTGTAAGGGAATTATCAGTATGTTCCGCAAATGGATAATTACATAGGATACTGGCTGTGAAAGCAAGCTTTCCCGAGCAGTATCAGGCATAACTTTCCGCTATAAATAAAATTTGTTCAGGCAAGGCGCTGATAATTCACTGTAAGGGAATTATCAGTATGTTCCGCAAATGGATAATTACATAGGATACTGCCTGTGAAAGCAAGCTTTCCCGAGCAGTGTCAGGCATAACTATCCGCTATAGACAAAGTGTGTTCAGGCAAGCCATTCGCAATTCGCCGAAATGACTTTCGTCGAATTGCTCATGTGTGCGTTCCGCAAATGGAAAGTTACACTTGATACACCTTTGGAGAGCAAGCTCTCCCCGGTGTATCAAGCATAACTTTCCGCTATAAATAAAATTGTTCAGGCAAGGCACTGATAATTCACTGTAAGGGAATTATCAGTATGTTCCGCAAATGGATAATTATATAGGATACTGGCTGTGAAAGCAAGCTTTCCCGAGCAGTATCATATATAATTATCCGCTTGCCTGAACTAATTGCAAAAATTACTTGATTTTGCAAGATGAATGATGTATAATTGCATTTACATTTATAAACGATATAAAAAATCAACAGTTACAGGGGACGGAAGATCGTAAAAGTGCAAGAAAATGAAAACGAGTTGCAAAAGCGAGAAAGGGGAAGTTTTTATGAAAAAAATGTTAGCATTATTGCTGGGCTTGGCTCTGGCAGTTACCGCTTGCGGTAATTCGACTCCGGAAACGAAGACAGAAAAGAAAACCGAAACCAAAACAGAGACCGCGGCCGGTCAAGACGGAGCAGAAGTCAAAATTGGACTGTTAGCACCGCTGAGCGGGGTGGTGGCGGAATATGGCATTGCTTCCAGTAACGGAACCAAGTTGGCCTTTGAAATCCTAAATGGCAAAAATTATCTGGACGGCCAGACCATCCAGCCCGAGATTTATGATACGGAGGCTGACCAAACCAAGGCGATTAATTTGTTTAATAAGTTGGTCAGCAACAATAAGATTGTGGCCTTGGTTGGCCCGATTGTTACGGCCACTTCGCTGGCAGTGGCGCCGGTAGCGCAGGAAGAAAATATCCCGATGATTACCCCGACCGGTACGCACTTAGATATTACGCCGGATTATCCCAATGTTTTCCGGGCCTGCTATATTGACCCTTATCAGGGCATGCTGGCCGGACAGTTTGCAGTTGAAAATCTGGGCGTTAAGAAAGTGGCGATTGTTTATAATATCGGCAGTGATTACTCGGTTGGATTGGCGGAAGAGTTTAAAAAGGTAGTAGAAGCGGCTGGTCTGACGATTGTCAGCAACGAAGGTTATAATGAAGACGATAAAGATTTCAGCGCACTGGCGGCTAAAATTAAGGCCGGACAGCCGGAACTGGTGTTTGTGCCGGATTATTATAATAAGGTCGGTATCTTAGTCGGTCAGTTAAAAACGGCCGGAGTCGAGGCTGCATTCTTAGGCGGCGACGGCTGGGATGGCGTTTTGGCTAATTACGCTAAGGAAGCGGAAGGCTGCTATTATCTGACCCACTTCTCAACGGCTGATACCAGTGAAGCGGCAGTTGAGTTTGTAAACGCATATCGGGAAAAGTATAGTGCGGAGCCGAGTTCGTTTGCTGCTCTGGGTTATGATGCCGGTCAGGTCATTGTCGAAGCGATTAAAAAAGCCGGCTCGACGGATGCAGCAGCCATTGTCAAGGCTTTAAATGAGATGGAGTTTGAAGGTATTACCGGTGTGCTGAAGTTTGATGAAAACGGGAATCCCCAAAATAAGGATGTTACCGTAATCAAAGTAGTGGACGGGAAAGCGGTTGTAGAAGCAAAAGTGAAGGGAAAGTAAGGGTTACATCAGGTCTAACGACAGGCCGCAGCATTAAAGTTTGGCACAAGAGGATGATTGTGTGAAAAACCTTCCATGCGGCGGCCTTTTTGCAACAAAACAAGGAGGATATCATGGCGGAATTGTTCCAGCAAATTATAAACAGTCTTCATGTGGGCAGTATTTATGCCTTGATTGCCTTGGGCTATACGATGGTATATGGCATTGTTCAGCTGATTAATTTTGCGCATGGGGATATTTTGATGGTGGGCGCTTATTTTACTTTTTTTGGCCTGACAGCCTACCGCCTGCCCTTTGGCGTGGCGCTTTTAGGAGCGGTGATTGTCTGCGCACTGTTAGGCATGCTGATTGACAGGATTGCTTACAAGCCCTTGCGCAGCGCGCCTCGAATTTCGGCGCTGATTACGGCGCTGGGTGTCAGCATGCTCTTGGAAAACGGCTTTCGTTATTTGTTCGGAGCTGACTCCAAGCGGATGCCGGAGATTATTAAAGCGGAAAATGCGGTTCGTCTGGGTGGAGTGCGGATTTCCTACATGACCTTCATTACGATTGGAGTGGCGGTGGCCTTTATGCTGCTGCTTCGGCTGATTGTTCATTATACCAAAACCGGCAAAGCCATGCGATCGGTATCGGAGGATACGAAAGCCTCGCAGCTGATGGGCATCAATGTTGACCGGACGATTGCGGTTACCTTTGCAATCGGTTCGGCGCTGGGCGCGGTCGGCGGTATTTTATACAGTATGAATTATTACGAAGTTCAGCCCTATATGGGTATGATGCCGGGATTAAAAGCTTTCGTGGCGGCAGTCTTAGGCGGGATCGGCAGTATTCCGGGAGCAATGCTGGGCGGTTTTGTCATCGGCGGCGTGGAAACGATTACCAGGGGCTATATTTCAACCACCTGGGCGGATGCTTTTGTATTTGGAATTTTGATTTTGGTGCTGATTTTTAAACCGGCTGGTATTTTAGGCAAGAATGTCAAGGAAAAAGTATAGAAAGGGGAGCAAAATGGAAATAAAAAAGTTCCGAAAAAACTATATTATTAATTTTATTGCCGTTCTGCTTCTTTTCGGGGCGGTTTTGCTCTGCCGGCAGGCGGGGTTTTTAAACAGCTATTATCAGGGAATTCTGATTGTAGCCGGAATCAATATTATGGCGGCTTCTTCGCTCAATCTGGCGGCCGGGTACATGGGCCAGCTGGCTCTGGGGCATGCCGGATTTATGGCCATCGGTGCATATACCGCCGCTTTGATTGGCCTGCATACCGGCCTGCCGGGCGGGCTGAAATTAGTTGTCGGGATTTTGTGCGGTGCCCTGGTGGCGGGGATTTTCGGGATTTTAATCGGGATTCCGGTACTGCGTCTGCGCGGTGATTATTTGGGGATCGTAACGCTTGGCTTTGGTGAAATCATTCGAATTGCCCTGTATAATCTGCCCTTTACCGGCGGAGCGGCGGGCTTAAAAAAGATTCCGAAACTGATTAATTTGCCGATTTTACTGGTGATTTTGATATCGGTTATGACCTTTTTGTTTTTATTTGTGCGTTCACGTCATGGCCGGGCACTGCTATCGATTAAAGAAGATGAAATTGCCGCCGAATCGGTGGGTGTACCGACCATTTATTATAAGGTTTACGGCTTTGCCGTATCGGCCTTTTTAGCCGGGGTGGCCGGCGGGGCACTGGCTTTTTTCCAGCGGGCACTGGACCCGAATAAGTTTAAGTTCATGTTGTCGGTTGAGTTTTTTATTATCGTGGTTTTGGGCGGTATGGGCAGCTTTACCGGAACGATTTTAGCGGGGCTGTTTTTGGCACTGGTCAATGAGTTTTTATATCAGGTTGATGAGCTCCGGCTGGTAATTTACGCAGTGCTTTTGATTTTGGTGATGATTTTTAAGCCGAGCGGACTTTTGGGCAGTCGGGAGTTTTCCCTGACCGGCACGCTGGGCTGGCTGAAAAACAAGCTGACCGGAAAGAAATAGGAGGGCGAAATGGAATTACTGACAACGAGGGACGTGGGAATTGCTTTCGGCGGCCTGCAGGCGGTGGGGCATTTTGATATTTCTTTGCAGGAAAATGAACTGGTTGGGTTGATTGGGCCGAACGGAGCCGGTAAAACTACGATTTTTAATCTGCTGACCGGGGTTTATCAGCCGACCGAGGGTGAGATTTATTTTAACGGTCAAAAAACAAATAACAAAAAACCGGCCGATATTGTGGCCATGGGCATGGCCAGAACCTTTCAAAATATTCGCTTGTTTAAAAACCTGAGCGTGATTGACAATATCAAGATTGCTTTTCAGAAAAAACTGAATTATTCGGCCTTAGCGGCGGTGCTGCGGCTGCCGGTGTATTGGCGGCAGGAAAAGCAAATGGAAGCAGAAGCGATTAAACTTTTGGCACTGTTTCATATGCAAGAGGATGCGGATAAACTGGCCAAAAACTTACCTTACGGCAAACAGCGCAAGCTGGAAATTTGCAGGGCTTTGGCGACTGAGCCAAAGCTGCTTTTGCTGGATGAACCAGCGGCCGGCATGAATCCGCAGGAGACCAAAGAACTGATGGAAACGATTCGTTTGGTGCGGGAAAACTTTCATTTGACGATTCTTTTAATCGAACATGATATGAATCTGGTCATGGGGATTTGTGAACGGTTGATTGTCATTGAATATGGTCAGATTATTGCTAAGGGAACGCCAGAAGAGATTAAGGTCAATAAACAGGTAATTAAGGCGTATTTGGGCAGTTAGGAGGCGGAAAATGCTGAGAGTGGAAGGGATCAATGTATTTTACGGCGCAATCCATGCTTTAAAAAATGTCAGTTTTGAAGTGGGAGAGGGGGAAGTGGTTTCCCTGATCGGCGCCAACGGAGCCGGTAAGACAACGATCATGCATACTTTATCCGGCTTGCTCAAAGCTTCCGGCGGCAAGATTTGGCTGCAGGATACGGAGATTACGACTGTGCCGGCAGAAAAAATTGTAGGTATGGGGCTGGTGCAGGTGCCGGAAGGGCGCCGGATTTTCGGGCGAATGAGCGTGCTGGAGAACTTGATGATGGGCGCTTATCTGCGCCGGGATAAAAAGGGAATAGCTGAAGATATTGAAAAAATGTATTTGCGCTTTCCTCGGTTAAAAGAAAGAAGCAAACAGCCGGCCGGAACGATGAGCGGCGGCGAACAGCAGATGCTGGCGATTGCCCGGGCTTTGATGAGCCGGCCCAGACTTCTGCTGATGGATGAGCCGTCGATGGGGCTGGCGCCGATTTTAGTTAATGAAATCTTTCATATTATAAAGGATATCAATCAGCAGGGCATAACGGTTCTGTTAGTCGAGCAAAATGCCAACAAAGCGCTGTCGATTGCCGACCGGGCCTATGTGCTGGAAACCGGTAGCATTGTTATGACCGGTTCCGGCGAGGAGCTTTTGCATGATGACCGGGTGCGACAGGCCTATTTGGGCTAAAGCAAATATAGGACTGAAAAAGGCTTTCAGCCAAATGAGCGAGGTTACGGCTCAGGCAGGCAAAAGGCTGGAGGGCAGCAGAACACAAAGAGGGAAGGAAAAATAAATTTTGCTTGTATTTTATCAAAAGATACGCTATGATGTAATAGAAGCTTGCTTCAAAAGTAGGGGAATACAGAAAAGTTTAAAAGGAGGGTGCGATGAAGCTTGTCGGAATTATCGGCGCAATGGAAGAAGAAGTAATGAAGCTGAGAGACCAAATGACGGTTACGAATGTCCGTAGTATTGCTCATACCGAATATATCAGAGGAAGCCTCGCCGGCCGAGAGATTGTCTTAGCTAAGTCAGGGCTCGGTAAGGTCAATGCCGCCGTTTGTGCTCAGGTTATGATTGATATTTTTAGGATTGATGCCCTCATTAGCTTAGGTGTAGCCGGTGCGATTTCACCGGAATTGGATATTTGCGATGTCGTTATTTCCCGGGAGTTTATCCAGCATGATGTCGATGCGGTTGCTTTCGGTTACAGTAAGGGTGAAATCCCGCAGATGGAAACATCCGTTTTTAAAGCAGATACGCATTTGATTCATTTGATGGAAAAAGCCAGCGATGCTTTGGATGCTAAGACCAGAGTAATAACTGGTCGGATTTTGGGAGGCGATCAGTTTATTTCTAAAGCCGAGGAGCGGGAGAAGCTGCATCAGCTTTATGCTGGCGACTGCGCTGAGATTGAGGGCGGAGCGGCAATTGCGCAGGTTTGTTACCTGAACCGGATTCCGCTTGTAGCGGTGCGCTCCATTACCGATCGGGCGAATAATACAGCTGAAATGGACTTTAATGAATTTACCCGGCAGGCGGCACTTAACTCAAACAAGCTTTTACTCCGGCTTTTGACTTTGCTGTAAAACTGGAAGCTGGGTTAGGTGTGGAAAAGAAAATAAAACAGCCTGTGCCAGCTGAAAATTCGGCGGCAGGGCTAAAAAAAGATTTTAATCCGGTAGAAAATGGCCAGTTGGGAGCTTCGGCAGAGCCGCTTGATGAAGAGTATATGTGGCTGGCCTTGGCTGAAGCGGAAAAAGCGGAGGCACTGGGTGAAACGCCGGTCGGCTGTGTGATTGTCTGGCGGGGGCAGGTGATTGGCCGGGGCTATAATCGGCGGGCGACGGATCATTCGGTGCTGGCTCATGCTGAGTTATTGGCGATGGCTGAAGCGGCTGATTTTTTGCAGGACTGGCGGCTGGAGGAGGCAGTGCTGTATGTAACATTAGAACCTTGTCCGATGTGCGCCGGTGCGATTGTGCAGGCCAGATTGGGGCGCTTGGTTTACGGTACGGCTAATTTTAAGGCTGGCAGCGCCGGAACGATTGTTGATTTGATGAATGTAGCGGGTTTTAATCACCGGGTGGCGGTGGTGAGCGGCGTTTTAGCGGAGGAATGTACGGCACGGCTAAAGCGCTTTTTTCAAAGCTTGCGCCGGGAAAAAGCGAAAACTTATCCGCCGCGGGAGCTGCCGCTTGAGTTCTTTCAGGCTTCGGCCAAGGAATTAGCGCCGAGGCTGGTTGGTAAGCTTTTGTGCCGGCGGCTGGCGAGCGGCGAGGTCTTGCGCTGCCGTATTACTGAAACGGAATGTTACTACGGGGAAAAGGACACCGCCTGTCATGCTCACAAGGGGCGGACAGCCCGAACCGAAGTCATGTATCAGACCGGCGGCGTGGCGTATGTTTATTTATGCTATGGGATTCATTATTTATTAAATGTGGTAACCGGGTCGGCCGGGTTTCCGGAAGCGGTTTTGATTCGGGGTGTGGAAGGCTATGACGGGCCGGGTAAACTGACCAAAGCCATGCAAATCGGCAAAGCGCAAAACGGTCAGTTCTTTTCTTCCGCCGGCGAGCTGTGGCTGGAGGAGGACGGAGCCAAGGTTAAAATCAGCCGCCACCGGCGGATTGGCATCGGTTATGCCAGTCAGAGGGATCAAGAACGAAAATGGCGGTTTAAACGGGAAGAATAGGTCTGAAAAAGCGGGGGGATTTTTAAAATCTACCCCGTTTACTGTTTTTAACTCAATTTTCCCCTGATTGAAGTGCTGTGCACTTCTGATAAGGCGGGCGGTATGGACTCCGCTTTCGGCTGACGGCATCGCAATTTGTTATTATTCCTGCCACTGAAAGGGTAGCCTTTTTGGAAACAACGAGCCATGAGTAAAAGTTTCGCTTTCTGCCCGGTTGGGCAATTTGCATAGAAAAGACGGTTATAGTTTGGCAGAATATGGGAAAGTTAAGCTTTTAATTGTAAAGAACTCAACTTTCCCATAGTCTTTTTTGGCTCTATCCCGCTCAGAGAGCGGGTGCATGGACTCCACTTTCGGCAATTTGCTTTGCAATTTGCCTATCGTTCCCGCCATGCAACGAGCCTAAAAAAGACTGTTCTGACGAACATGGGAAAGTTGAGTAAAGAATTAAAAAAAATGTTTTATAATCACGAAAAAAATGGTAAAATAGAAAGAGAGATAAAAAGAGAAATAAAAAGAGAAATAAAAAGATATTATTGCCAATTAATGTGGATTCTTTGAGTTGGACACAAACTAATATTGTGCGAAAAAGAAGATGTGGCAAAGGGAACAGGAGTTTTTTAAGGGAGGAGAATTATGAAAAAAAACCATCAAGGCGGAGCGGTAGGGAAAGGGAGAGTTTTGTTAGTGCTGTTTTTTTTAACCATTAGTTTATCTGCGTGTTCCGGGTTGAACCTGAATTTTTTCGGGGATAAAAAAGCGGAAATTGAGACAGAGTCAAAAGATAAGGAAAACAATGCAGGAAATAAGGGAGAGAAGGCGGAAGAATCGGATACAGAGAAAAAGAGCAAGTCCCAAAAGCAAAAAAATGGAAAAGAAAAGAAAACCGATACCGAAAAAGAATCGGAAAAAACTTCGAAAAAAGACAAAAAACAAGATTCCTCAAAAGTCAAAGTTTGGAATAATAAAAATAAAACCCAGAAACAGGAAGATAACATCGATCAAAAGCCATTACCAAAAGAGAAAAATGTATTGTTAACGGATAAGGAGTGCCGAGAGATTATACTGGAAGAATACTGGAAATATGATATGCTGCTAAAGAGAAAAGGATTGGAATTGGATATAAGCGCACCGGTTGGAGAATTTCCGGATCAGTATTTGTATTCGATTACGGGTGATGATTTGTATCGCGAAGCTATGCATGACATGGGATTTGATCATGGCGTAAATATAGTCCGGGAGCGTTATCCGGGACCATATATGACATATTTGCTGTTTCCAGATGCAGAAGCGCAGCAGACATTTATTGACAATAAGGAATGGGCATCCGTGGCTTGTTTTTATATTAATTTAAAAACAGGCATGGTATTTTTTACGGCCGGCCCCAATGGCATTTATCGTATACCGAATGATCAGGTGATTTGGTATGTGCCGGATGCCTATGATGGATACACCAATCTTGAATTTTTATTAAGCGGGCTGGCAGAAGCGGGCTATATTGAATCCAAATGGGATTATACCTGGAAATATGATTTGGACAACTGGGATTTTGATAATCCGCCTTATTCGGAGGGCGAAGCACCGGAAGGCTGTGCCAGAATTATGCTTTTCCATGAACAAACTCAAGAGTATTTGGGCTGTTTTGATATTGAGAAAGAGACCCAAAGTATTTATGATGTGGAGACAGGAAAGTTGATTTATCAAAATCCGGCGTCGAATTATCCCAAGAAAAAAATAACCGCCAAAAATGCTGCCCGGGAAACGGAAGATATTGTCAGAAAGCTGGAATTTCTGGATTTTGACAAGGAAAAGCTGACTTTTCTGGCAGGGGATATGGTGTTCTTTGAGGAAATTCATGACAAAGCATATTCTATTGGGGTTAAAGTTGGGGATGATGACCATATTTCATATTTGTTTTTTATCAATCAGGATGGCACCAAAGTTGGGAGTTTTAACCACGCTACGCAGAGTTATGATATTATTTACGGCAATCATATGTGGTGGAGTCGTCTATGAGTAAAAATGCTGGATTTCAATGGGGTTTTATACACCTGGGATTGCGGTTGATATAAGGAGGAGCGATGTTTTATTTTGTGCGTCATGGTAAAACTGATTATTCGGAACATAATCAAAAAATATATCAGGGTTATGGGGTTAATTTAGCCTCTTTGGCTGAGAAAGGGAAAAAGCAAATAAAACAAACCGCCAAGGATGAGCGCCTGCAAGATGCCGATTTGATTATTAGCTCGCCCTATACCAGAGCTTTGCAGTCAGCGGCGATTTTATCCAGAAAATTAAATGTGAAATTGGAAGTAGAAACCGATTTGCATGAATGGCTGGCCAATAAAAATTACATGTATGAAGAAGACAGCAAAGCGGAGTTGGCCTGTGCCGAATATTTTAGTTTAAATGGTGATTATCCGTCCAGTCAGGACAGGAACTGGGAAAGCCGACAGTTAATGGCAGAGCGGGTGCGTAAAGTCTTGGAAAAATACAGCCAATATGATAAGGTCATTGTGGTCGGTCATAGCATGATGATTCAGGCAGTGACCGGATATAATCCGAAATTAGGTGAAATTGTTGAATTTAATTTATAAAGTGTGTTTAGGGGCATTTAAAGATAAGCCTGTCATATTTTGGGAGTGCCAGAGCTGCTATTGTTAGCAGCTCTTTTTTGCTGATACCACAGTCTTTGGACGATTCTTTTATTGACAAAAATTCAAGCTCTGATA
>CAUUKX010000068.1:0-11899 GCA_963545585.1 uncultured Lachnospiraceae bacterium
AATATGTGGAAGAAAAAGACAGCGATTTTATGATGGAGCAGGCCGTTTACATGGCACCGGAACAGGTGGGGATTAACCGGAAAAGGTTTGATATTCGCAGCGATTTGTATTCTCTGGGTGTCATTACCTACCAGCTTTTGGCCGGTCGGCTTCCTTTCAGAGCCAAATCGTTAAATCAATATATGTACCTGCAAATTGCGCAGGTGCCAAGCAGTATTTCCCAGTATAATTTGGATGTCAACAGCAGTTTGGACCAGATGATTCTTTGTTTGCTGGAAAAAGATCCGGCCAATCGCTATCAGTCGGCTGAAAGTTTGCTGTATGATATCCGGGAATATTTAAACGGGAATGTTAATTTTGCTTTCAATGCCTATGATGCGATTTCCAAAATTACCTTTCATGAAAAAGATTTTTTGCCCGGCCGGCAGATTCAGCAGTTGGAAGTTCTTATTGGTCAGAATAAGGGCTTTATTGTTGCGTCCGGAGAAAAAAATACCGGCAAAAGCGTGGTCATGGATTTGGTTAAGCTGGAAAGCAGAAAGCAGAAAAATGTTTTGCTGTACAGTGATTGCAGCTATGAGCCTTTTCGGGCGGAAACCATCTGGGGCTTATTGTCTGAGTATTGGAAAATATTTGACACCTATCCGATGCGGCGCAAGGATATTTTACGGCAGGAAGTAGCCTGGCGGGGGAATGTTTCCCGTGAGGTCATTTGCACTAAGGGCAAGCACTTTAACGACTTTTTTGAAGAAGACGTAACTGCCGCCGCAGAGCAGCCGAAGGATGAACTGGAAAGTCTGCTGAATCTGTGGCAGGCAATCAGTGAAGTGGAAGATCCGTTAGCGGTAATTCTGGAAAATCTGACGCTTGATGAGGTTAGTAATGAGTTACTACTTCGTTTTTACGGGAATTTTAAAAAAATATTTTTAGCGGTCAGCGGCCGGCAGGCGGTGCTGGATCATAAGCAGCTGGATTTGAAGATTGAGTTGGAAAAATTAACGCAGGCTGATGTTTTAGACACTTTAAATAAAGTGCTGGAACATCGGCTGGAAGATGCGGCCAGCATGGCTGAATATGTTTATCATAGAAGTAAGGGCAATATTTATTTATCAGCCGAGGTGGCTAACTGGCTGTTTCAAAAGGATGCGCTGACTTACCGGGAAGGCCGGTGGCGGGTCAATCCTTTAATTTTGGTTGATTTGGGTTTGCCGGCTGAGATTGCAGCCGAGATTATCAGTCAAAGTGGTCAGCTTTCAGCCGAGGCGGAAAAGCTGTTAGCTATTTTAGCGACGCTGGAAGAGCCGATTCCGTGGACTTATGTCAAGCGGGTGGCGGAAATGGAAAAGATTCATACCGATGCGGTGCTGGAGGAATTGGAAAAAGGCCAGTTTGTCGAGCAAAAGATTAAAGATACGGTTTATTATACCTTTACCGATAAAGAGATTTATCTTTATTTCCGTAAACGTCTGGGCAAGCAGGATATTTTATATTACAGCGAGAAGATTGCCCGGGTGCTGGAGGCCGAGTATTTGCGCTTTCTCAAAGCGGAAGAAGCAATTGCCATGACGCATTACTATCTGCGGGCGCAGAATAACGAAAAAATCAAGGCCTATTCTTTGGAGGCGGCTCAGTTTTTAAAGAATCAGGGCAAAAACGAGCAGGCAATTGAAGTCTTAAACGGCTTCTTAAATGCACTGGAATATCAGGACGATGAGATTGAACTTTTTTATAAGGCGCAGAAAATGGCCGGTGAAATTTATATTGCCGAAGGTCGGCCGGATGATGCCAAAAAAACCTTTGAGGAGCTGCTCAGATTAGACTTGAACTCGGAAATGAGAGCCGATATTTTAGAGGAAAGATCTTGGGTGGCCTTTTATAAGGGGAATTTTCAGGGAGCGCTGCATTATCTTAGGGAAGCACTGAAGGAAAAGAAAATTTATTTGCCGGAGACCAGTTTTGAACTGTATGCCAGTATTTTGTGGCAGATTATCATTCGGCTTGTTCAAAGTCTGCTGGGAGAAGTGAAGACAACATCCGTGGAAAAGCCCAAGCGGAGTCTTAGACAGAATATCAATCAAAATATCTGGTGGGCTTGTTTGCTGGTTGATATTCGCTACTTTGCTTATTTTTCGTTATGGACGACCAACCGCTTCTGGGCGCGGCGTAAGCTCTCGCAGGAGCTGGCAATTTCTTATTTCAATATGGGACAAATGTTTATGGGCACGCCATTTCGTAAATTGGCAGACAGTTATTTTGCCAAGGGGCTGAAGGTAGCCGAGGAGATTGGTGACGACCATATCACTATGATTTCCTATACTTTGCTGGCGTATAAAAGCGAGACTTTGGGTGATTATGAAACAGAGCTTAATTATGCGCTGATGGCGTTGCAGATTCATAAAAAAATGCAGTTTTCCCCATTTCACGGTCTGACTGTCAATGCGCTGATTCATGCTTATAATTATTTGGGCGATTTCAGCAATATGCTGCGCTATAATGATTTTTATCAGAAAAAAGCCTATGAAACTGGCGACAATTACGGTGTGATTTCAGCGGATATTTATTATGTCCAATATTACCGGGGACAGGGCAATACGGTCAGCGCCGTTAAGGCCGGACAAAAAGCATTGGCTTTGGCGGAAGAAACCAATGATTATTTTGATCAGTTCTGCAGCTTGGCGGAGCTTGGCGTAACTTATTTTTATGCCAATCAGGATGACAAGGCAATGGAATGTTTTGAGAAGGCAATGGAAATTCAGAAAGGAAGATTCTTTCCGCAGCAGTATACTTTGGTGGCCTATTCTTATTATGCCATGACGCTGTGCCGCCGGCAAAGGAAAATTCAGCAGGATTTTCCGGAGGATAAATCGCTCCTCGGCCTGATTCAGCAGATGATGAGTGTCCCACTCCGGGAAAAGAAATATCCGACTTATTACGGAGCGGCATTGCGGGCGTTGGCGGAATGGTATGTGCTGAACGGCAATCCCGTCAAAGCCAAAAAATATTATCAAGCCAGTATTGACCATTGTATCAAATATAAGCGACAATGGCTGACGGCCTCTATCCAGATGGCTTATGGCAAGTTTTTGATGGAAATCGGCGAACAAGTGGCTGCCATGCAGCAGTTTATATTAGCCGAATATAATTTCCGGCATTTGAAGATTGAAGCCTATGCTCTGCTAGCGCAGCGGGAAATGGAAAGCCTGCAGACGGGCTTTGGCGGAGCGGAAACTGAGTTTGATAAATTTCAGCGGCGTTTGCAGCTGGAACGGAAAAATATGTTTTTTACTGATTTGTTGCGGGATTTAAGCTCGGTACTGGACTACCGGGAGTTGATTCAAAAAATAATCATGGTGCTCTTAGAAGCATCCGGTGCCCAGCAAGTGGCAGTCTTTTTGCCGGAGGAAAACAGCAGTGAGCTGAAGGTGGAAGAGTTTTACAGCAATGAAAGGCAAAATTTGAAGAAGGATGACATTCCTCAGGAAATGCCGATGAAGCTGATTCGGATGGCACTGAAAACCAAGGAGATATTGGCGCTGGATAATGCCGAAAAGAGCGAATACGCCAAAATTGATGAAATGCTGACGGAAAAGCATATTAAGTCGGTGATGCTCCTGCCGGTCATGTATAAAAACAGTTTGCGAGCTATTTGCTATTTGGAAAACTCGCTGTCAACCGGTATTTTTACCAAAGAAATCATTGAAAATATGAAGATTGTTGCCAGTCAAATGGCGATTTCGATGGAAAACGCAATGCTTTATAAGATTGCAACAACCGATGATTTGACCGGTTTATATACGCGCAAGCATTTTGACTATCTGTTTCAGGAAGAGCTGCGGCTGGCCAAGGAAAGCGGAACCCATGTGGGCGTGGTCTTTATTGATATTGATAAGTTCAAAAGAATCAATGATACTTATGGGCATATGATTGGTGATAAGGTACTGATTGAGCTATCAGCCTTTTTAAGGAATAATTGCCGGACGACAGATGTAATCGGTCGCTTCGGTGGCGAAGAAATCATTCTGCTTTTGCGCAGTAATTCTTTGGCGGACAGCTATACTTTTGCCGAACGCCTGCGCCGCAAACTGGAAGCTTTTCCGATTGAGACCGGCACTGCCGAGGGAGTTTTAAACATTACGGCCAGCTTTGGCATCAGCAGCTATCCGGAAAACGGTGAAACCATGACTGAGCTGATTAATAAGGCCGATACAGCGCTGTACCGTTCCAAGAACGAGGGAAGAAACCGGGTTACCTGCGCCAAATAAAGCGGCAGATGAAAACACTCGTAATTTGCTTTTGGCAAATTACGAGTGTTTTGTCTAAACGGAAATCCACGTTTGTAATTTGCTGCCATATCAATAAATATAAATGGCTTATCTGAAATTGCCGGAGCAGAAGCACTAATTTTCATTTTGCTCTTGTATACAGACAGTGAGAATGTTATAATAAAGATGTATAGGGTCAGGCAGCGGCCGAGCGGCAGCTGGAGAAATGCCGAATATTTCATGGGTTGTGAGCGGCTGACTTGAACCGAAGAGGCTTTTTTGTAAGGCATTATTTAAATTTTCCGGGGAAAGGTATCATTTTTGCCAGATCAGGTTATGGCAAAATAACGGGAAAGGGAAACAATTATATTTAAGGAGGTTATTATGGGAAAACACATGAAAACAATGGACGGAAATACAGCGGCAGCGTATGTGTCCTATGCATTTACTGACGTAGCGGCAATTTATCCGATTACGCCTTCTTCGCCGATGGCGGAGTATGTGGATGAATGGGCGGCGAAAGGTCAGAAAAATATTTTTGGCGAAACGGTGACGGTATCCGAACTCCAATCGGAAGGCGGTGCTTCTGGTGCAGTTCATGGTTCACTTCAGGCGGGTGCTTTGACGACGACCTATACGGCTTCGCAGGGACTGCTGCTGATGATTCCCAATATGTATAAAATTGCCGGTGAGCTTTTACCGGGTGTGTTTCATGTCAGTGCCCGGGCGCTGGCCGGACATGCGCTGTCCATCTTTGGCGATCATTCCGACGTGATGGCGGCTCGTCAGACCGGTTTTGCTTTCTTAGCTTCCGGCAGTGTGCAGGAAGTCATGGATCTGGGCGGAATTGCGCACTTGGCGGCGATTAAATCCCGAGTGCCGTTTGTTCATTTCTTTGACGGCTTTCGGACTTCGCATGAAATTCAAAAAATTGAAGTCATTGAATATGATGATTTTAAAAAGATGCTGGATATGGAAGCGCTGAACGAGTTTCGGCAGAGAGCGCTCAACCCTGAGCATCCGGTTACCCGTGGTACGGCGCAGAACCCGGATATTTTCTTCCAGGCCAAGGAAGCATCCAATCCTTTCTATGAAAAAGTACCGGGGATTGTTGAAGATTATATGAAGCAAATCAGCGATTTGACCGGCCGGAAATATGAACTGTTTAATTATGTCGGTGCACCGGATGCAACCAATGTTGTTATTGCTATGGGTTCGGTTACGGAAACAGCCGAAGAAGTAGTTAATTATTTAACAGCTAAAGGCGAAAAGGTCGGATTAGTTAAGGTTCACCTCTACCGTCCGTTCTCGGCGGAGCATTTCTTAAAAGCCTTACCAAAGACGGTGAAGCGGATTGCGGTATTAGATAGAACCAAAGAGCCGGGCGCTTTGGCAGAACCGCTGCATTTGGATGTACGGATGCTGTTTTACGGAACGGACTGGCAGCCGCTGATTGTCGGCGGGCGTTATGGCTTGGGTTCGAAAGATACTACGCCGTCGCAGATTTTGGCAGTCTTTAAGAACTTGGCATCGGATCAGCCGAGGAATAACTTTACAATTGGCATTGAGGACGATGTTACTCATCTGTCCCTGCCGGTTAGCGAACAGATTCATACCGAAAAAGAAGGCGCTAAACGCTGCAAGTTCTGGGGTCTTGGGTCAGACGGAACGGTTGGTGCCAACAAAAACTCAATCAAGATTATCGGTGATAAGACGGATCTTTATGCCCAAGGGTATTTCAGCTATGACTCCAAAAAATCCGGCGGTATCACGGTTTCGCACCTGCGTTTTGGCAAAGAGCCGATTCAGTCAACCTATTTATTGCAGGAAGTAGACTTTGTTGCCTGCCATCAGCAGTCCTATGTTGATAAGTATGATTTGCTGGAGGGGCTGAAAAAGGGCGGTGCTTTCCTTTTAAATACCAAGTGGAGCGCCAAGGAACTGGATGAGAATTTACCAGCTAAGCTGAAAAAGGAAATTGCCGATAAGGAAATCCGCTTGTACACGATTGATGCCCGCGACCATGCCGAAAGCATTGGTTTGGGCAACCGGATCAATACGATTATGCAGTCTGCTTTCTTTGCAATTGCACAAGTAATTCCGACTGAAGAAGCCATCGGTTATATGAAGGAATATGCCGAAAAGACTTACGGTAAAAAGGGTGAAAAGATTATTCAAATGAACTTCCAAGCAATTGAGCTTGGCGCCAAAGCCTTTGAGCAGGTCGCCGTGCCGGAAAGCTGGAAGAACGCCGAACCAGAAAAGAAAGAAGTGGTTCAAAGCAGCAAAGAACCGGAATTTGTGCAGAAGATTTTGCATCCGGTTAATGCCCAGCAGGGGGATAAGCTGCCAGTATCGGTTTTTGTTGGCAAAGAGGACGGTACTTTCCCGCAGGGTTTGGCTGCTTTTGAAAAGCGTGGCATTGCCGCTTTTGTACCGGAGTGGATTCCGGCCAACTGTATCCAGTGTAACCAATGTTCCTTTGTCTGCCCGCATGCTTCGATTCGTCCGTTCTTAGCGGCCGAAGAAGAAATGCAGGGTGCGCCGGAAACTTTTATTGGTGTTCAGGCCAAAGGAAAGGGATTAGAGCCGTACAAGTTCCGGATGCAGGTAGATATTTTAGACTGTCAGGGCTGCGGAAACTGTGCCGATATTTGTCCGTCCAAGGAAAAATCATTGGTGATGAAGCCGATTGAAACGCAGGAAGTGGAAATTGCCAATTGGGAATATGCGCATCATAATATTACTTATAAAGATACGATCTTGGCTAAGACTACGGTTAAGGGCAGTCAGTTTGCTCAGCCGCTGCTGGAATTCTCCGGCGCTTGCTCGGGCTGCGGCGAAACACCGTATTTGAAAGATATTACTCAGCTGTACGGTAGCCGAATGGTAATTGCCAATGCGACCGGCTGTTCCTCGATTTGGGGCGGTTCGGCGCCGTCAACCGTATACACTACCAATGCCGAAGGCTGCGGACCGGCTTGGGCAAACTCCTTATTTGAAGATAATGCCGAGTACGGTTACGGTATGGCGGTTGGTATCCGTAAACTTCGTCAGCAGCTGACCGGCCTGATGCGGCAATTAGCGGCTTTTAATGTAACCGAAGATGTAAAGGCGGCAGTGAATGAGTGGCTGGAAGGGAAAGATAATAAGGATTTGGACGAAGCTGCGTCTAAGAAAGTAAAAGCTTTGTTTGGCAAAGACCTTGGCAGCGCCGAAGCCAATCAGGTTTTAGCGGAGATTGAAAAGTTAGGCAGCTATTTGGTTAAGAAGTCGGTTTGGATCGTTGGCGGCGACGGCTGGGCATACGATATTGGATACGGCGGACTGGATCAGGTGCTGGCTTCTGGTGAAAATGTCAATATCTTGGTTTTTGATACCGAGGTTTACTCCAACACTGGTGGCCAATCGTCGAAATCAACGCCGACGGCGGCGGTTGCTAAGTTTGCCGCTTCTGGTAAGAAAACCAAGAAAAAAGATTTGGGTCTGATGGCCACGACCTATGGCTATGTTTATGTGGCGCAGGTAGCAATGGGTGCGGATAAGAATCAGTTTATGAAGGCGCTGAAAGAGGCAGAAAGCTATGACGGCCCGTCGCTGATTATTGCTTATTCAACCTGTATCAATCACGGTTTAAAGGTTGGCATGGGCAAATCGCAGGAGAGAATGAAGTTGGCGGTAGAAGCCGGTTACTGGCATCTGTGGCGCTTCAATCCGGAACTGGCTAAGGAAGGCAAGAATCCGTTTGCCTTGGACTCCAAAGCACCGACCACCGATTTCAAGGAATTCCTGCGTGGTGAGATTCGTTACACCAGTTTGGAGAAACAATTCCCGGAATTGGCGCAGGAGCTTTTTGCCAGTGCCGAAGAAAATGCCAAGGAGAGATACGAATCCTATGTGCGGATGGCGAATATGGAATATTAAAAAAGCAGCTTAGGCGGGATTCCCCGCAAGCGGCTTAATACACGGAAAAGGAAGCAGAGAAATCGGCTTCCTTTTTCTGCTGTGAAGGCCTAAAACGCAGTTCTTGACATTTTAAGAAAAAGTATATATACTTATATTACTGAGTAAGGTTACTAAGTCAACTTTCCCATAGTCTTTTTTGGCTCTGTCCCGCTCAGAGAGCGGGTGCATGGACTCACTCTCGCGATTTGCTTTGCAAATCGCATTCCGTTCCTGCCCATGCAACGAGCCCTGATCGAAAGCTTCGCTTTCTGCCCGGGCGGGCAGTCTGCCTAAAAAAGACTGTTCTGACGAACATGGGAAAGTTGAGTTACTAAGTAATTGAAAGGAGGAGTGATTATGAATAAGAGTAATACAGTGACTTGTTCCTTTTCCATGGACAGAGAAGTCTATAATGCCTTTAAGAGCATTATTACTCGTAATGGCGAGAATGTAAAAGGCAACATCGTAAGATATATGCAGAATGTGATTGCTTATGAAATACCAAACGCAGAAACTATTGCGGCAATCGAGGAAGTTCAGAGAATGAAAGCCGATCCTACGATTGGTAAGACCTACAACACGGTGGATGAAATGATGAGGGACTTGCTTGATGTATAAAATAAGACCCTCGATAAAATTTCAAAAAGATTTAAAGAGAGTGCAGAGAAGAGGCTATGATATTTCTTTATTAACGAATGTGCTTACTATTTTAGCAAATGGAGAGTCTCTTCCTGCCAAATACCAAGACCATGATTTGAGCGGAAATTATAAAGGGTGCAGGGAATGTCATATCACACCCGATTGGCTTTTAATTTATGAGATATTAGAGGGCGAGTTGATTTTGTACCTAACTCGAACAGGAACACACAGCGATTTGTTTTAGGAGTAAGGAGTTGGATTATAAAAGGGAGAATGAGATGAAAACGTTTGAAAGATTGGACGAATGTTATCAAAAAGCTGAGGTCATAGAGTTTGACGACAGCGATAAATTTATTTTATTCAGTGATGTTCATCGCGGAGACAATAGTATCAGTGATGATTTTGCTACCAATCAGCATCTGTATTTTTCAGCGTTGCAGCATTATTACGACCGCGGTTTTACCTATATTGAGTTGGGCGATGGGGATGAATTGTGGGAACACAGCAGTTTTGAGCATATTGCTTCGGCACATCATGAAGTGTTTATGCTGCAGCGGGAATTTTACCGGCAGGGGCGAATGTACCGGCTGTTTGGCAACCATGATATGATTTTGCGTGATAAAAATTGGGTCAGACGCAATTTGATGCATTTTGAGGACGATTATCAAGAAGTAGAAACCGATTTATTTGAGGGGATTGAAATTCCGGAAAGTTTGATTTTAAAATACCGTAAGACCGGCGATGAGTTTCTTTTGGTACATGGCCATCAGGGGGATTTGGTCAATGACCAGCTATGGCTCCCGACCATGCTTTCTTTGCGCTATTTTTGGCGGTTTCTTCATATTGTCGGCTTTCATAATCCGGCCAGTCCGGCCAAAAATCGGGTCAAGCGGCATAAGATTGAAAGAACCTTCAGCAAATGGATTTATAAAAATAAAAAAGCCATTATTTGCGGTCATACACATCGGGCAAAGTTAGCTAAAACCGTAGAGCTGCCGTATTTTAATACCGGCTGCTGCGTTCAGCCGCGGGCGGTTTCGGGGATTGAAATCGAGGACGGAAATTTGACTTTAGTTCAGTGGAAGGTGGAGGCAGATTATAATGGCGTGCTGCGAACAATCCGCAAGGTGATTCAAGGGCCACGGGACATTGAAAATTTCTTGTTTTTTAAAAATTATAAAAAATGGCGGCAGATGTATTTTAAGGGAAACCGCCGGCAGAAGGCGGAAAACGCTTTTACCGATAAGCTGATTAAAAAGGTAAGGAGAATATTGGATTAACTCTGGGAGAGCCGTTTGTCTGAATTGTTACTTTGGCAGGACAGGCGGCTTTCTTTCATTTGGCAGCTGGTGTCGGCTTAATGACCGCAGAGTCATGCGTTGAAATATTGTATCATTATTTCCTGCTTTGGCAAATAATGAATCGCTGACCAGCGCAGAGCAGTTTTTAAAAATGAGTTGGCGGTAGGAAAAAATAAAAAAATTTCAGAAGTTATGCAATGAAAATCAAATTTTGTTGTGTATATGAGTGAAAGGCCTTTACATAAAGAGAAGGGAGAGCGTATGAACGATCAGGAAATCATTGATTTATATTGGGCACGGGAAGAAAATGCCATCACAGCGACAGCCGAAAAATATGGCAGTTACTGTCATGCAATTGCCTATCGGATTTTGTACAATAATCAGGATGCAGAAGAATGTACTAACGATACCTATCTGGGAGCGTGGAATTCGATGCCGCCGCGGCGGCCCAATCGTTTATCAACTTACTTGGGAAAAATCACGCGCAACCTTGCTCTTAACCGGTATAAGCGGTATACCGCAGAAAAACGGGGCGGCGGACAGGTAGAGAGCGTATTATCGGAATTAGAGGACTGTATTCCGGCAGCGGGGAGCGTTGAGCAGGCGGCCGAGGAGGAAGTCCTGATTTCGGTGATTAATCGTTTTTTGCAGGCGCAGCCGAGGGAAAAACGCAATATTTTTATTCGCCGTTATTGGCATTTGTGGGCAGTCCGAAACATTGCCGATGCCTATGGTATGAGCGAAAGCAAGGTGACTTCAACGCTTTTTCGGATGCGCGGCGAATTAAAAAGATGTCTGGAACAGGAGGATATTGTGCTATGAAAATGGAAAGACTGTTATATGCCATTGGCAAAATTGATGATCAGCTGATTGCGGATGCGGAAAATGAAAACAGAGCGGCTGCGAAAAGTACTTGGCTGAAATGGGGTCTCATGGCAGCCGGCTTAGCACTGGCGGTTGGCTTAGGGATTGCTGCAAGTTCCATTTACAGCAATATGGCGGTTGGAGCTTTTACGATGGATGTGAATCCGAGTGTTGAATATATTGTGGCACGCAGCGGAATGGTTAAAGATGCCGTTTTCCTGAACAGGGATGCCGAGCAGGCGCTGAAAAATGTAACGCTGAAGAAGCAAAGTGTGGAAATGGCAATAACACGAACAATTGCTGCTTATGAAGCCGGCGGCTATATTAAGAACGGGCAAGCAGCGGTTTTGGTTTCTTTTGACCGCCGGCTCAGCGCCGACAGCAAGCTGAAAAATACGCTTTCAGATTCTATTCAAAAGGCATGGGAAAGAGCGGATGTAGACAGTAAGTTGATTTTTCAGTCGGAATCGGGCAGTGCCGAGGCTGACAAGTTGGCGGAAGAATTAGACATTTCTCGGGGCAAGGCGGATCGGATTTTGGAGACAGCGGCTCAAACCGGCAAACCGGCGGCGGAAATAGCACAGCTGCCATTAAACGAACTACTTCAATTACCGGGCAAACCCAAGGAAAAGTCAGAAGAAAAACCAAAAGAAACATCGGAAGAAAAACCCAAGGCAGAGTCGGAGTTTATTGGCGTAGAAGCAGCTAAAGCGATTGCCTTAAAAGATGCGGGGCTGGGCGAGACGGCGCAGAAGGTGGTCTTTACTAAAGAAGAGCTAAACCGCAATCAGGGCAAACCCTGCTATCTGCTGGAGTTTTACACCGGTCAGCAGGAGTACTTTTATAAAATTGATGCCAAAACCGGTGATATATGGGTGCGCCAGTGCT
>CAUUKX010000069.1:0-11327 GCA_963545585.1 uncultured Lachnospiraceae bacterium
TAGGAGGAAAACCATGAAAAAAATTTTAACCCGCAAAGAAACACCCATTGAGCAGACTTGGGATTTGTCTGTTCTTTATCCCACGGGGCAAGCCTTTGAAGAAGCAAAAAGCAATTTGAAAAATACGGCCTCTGATTTCAAGCACCGCTATGAAAGCTGGCTGTCCAATCCGGTCACGATTAACGCCTGCCTTGGCGAATACCGGGCAATCCTAAAACAAATTTCCGACATTGCCCATTACGCAGAACTGGGCTTATCTGTCGATCAAACCGACAGCGAACAAATTGCTCAGTATCAAAAAACAGGCAGCTTTTTAGCAGAAATCGAAGCACAGCTGAGCTTTATTGAAACCGAGATTTTAAGCCAATCTGATGAAACCTTGGCGGAAGCGGCCAAAGACACGGAACATGGTCTTTATTTAAACCGGCTTTTAAAGAAAAAAGCCCATATTTTGAGCAAGGACGCCGAAGCCGCTATCAGCGGGCTGGGCACGGCTCTGTCGGTTCCTTATCAAATGTATGATACGGTTAAGTTCGGTGATATTCACTTTAAGGATATTGAATATAAGGGCAAGGTTTACCCCCTGACCTACAATACTTTCGAGGGACATTTGGAATTGGAGCCGGATACAAAACTGCGGCGCAAGGCGTTCCGCCGTTTTTCCAAGGGTTTAGCTAAATATCAGCATACCACTGCCGGCCTTTATAATGCTCAGGTCAGAAAGGAAAAGACGCTGGCCACGCTCCGCGGCTATGACAGCGTGTTTGATTATCTGCTGGATAAGCAGGAAGTCAATCGTGAGCTGTATGACCGGCAAATTGATGTGATTATGGCGGAATTAGCGCCCCATATGCGCCGCTATGCCGGGCTTCTGCAAAAAGCGCATGGCCTGAAAAAAATGACCTATGCCGATTTAAAGATTGATTTAGACCCCAGCTACGCTCCGAACATAACTTACAGTCAGGCGAAGGAATACATTTTAAACGGCTTATCGGTACTGGGAAGCGATTATAATAAAATGCTGCGGGCCGCTTTTGATGACCGCTGGATTGACTACGCCGAAAATCAGGGCAAAAGCACCGGCGCTTTCTGCGCCAGCCCCTATGGCCATACGTCCTTTATCCTGCTCAGCTTTAATCAAAAAATGAATGAAGTCATGACATTGGCACATGAATTGGGCCATGCCGGTCATTTTCAATTGGCCAACTCGCATCAAAATATTTTAAACGCCGAGTGTTCGCTTTATTTCGTTGAGTCGCCCTCGACCACCAATGAAATTATTATGGAAAACTATCTACTCAAACACGCCAAGGATGACAGAATGAAGCGCTGGGTGCTGTCGCAGATGATTTCCAAAACCTATTATCATAACTTTGTTACTCATTTGCTGGAAGCGGCTTATCAGCGGGAAGTTTATAAAATTATCGACCGAGGCGGCTCGGTTCAGGCCGATACCTTAAACTCTATTTATAAAAAGGTGCTGTCCGACTTCTGGGGCGACAGCGTTGAGTTGACGCCGGGTGCGGAACTGACCTGGATGCGCCAGCCCCACTATTATATGGGCTTATACTCTTACACCTATTCCGCCGGTTTAACCATCGGCACACAGGTAGCGCGCAAAATCCTGGATCAGCCGGAAGTCGCCGAAAATTGGCTGAAAGCCCTATCAATGGGCGGCAGCAAGACTTTCAGCGAACTGGCGCAAATGGCCGGCGTTGATATCTCAACCGATGCTCCACTAAGGGACACGATTGCTTATATCGGCTCGCTGATTGACGAAATGGAGCGTCTGACCAAAAAGCTGGAAAAATAAGGCTTTTCCCCATTCGGGATTGCTGAATTGCAAGTAAAAACATTAAAAACCCCGGTACTAAGAAAATTTATTCTTATACCGGGGTTTTATATATTCAGCAAACGTAACTATAAATCTGCTCCCAAATCAGAACTTCCTGTTTTTTTACCAGCCGTGTCAGAAACTGCTCTTTCACTCATACGTCTCCGTAATAATTATTTGACCCAATATCTGGTATTCTTAGCAGAACCCTTTTTCCAGACTAGGCCATCGCTAAGCAGTTTATTCAATACCCGAATGAGAGTTGATTTTTTTATTCCTGTTAGTTCTTCCAGTTCTTTTCGTGTCATTTCTGCTGAACCTGCAAGTGCATTCAATACTATTTCTGCATAGTTCTCTGCCTGCATTTTTATTCTGACAGGTAATGTAACACAGATGGTATGCTCTGTAAATGAAAATTCCGGCTTTTGACGCTCCTTTTTATATGCATTCATTATTCGACGTATTCCCGTTCCGAATTTTTCAATATAATTCAGTTTCAAAAACGCCTCCGCCAGTTTAGGATTACGCAAAACGGATACTTGGGAATGAAGATACTCTTCTTCTGAAATATCTTCCGGAAGACCACCCGGTGATGTGATTTTTATTTTATCTTTATACATTGCAACTTGTACGGCAGCATTTATATCCCACATCCGGTGTAAAACCGCATTGGCCAGTGCTTCTCTAAATGCTGTTTCTGGCACCATTTCAACGGTATTTCGTTTTGCTTCTTTTATCTCATCATACTGATAATATTTTTTATACACCTGAATGCTGCTATTATACTCGGCAATTAACGATTGATTTTCAAAGGTCTCCCTATCCATAATCTGATCTTCGGATTCTCCGAATCGAATAATGTCAATTCCTCTGTAATTGTTTTTGTCTGCTAACAATTCGGCCGCAATTGTATATCCGGTATTTTCTACATATAGACCCAATGTTTTTTGAATATTTCTGTCCAATCCATCAATATGAAGCGTATTTCTAAGCTCTTTTTCAAAAGTAGAAAATGTCAATTCCTGATTGGCTGCCGGCAAATCCTCAAAATCCCGGTTTGTTCCTCTTAAAACCAGTCGTTTCAGTTCTGCCGTATCAACCGCTACACTCGCCGTATCCGACCTGCGATATGCTTTTCCATGATAAAAATAGGGAGTTTCCGTTCCTCGATAAATATTTAAAATAACCGTTTTGTTATTATTGTTCACAGTGATGTCATATTCTGGAACAGGCATTATGCTGTCATTGATTGCATTTTCAATATCAATCCTTGCCTTATAGGGATCTGCTAATCCTTTAACAGAACCATCATCGCATATACCAAATATTATTTTTCCATCATTATAATTGGCAAATGCACTTACAACCTTTAGGAATGTCTTTGTAACGGCTTCCTTATACTCCACATATTTGTTTTCCATTTTCATAATTTCCCCTTTTCAAACAGTCTTATCTTTTATTTTTGCTTCTTTACGAAACAATTATACACTATCGTTCCAGTATTTTGCAACGATAATATCTTTTCGTTCCACTTTTTCGTTTCTGGAACGATTCTATCTATTCTTCCGCTTCGATTAACTTTAACCGGTAAATTACCATTGTTCCGCCGGACGGGCGGTTTTGAATGGTTATGCCATATTCACCGCCACATAAAAGCTTTATCCGCTGATCAACATTTTTCATGCCGACACCGCCTAATTTAGTCTTGATCAGGCCTATCTCCTTGGCGCCTTTTTCGGGATGACAGCCAACGCCGTTATCCGTTACCGTGATTTTTAAATCCGCTCCCTCTTTTTCATAGCAAATAGCAATCTGACCTGCTTCTTTGGACGGCCGAATTCCGTGATAAATCGAGTTTTCGACAATCGGCTGCAAAATCAGCTTCGGCACAACTGCCGTCAGGAGTTTGGCTTCCCCGCTGATTTGATAGCTGATTTTATCAATATACCGCTGCTGCTGGATTTTCAGATAATTTTCGGTATGCGCCAACTCCAGCGCTAAGGGCACCATTGTTTGATTGATATTTAACGATACACGCAGCATTTCACCCAGCGCCTTGCTGACCGCAACCACCTTGTCATTTTCCCCAAACTCAGCCAGCCACAAAATCGTGTCTAAGGTATTATATAAAAAATGCGGATTGATTTGGCTTTGCAGTGCTTTCAATTCAAAAATGCGCTTGGCGTTTTCCTGCCGGGCGATGTCTTCCGTCAGCCGTTTAATCCGGTCAAGCAGGGCGTTGTATTCCCTGGCCAGTGCTTTTATTTCTAAGGAACTGCGCCGACTGACCGTTAAATGTCCCCATTTCTCGTCCATTTCCTGCATCGCCTTTTGCAACTCAAAAATTGGCTTGGTCAGCTTATTGGAAAGGGCAAAGCTGACAATCACACTCATCAGCACCAAGGACAAATTGACTGCCAAAATGGTTTTAATAAAACGGCTCTTTAGCCGACTGACATTTTCCATAGAAGAAATACCGATTAACCGCCAATCGGAATGAGGAATTTGATTTTTAATAATGATTTGACTGCCGCTGGCGCTTTCATCGGAAAGCTGGCGAAGTTCATCGGCTTTCATCTGATCCATTAAAATGCTTTCATCGGGATGATACAACACTTGATTGCGCGAATCTAAAATATAGGCGTACCCGGTCGCTCCCAAGTTCAGCGCCGCAATATAATCTTCAATAAACTGATAACCGATATCAATCAGGACAACACCCAAGTGTTCTTTCTTTTCATCGACGATTTCATGGCTGATGGAAATAACCCAGCTGGCTTTATCCATTGTAAAATCGCCGTGCCGGATGGAAGTGATGGCCGGCATTTGATTAGAAGAAACCGCCGCCTTGTACCAGCTTTCCTCCATCATATTATCGGACAGCGGAATAGCCATATTACTGTTGCTGGTGATGGCAAAGCCGTTTTTGGAAATAACAGCAATCGTTTGAATCCGCGGGTCGCCCTTAGCTGAAATATTAACCATTCCGGCCAAGGTTTCAATCGCCTTGCTATCGGCGTTTTTCAGTGCTTCTTTGGTTTCAGTGTTCATAGCAATGAGGTCGCTTAGGGCTTTAATTTTTTCCAAATAGGCAGAAATATAATTGCTGGCCTGAAAAACCGAATCTTCGGTTTGTTTTCTGATATTGCCCAGTATCATCTGACTGGCTGAATAATACGCAATCGCCGACACCAGCAAAACGCACAACCATGAGATTGCCAAAAAGGAAACGGCAATCTGAACATTGATTTTAGAAAAAAAACGCTTAATTTTCATTATTTTCATTGGCTTGAATTCCCTGCCGGTACTGTTTGGGCGTAATGCTCCAAGTTTTTTTAAACTTGGTAATAAAATAGTTGACATCTTCCATTCCAACTGCTTCGGCAATTTCATAATTTTTCATGGTCGTAGAAAGCAACAGCAGCTTCGCTTTTTCCATTCTTTTTTTATTGACATAATCCTGAAAAGGCACACCGAAAATCTGCTTGACCATCACGCTGAGATAGCTGCTGTTAAAGCCGATATCGTCCGCCATCTTCGCCAGCGACAACTCCGGCGAAAAAATATTTGCTTTCAGGTATTCGCTGACCACACCGGCTACGCTTGGCAAATCGGCTGGCAAATTGGCATTCTCTCTGTTTTCACTATCGGAGACCATTTCCGTACTTTGCAGTATTTTTTGATATTCTGCTTTTTTGCCGCGTTCGTTTAACAGTCCGGTGGTTTTGCGTAGTACCATCTCAATATCTGCTTTGGAAATCGGTTTTAAAATATAATCGTCCACTCTTGCTCGAATGGCCGTCTGTGCATATTCAAAATAATCATAGCCTGTTAAAATAATAACAAAAATGTCCGGCGCTTGTTCCTTGATTTGCGCTGCTGCCGTCAGTCCGTCCATTTCCGGCATATTGATATCCATCAGTACAATATCCGGCGCTGCTTCCTTAACCGCTGCCAGCGCTTCCCGCCCGCTTTCAGCTTCTAAAATTTCTGAAATACCGGTATTCGACAAATTGGCGAGGGAACGAATCCCTCGCCGAATCAATGGTTCATCATCTACAATCAGCAGTTTATACATAAGCCGCTCCTATTTCTTGGCAAAGCCCTTTACCGCCCAAAAGCGGTCGTTCAAGCCTGACTGGTCAATCGCCACAAACATAGCAATCATTTTTAATACCGACAAAAGGCTGTTTTTTACCTATTCAAAGGACAGCTCCTTAAAAACGACGGCTGCAATTTTTATTTTATCAGCGGCAGCAAATATTCATAGCCTTGTGCTTTCATTTCTGCTTTCGGAATAAAGCGAATGGAGGCACTGTTAATGCAATAGCGCAGCCCGCCCGCTTCTTTCGGCCCATCTTCAAAGACATGTCCAAGATGCGAGTCGCCTGTCCGGCTTCTGACTTCAGTTCTAATCATATTATAGCTTTTATCTTCCCGATATGTCAAGACGTCTTTACTAATTGGCTTAGTAAAACTCGGCCAGCCGCAGCCGGAGTCATATTTATCCGTTGAAGCAAAAAGCGGTTCGCCGGTCGCCACGTCAACATAAAGTCCAGCTTCTTTATTATCCCAGTATTCGTTGGAGAACGCCCGCTCGGTATCGTTTTGCTGCGTTACCGCATACTGAGCTTCCGTCAGCTTTTCGCGCAGTTCCTGAGCCGACGGTTTGGGGTATTTGGCCGGATCAATTACGATTTCTTTGGCTTTGTTTAAATCAATATGACAATAGCCGTTTGGATTTTTTTGCAGATAATCCTGATGATATTCCTCCGCTTTGGTAAAGTTATCCAGCGGCAGGTTTTCGATTTGGATTGGTTTATCGTACTTTTTTTGCTGCTCAGCCAAAAACTGGCGAATGACTTTTTCCTCGGCCGGGTCGGTATAATAAATGCCCGTCCGGTATTGCAGCCCTTTGTCGTTTCCCTGCTGATTGATACTGGTGGGATCAACCACTTTCATATAATAGGTAAGCAAAGCCTGTAAACTGATTCTTTCCGGGTCGTATTTAACCTGTACGGTTTCAGCATGGCCGCTGTTGTTATAGAGCAAATCCTCGTATTTGGGATTGGGCGTATGGCCATTGGCATAGCCGCTGACTGCGTCCGCCACGCCGTAAATTCTTTCCATATAGGCTTCTATTCCCCAAAAGCAGCCGCCTGCTAAATAAATTTCTTTTAACTTCACTTTGGAATAATCCGGTTTTTCCATTGCTGTTTTTTGTTCCTCCTTTTGTTTGTCCTGTTTTTCATGGGTTTCAGCCATCGGCTGCTTATTTATTGCATTTTGACTGCCGCCGGCCGCAGCGCAGGCGGTAATACTTAATGCCAAGGCTATACCGGCCGCAGCTATTTTAAATAATTTCATTTGCTGCAATTTAATTTCACTCCTTATCTTTCTCTTTATACTGTTTTTCTTATTTCTCCTAACTCCGCTCTACGCCTAAAAAAGACTGTTCTGCCAACCATGAGAAAGCAGAGTTATTTTATCTCCGCTAAAATCTTTTCGATTTCCTCACTTCCGACATGTCCCGGTAAAAGTTTCGTCAGCACGCCGTCCGAGCCAATAAAGGCCGAAGTCGGATAAGCCCGCACACCATAGGCATCGCCTACCTGTGCACCCTCGTCAAACAGTACCCTGATATTGGAATAACCCAAGGTATCAAACCACTTTATGAACTCCTCTTTACTTTTTTCGCCGCGTACTCCCGGCGATACGACGGTAACAATCTCAAAGTCATTGTCTTTCCCTGCCAAGGTATTTAATTCTTCTAAGCCAACCAGACAAATCGAGCACCACGAAGCCCAAAACTTGACATAAGCTTTTTTGCCCTTAACGCTTGCCAGAGAAAACTCATTGTCGTCCTTATCCTTAAGGGTAAAATCAGCAGCCATTTCACCGTCATTCATTTTTTGACTGTCCATTTCTTTTGCTCCTTCGCCCATTTTTTTATCCATCTTCATTTCATCCATTTTGCTGTGTTCCATTTTATCGGCCATTTTCTCATGATCCATCATCTCACTGTTCATTTTTTGTTCAGCCGCTTGTCCATCTTTCATTGCCTTGTCATTGGAATCCATCTTCCTGTCATCCATTTTGCTGTGCTCCATTTTATCATTGGCCATTTTCGCATGATCCATCATCTCGCTGTTCATTTTTTGTTCGGCCGCTTGTCCATCTTTCATTGCCTTGTCATTGGAATCCATATTCATATCACCCGTTTTGCTGTGTTCCATTTTATCGGCAGCCATCTGGTCATTCATCGGCTGTTCAGACTTCATACTACTGGATGCCTCCGATTTTTCCGGTATTTTTGACATGTTTCCACCTTGATTATTGGCTCCACATGCTGCCAGACTTAACATCACTCCCATAACTACTGCGCCTAATTGATATTTTTTCATTTTTTTCTCCTCGTTTATTCTTTCATGATACTTGGGTTATGCAAACTTACTTGCAAAAGGACTTTCATTTAATGATGTCCTTATTATAATCGCTTTTCTCAGACGCAGTAATAGAAAATCATTGATAAAAACTTGAAAATTATTGGCGACAGAACTGCCTAATAATATTGCTGCAATTTAGGCAAAACACTCGTAAGCCGCTGAAAGCGAATTACGAGTGCAGGCGCTCACACAAATGGATATTTTTTGATATTTTCCCTGTGAGTAAGCTTTCCGGTTGTATCAATCATAAATATCCCTTGCCTGAACTATAAAATAATATTACCATTAATCGTTTCTAAGTCAATCTCATACTGCCCCTGCCCGTAAACCGCCTTATGGCTGCGGCCGGGAATGCCGCCAAGACCAATAATCAGTCCATTTGTTACCTTGATTTCGAGCCTAGCGTTAAGCTCCTGCGGCAGACTGGCAATGATATTGCCATTGGTCAGCTTAACCGACAAATCATTGTTTTTCATCTGATTTAAGACGACATTGCCATTGGTAACTTCAATCTCGGTCTTGCCTGGCTGCCACACGCCGACCACATTACCATTGATAATATCGGCCTCCACTTCCGCCTGATACTCATCCGGCAGTAAAAGATACAGAACATAGGAACGCCATACCACCATCTCTTTTTTGTTATTTTTGCTTCTGGAAAAAACTTGGTACTCCCCTTCGGCCGTCAATGCTATCTTCCAATCAGCATCACTCCGGTAATCCTCCTGCTGCTTATCCGAACCGGCCAGATAAACTTCAATTTCCCTGGCCTTGGTTCTGCCAATCACCAGATTGATATTATCCGCGTCTACTTTAATTTCCTTGATCAGCGTTCCCTCTACGGACTGCGTCCACTTTTCCAAAATCTTCTTATGATTCCGGGTAATTTCTTCTACCGTTAAATATCCATCCGCGACACCGGCTTTTTTTAAAATTTCATTCATATTTATTGCCTTCCCGCCCTTTTCCATCAGCTGATCCGCCGTTTCCCAGATAAAATCATAACCCCAGTCATAATCCTCCAAATTATCAATTTTATCGGAAATGGTATCACCAACTGTTTCCAGGCTTTGTTCTAAACCGTCCGACATCTTATCCAGCGCTGTTTCCAGCTGATCTCCGGCTTCTTCCAAGACTTCTCTTACTCTTTCATCATCCCTGTACTGTCTCCACAACCGGCTGCCGGCATTTACAAACTTATACCAATCAAGTGTCAAAAACGAAACAACCATGCCCAGCATAGCAACCAGCGTAACAATTGCCACGATGCCAATCAATTTTTTCATCAGTATCCCCTCCTTTTGGCAATGTTCCAGCGAATAGATAAATACAGGTTTTTAACCCCTTTAATGCAAACAATAAAGAACAAAACCGTTAAATAGCAAATTAAAATCGTCAGTCCCAGCAAAAAGATACCCAAAAACACCGAAGTAACCGGATGCAGCGTCAAGCCGCAGATATTAATGACTTGGTCAAATGGGAGCATCCAGCCAAACAGGGCTGTCAGCCCCGATATCCCCAGCGCTAAAATCGTCGCAAACAGGGCAATCATCACGCCGATAAAAGCTCCTAACAGCCCCATACCTACACCCAAAATGGGCGGCGCCAAAAAGATAATACCCAGCACAATCAAGACAATCAGCCACGGCGAAAGATTCTGCTTCGGCGGCATCCCTCCCGGATAGCCTTGATTCGGCGCTTGTCCCTGCGGGTGGGTCTGTTGATTAAACGCCGCCGGATTGGACCGAGGCGGCCGTTCATGCATGAAAAATTCATCAGCGATATCTTTCGGACTCCCCAGCTCCGCTGCGATTTCCGTTTCCGTTTTGCCGTTCTCCGCTCCAATCCGAAAATGTTCCTCATAATCCGCTACCATATCATTGATGATATTGGCCGGATAACTGCGCAGATAGTAACGCAGCAAATCTAAAAATTCCCTTTTATTCATACCTGTCTCCTCAAAATTTTATTGACACTTTCCGAAAAGCTTTGCCAGTCATCTAACTGTTCCTGATAATAATATTTTCCTCGTTCCGTTAAACGATAGTACTTTCTGGGCGGACCGGTCTGCGATTCCTTTAAATAAGTTTCCACTAAGCCGTCATTGCTGAACCGGCGCAGCAGCGGATAAATCGTGCCTTCGGACATCGCGATATTAACTGAGATCGACTCAACCAGTTCATAGCCGTAGAAATCCTTTTCCGCCAGATAAGAAAGTACGCAAATCTCCAAAACTCCTTTTTTAAATTGCGTATTCATTTTTCTTCCTTATTTTCCTCTTTAACATAGCTTTCTGCATCATAGTATTGTTTCCTCTGCTGTTCCTCCGCCTGATAGTGCTCGTTTCCGGCGGTATAGGAACCACTGCCGGTAAAACCCTGCGCTTGCTGATAACCACCCGGATTTTGATAATTGGAGTTCGCTTGATTTTGGTAATTATTTTGATAATTTGAGGAGTAACCATTTTGGTAATTGCCCTGATAATTGTTTTGATAATTTTGATTTGGCTGATTGGGCTGGTTTGGATACGGATTAGAACCAAAACCGCCTTGCGGCCCATAATAATCGATTGGCGGCAGCGGTATCACCAGTGCGGCTATAATATAAGCAATAATCCCCACCGAAGTAAAAACCGACAAAACCGCCAGCAGACGAACCACCGTCGAATCCACCGCCAAGTATTCTGCGATTCCGCCACAGACCCCAGCTAATATTTTATCAGTATTGGAACGATATAATTTTTTTGGCATCATAAAATCCTCTCTTTCTAAAAAACGGTTAATCAAATGTTTTAACTTTACTACATATTATCACACGCTATCTTATAATACAAGATACCGTGTATTAAAATATGGTTAGAAATTCAACTGCCAAATCTTTCTCCATTTCTGCTATGGCAAGTGCAGCTGGTTACTGGATTTATACTAAATTTGAGTTTCCCCGTTTTTTGACAACAAAACAAGTCCAACTATTCTGTTGAAGCCAAACAGGGAAGGGTCAATTGTTGGAAATAGGGTGGACAAAATGCAGTAGGTTTGATGCAAGAA
>CAUUKX010000070.1:0-10882 GCA_963545585.1 uncultured Lachnospiraceae bacterium
GCAGCAAATTTTTCTTTAAAAAAAGAGGACATTTACTATTGCAATTTACCAAATTAACTAAATTTTAAAAAAACGTTTGACAATGTATAAAATAAATGATATCCTATAGCAAGTAGAGTTGGTTGCAGACTCCATCTTAATTGAAGTTAAATACTCAACCTACGCGTAGTGATTTTTAATTTACAGGAGGAAAAAAATGAAACAGGGCACAGTGAAGTGGTTTGACGCAAAAAAAGGTTTTGGATTTATTTCGGTTGATGGGGGAGACGATGTATTCGTACATTTCACCGCTATCGGCGGCGACGGCTTTAAGTCTTTGGAAGAAGGCGATCAGGTAGAATTTAATATCGTGGAAGGTTCTAAGGGACCGCAAGCGGCTGATGTTGTTAAATTATAGAAATAAGTCAAAAATGGCTGTGTTAGGGCTTATCCGGCGCAGCCTTTTTTAAATTCTTTGAGGAATGTGTATGCAAACAATTTTATTAACCATTGCCTATGACGGAACGGCTTACGCCGGTTGGCAAACTCAGGCGAATGCGCTGGCGGTTCAGGAATGTATGATGAAAGCTGGGGCTTCTTTTTTGCCGTTCGGTTTTACGATTACCACCGCTTCCCGCACGGATGCCGGTGTTCATGCGGTTGGTCAGAGAGCGCTGCTTAAAACGGAGTCGATTCACAGTCCCCAGAAAGTTTTAAATGCCTTTAATTCTTATTTGCCGGCGGATATCCGGGTATGGAGAGCGGAGTCGGTGCCGGCCGATTTTCATCCCCGCTATCACGCTAAGAGCAAGCTCTATGTTTATAAAATCTGGAACGGAAATGTGGAATTGCCAAGCTATTGTCGGGACCATGTTTTGATTCGGCCGCACTGTGATTATGATAAAATGTGTTATATTGCCGGGAAGTTTGTCGGTCGTCATGATTTTAATGCTTTTTCTTCGAAAAAAAAGACAGTAACGGATACCGTTCGTCAAATTTACCGCTGTCAGGTGCTGGAAAAAACCGATCCTTATATCGGCCGGGAGTGCGGACAGGCGTATGAGATTTATATGGAAGGCGATGGTTTTCTTTACAATATGGTGCGGATTATTGCTGGTTGTATTGTTTTTTGGGGAAGCAGTTCCATCAGCCGGCAGGAAATTGATGATCGAATCCGGCGAGCCTATCAGACTGGCGACCGGGCGTTGGCGTCAAAGACCTTAGCAGCTAAGGGACTGACGCTCTTGGCGATTAATTACTAGAATTTAAGATTTAATCTTTAGGAAAAGGCAAATCAGGTCGATAACCACAAAAGCAGATATTGTCTACACCGGAATACGGGGTAGTATTTACATTTCATAACAAAGTCTGAAAAGACTGGAGAAAAGTTGAGTAATTTACTAACTCAAGGAGGGAAAGGAAAACTATGAAACTAAAAAGCAGGATATTGGTGACAACATTGGCGCCGTTGGCGGTGATTTTGGCCGTCTTGTCGGTTAGTTCCTACTTATTTTCTTCTCGCATGCTGCAAGAAGAGTACAGTGAGAAAATTGAGCAAATGTCTGCCCGTTATGGGGCTGAGATTGATAATTTGATTGAAGATAAAAAAGGAATGTTGGCGGCAATTGCTGAGGTTTTCAGCCGCTTGAATTTAAACGACAAAGAAATGGAAAAGCTGTTTGCAGAAATGAAAGACAGCAATTCTGAAATTATGAACCTTTTTATCGGTTTGGAAACCGGTCGTTATGTCGATGCACTTGGCTGGATACCACCGACTGACTACAATATATTGGAAAAAGATTGGTATCGCTTATCCATTGGCAAAGCTGTTCCAGTGATTTCGGAGCCTTATATTAGTACTATCAGCGGCAATGCCATCATTACGATTTCTAAGGAAATGAGGAAAAACGGCAAGCGGATTGGCATGGTGGGAGCAGACATTTCACTGAATCAGCTTCAGAAGATGGTGCTGGCAATTCGATTGGAAAAAACCGGCAGCGCTTTTGTTTTGGATTCCAGCGGAAAGTTTGTAGTCCACAGCAAGTATACGGTCGAAGATAATATAAAAAATATAGAAAACGAGAAATATAGTCAATTAGCCGCTAAAATTTTAAGTAAGACGGCGGATGTGTTTGAGGCTGAAGTTGACGGACAAGCGATTATGTATGCTACCTATCCGATTGAGGATTCGGAATGGAATTTGGTTATGCGGGTTCCGAAAGCTGAGTTTTTCAGTGCGAATAATCAATTGGGGCTGACGCTACTTTTGTTTAGCATAAGCGCATTGCTGCTGACGGGCGGTATGACCTTTTGGAATGCGCTTTCTGTTTCCAGACCGATTCAGGCGCTTAGTTCCTGCATAGAAGATTTGGCTGGATATGATTTAACTTTGACTGAGCAGTCGCCGGTAGCAGTTTATTCCAAAAACAAGGATGAGATTGGGGCGATCTCTCGTTCCCTGATTAGTGTAAAAAGGACTTTAACGGAGATTATGACCAAAGTCAGTGATGTAGCCAGTCAGGTATCCGCTTCTTCCCAGCAGCTGACGGCTACCAGTGAACAGTCGGCACATGCTTCCGAGGAAGTGGCAAGGTCTGTTGATGAAATTGCTCAGGGAGCGCAGAGTCAGGCCGAGGATATGCAGGAAGGCACGGAGGCGATGTCAGTGATGAAGACGGCCTTAGAAAAGAATAAGGAAGTGGTTAAGGCACTGAACATGGCTGCTCAGAATGCAATGGAAGCACAGCAAAAAGGCATTTTATCGGTGCGCGAGTTAGTGCAGGAAACGGAAAAATCAAAAACTGCTGCTGGTCAGGTTATGGAAGCGATTACTTTGACGAATGAAAGCGCTATTCAAATCGCCAATGCCAGTAATATGATTAAAGCCATTGCCGATCAGACCAATCTTTTGGCGCTCAATGCCGCGATTGAAGCAGCCAGAGCCGGAGAAGCCGGCCGCGGCTTTGCCGTTGTAGCCGAAGAAATCCGGAAGCTGGCTGAGCAGTCAACCGAGTTTACCGAGGAGATTGGTCAGATTGTGGAAGGTTTAACGACTAAGACTTCGGAAACTGTGGAAATCATGAATTCGGTCGGCGAGATTGTAGCCAATCAATCGGGCAAGGTATCAGAAACCGATACGCAGTTTGATGCTATTTCAGCCGCTTTGGAAAAGACCAAACAGGCGGTTAGCCATCTAAATGAATCTGGCGAGGAACTAAGTCAGACAGAGAGTAGTTTGTTAAATATTATTGAAAACTTATCGGCGCTGTCGGAAGAAAATGCGGCTTCGGCGCAGCAGTCGACCTCCTTTGTTGAGGAACAGGCGGCCTCCGCTCATGAAATAGCTGTTTCCAGCGGACATTTGGCGGAAATGGCGCAGGAGTTGACAGAAATGATTTCTGTGTTTAAAATGTAAATAGCCGTAAACAAGAGCAGGCTGCTGCGCCGGGAAATAATATGCCAAAGAGTGGTTGTTTTCCCGGTGCAGCAGCTTCTTTGCGGAAAAACGAAAGCTTTTTATGGAAGAGACTGTACGAATTAGAGTTTTAGATGCAGGTGCGATGAAAAGAGCCTCTTTCGGATAAAATTGCAAAAAAGGAGAATGAAAAATGTTAATTTTAAGTGCGGGACCGACAACAATTGCTGATAACACCTTGCAGGCGATGAGCCAGCAAAGATGGAACACCGACCTGTCCAAGGAATTTTATGAGCAGTATCAAAGAGTGGTGGAGAAGTATGACAAGGTGATTAAAAATACCAGTGGCTTCAGTTTTATTATGGGAGCAGAAGCGATGATTGCCTTGGAGGGAGCCTGTGCCAGTCTGATTGAGCCGGGCGATGAGGTGCTGGTGCTGGCTAACGGTGTTTTTGGCCGGGGCTTTGCCGATTTGGTCAGTATGTACGGCGGCCAGCCGGTGATAGTAGGTCAGCCCGATGAACATGGCTTTTCCTTGGAAGCGCTGCAAAAGGCGGCAGCCGAACATCCAAATGCTAAACTGGCGACAATGGTTCACTGCGAAACGCCGACCGGCGTAACCAACGATGTGGCCGAGTTGTGCCGCTTTTTGAAAAAATGCGGGATTTTATCGGTTGTCGACAGCGTGTCGGCCATCGGCGGGGAAATGTTAAATTATGATGACAGTGCGATTGATGTGCTGCTGGGCGGCAGTCAAAAGTGTTTGTCGGCGCCGTCCGGGCTGGGGATGGTGACATTAAGTCCGGCGGCCGTGCAGGCGATTGAGAACCGGACACAGCCGATTGCTTCTTTTTATGCCAATTATCAATACTTTTTCAATTGGCGGGAAAAAATGTGGTTTCCCTATACGATGCCGGAACAACTGATTAATGCGCTGGAAACGGCGCTGGATAATATTTTGGCCAAAGACTATATCGGGCTTCACGCCCGCTATGCCGAAATTACCCGCCGGGTGCTGACCGAAAACGGGTTGAAGCTTTTTGCCGAGTCGGCAGCGGCCAATACTTTGACCGCTTTTTATACCCCGGAGAAAGCGACCCCGGATCAGATTTTGGCGCATTTGCAGGCGAAGTATGAAATTATTTTGTCCGGAAGTTTGGCGGAATATAAGGACAAGCTTTTGCGGATTGGCCACATGGGGGAAAATAATCGCGGTGCTTATTTTGAAAAATTATTTGCCGCACTGGATGGAACTTGGAAAGATTTGAAACTGGGAGCAAGTCATTTCCTGCAGAGTTATTATGAAGCGGCGCTGCCGCCCTGTGACTGCGACTGCTGCCGGAAATAGAGTTTTAACAGAAAAAACAGAGGAGATAACAATGGCTTTTTCATATACAGAGCAGCAGCAGAGTGCGATTGAAGTCAGAAACCGGAACGTTTTGGTATCGGCGGCGGCTGGTTCCGGTAAAACGGCGGTTTTGGTCGAGCGGGTAATTCAGATGATTTTAAATCGGGAAATCAGTATTGATGAGCTGTTGGTTGTTACCTTTACCCGGGCGGCGGCGGCAGAAATGCGGGAGAGAATCAGTGATGCACTTAGTCAGGCGCTGCACCGCCTGTATCGGCCGGAACTGCGGGAGCAGCTGGTGCTGCTGCCGTCGGCAGATATCACCACGATTCATGCCTTTTGTTTAAAAGTAATTCGGGAAAATTATTCGTTGTTGGGCTTGGAGCCGGATTTTCGGATTGCCGATGAAACCGAAATTGAACTTTTGGCGGAAGAAGCGATGGCTGAATTATTGGAGACGGAATACCAAAGGGCGGAGCCGGAATTTTTGCATTTGGTGCGCAGCTTTATGACCGGTACCAGCGACCGGCCGGTGGAGGATGCGATTCGCCGAATTGACGCGGCAGCGCAGGGCATGGCAAAGCCAGAGGAATGGCTGGATTTGGCAGTGGCAGGACTTGCGGCTGATTCACCGGAGGAACTAAAGCAAAGTTTTTTTTGGCCGGTGCTGTGGCAGGAGATTGCAGAGAAACTGAAATGGGCGGTGCGGGAACAGCAGTTTTTAGCGGAATTGGCGGCAGACCCGGAAACGGAAGTATTTGCTGAACAGGCGGCTTATTTTGGTGAATTGCTGGCGCAAGCGGAAGCTTTGGCCGAAAATCGTGATTACGATGGCTTGGGCCGGCTGCTGAAAGAGTATGCTGCCCCGGCCATGCCCAGAGTTAGAAAAGGAATTGAGGCCGAGACGCTGGCGGAGATGAAGCAGCGGATTGAAAACTTGCGGTCGGTCTTTGTTGATTTGCAGTCGTATCTGCAAAATACTTGGGCGGAGAACTGGGAAATTACGCAGAGAATGCAGCGTTTGGTTAAGGAGTTGTGCCAGCTGACGCTGGCTTATGAAGCGCTGCTCAGAGACAAGAAGCAAAAGAAACAGATTATTGATTTTAATGATATTGAGCACATGGCGCTGCGGCTTTTGCGGGCGGAGAACGGAGGCCGGACGGAGATTGCAGAGCGTTACTGCGGGAAGTACAAAGAAGTCATCATTGATGAATATCAGGATACGAGTGAGGTGCAGGATGCGCTGCTGGAGCTGGCAGGGGGCGAGCCGGAGCGGCCGAACCGCTTTATGGTGGGCGATATTAAGCAGAGTATTTATAAGTTTCGGCAGGCGAAGCCGGAAATTTTTCAGCAGAAATATTTAAGCTACGGCGGTTTGGATACGGCTTACGCCAAGATTGATATGCAGACCAATTTCCGTTCCCGGCAGGAAGTCCTGAAATTGGTAAATTATATTTTCCGTAGTATTATGACACGGCAGGCGGCGGGGATTGATTATGACGATCGGGCCAAGTTTATTTTTCCGCAGCCGGCGGAATTAGAAGAAAGTTACCGGCCGCAGTTGATTTTAATTGAAAAGGAAAGCTATCAAAGTGAAGAAGAGAGCGCTGTCCGGGAGGAGTTGGAAGCCGAAGCGGCGGCGCAGGAGATTGCGGCGCTGCTTTCTTCGGGCAAGATGATTTATGATAAAAAGCGGGGCGACTGGCGGAAAATTGAGGCTGAGGATATTGCGGTTTTAATGCGCTCGCCCGGCAATGCTTTGCCGATTTATATTGAAACTTTTTTGCGCTGGGGGATTCCGGTTTTGGCGGAAGAGGGCAAGGCTTATTTTATGACCAGTGAAATCAGGACTTTGACGGATTTTTTAAAGACGCTGGATAATCCCAGAGATGATTTAGCTTTGCTGGGTGTGCTTTGTTCGGCTATTTTTGAGTTTGAGCCGGAAGATTTGGCGCGGGTTCGGGCAGCGGCGGAAGCGGAGGAGTTTTTATTTGATGCACTCAGTCGCTACCGGCAGGATTTTTCGCGGTGCGGAGAATGGCCGGCGGAGGTATGGGCGGAGCGGGCAGTTCTTTTTTCGGAAGAAACTTTGGCTAAGGTTGATTATTTTTTAACGGAGTTTCGGGTATTAAAGGATGAAGCGTATCTGCTGACCCTTGGCCAGTTGTTTGACCGGCTACTGGAAAGGACGGGTTATGCGGCGCTGCTGGCCGGGATGCCGAATGGCAAGCAAAGAGGCTTAAATGTGCAGGCTTTTCAGGAACAGCTTGCTTTGTGGGAAAAGCAAGAGGGGGGCGGTCTGATTCGTTTTTTGCAGCGGCTTGGTAAGATTAAGAGTTTGAACTTGAGTTTTGGCCAGCCGGTAATGGAGACTGGCAAAGCGGTGCGGATTATGAGTATTCATAAGAGCAAGGGCTTGGAATTTCCTGTGGTTTTGCTGACGCAGCTGGGTAAGGGATTTAATTTCCGGGATGTGTCGTCACCGGTGGTTTTGCGGGAAGCTGGCGGGATTTTGGTGTCGGATATTGATTATCAAAGTCGGGTGGTCAGGGAGGGCTTTCAAAAGCCGTTGTTAAAGATGCTGCTGCGCCGTGAAATTTTAGAGGAAGAGCAGAGGTTGTTGTATGTGGCTTTAACCAGAGCCAGAGAGTATTTATATTTGATCGGGACGGTTTCTTCGGCGGAGAAGGTTTTGCAGAGGTGGCAGGAGAAGAATGTCACGGCCGGCGGGTATCAAATTGATGGTTTTGCCGGTGATTTTTGCAGCCGCGAGTATTTGTTGGCGGCGCGCAGTTATTTGGATTTTTTGATGCCGGCGGCGCTGCGGGCGGAGGAATATGGCTTGCTGGCTTTGCGCTGGCTGAAGCGAGAGGAAGCGGAAAGCGAGCGGGTCGAGGCAGAGGAAGCTGCGGCAGAGGAAACGGCGGGCGGAGATTTGGCTGACCGTCTGGAGAGTGCAGTGGTGAAAAGCGGGACAAAGAGCGAAGCTTCAGCTGAAAAAAGCGGGATGGAGAGTGAAGTTCCGGTGGCGAAGAATGGAGCGGAGAGCGGAGTTTCAGCGGCGAAGAATGGAATGGAGAGCGGAGCTTCAGCTAAAAAAAACGGGACGGAGAGTGACGTTCCGGCGGTTAAGACTTTGGCGGAGCGGCTGCGGGAGGCGGAGCAAATGCCGGCTGCGGCGATTCCGTTTTATCCGGAGTATCCTTATCCGGAGTTTATAAAGGAGAAGATTACGACTTCGGCTTCGGAGCAAAAGGGGGCTTTTGTGCCGGAGGGGGAAGCGATTACTTTCTCTGGCGGCAGTCAGGGGGCGCAGCGGGGAACGGCGTATCATAAGGTGTTGGCGCTGCTGCCATTTGCTTTGGAGGCGGAGCGGCTGCCGGAGTTTTTGCGGGAGCTGGCGGCGAAGGGGTTGCTGGCGGCGGCGGAGCGGGATTTTATTGAGGTTAAAGTGTTGGAGAATGTGCTGCGGAGTGATTTATGGCTTCGGATGCGGACGGCGGCGGAAAGAGGGCGTTTAAAGAGGGAGCAGCCGTTTATTTTGGGGCAGCCGTTGATTTCGGGGGATGTTACCGAGCAGAGGATGTTACAGGGTGTGATGGATGTTTTTTTTGAGGAGAATGGAGAGTTAGTGCTCATTGATTATAAAACGGATCGAATCGGCGGCGATGACGAGGAGTTTAAGCGGGCTTTGCGGGAGCGTTATGCCGGGCAGATGGGGGTTTACAAGCGGGCGCTGGAGAGTAGTACGGGTCTACCGGTTAGGGAGGTTTGGCTGTATGGGATTAGCAGGGATATGACGGTGTTGATGTAGGGGTGCGATGTGAGGAATACAGGGTGGCCAGTCGCATGCAGTTTTAGCATTCGTTCAAATTTCAAACAGTTGAACTTCATGCTAAAACTGTATGCTCTGGCGAGAAGGAAGGGCTTTTAAAGATGAAAGAGTGGCAGAAAGACGAACGGTATGCTCTGGCGAATGGAAGGGATTTGTAGACAGGGCTGAATAGAAAAATTGAATGATGAGAGAGGGAAGAATGAGAAAAGGTGGGTTAATAAGAGAAAAAAAGGCGGGGAAAGAAATGGTGTTAGGCTGGTTGAGGGTGAGCTGAGTTTGGGTAAAACTGGAAAAGAATTAAGAAAAATAGGGAAACAACGTAATAGTGAATAAGCGAAGGAAATGAGGAAGGTAGTTATGGAAGAGCGTTTTCATCAGTCGGACGGGGGGAAGGGTCGGCCGGTTGTGTGGAGCAGGGAGACGGTTTTGGGCGGTATTTTGGCCGGGGTGCTGGCGGGAGCGGTGTCGATTGCGTATCGTTTGGTGCTGGCGGCGGTCGGTAAGTTCAGCCGGGAGGTTTATACTTGGGCGCAGGGCAACAGCCTTTTGATGCTGGCGGTTTTTGCCGGTTTAGTGGTTTTGGGTTTGGTGGTCGGCTTATTGGTTAAATGGGTGCCGCTCAGCAGCGGCAGCGGGATTCCGCAGATTCAGGGTGAGATTACAGATGAGATTGATATGCGGCCGTGGCCGGTCTTGGGTGCTAAGTTTCTGGGAGGATTTTTGGCGAATGCAGCCGGGCTTTCTTTGGGCCGGGAGGGGCCGTCGATTCAGTTGGGCGGTGCAGTTGGTAAGCTTTTGTCGCGGCTTTTTAAGCGGGATCAAAATGAGGAGAATTATTTAGTGACGGCCGGAGCGTCAGCGGGACTGGCGGCGGCGTTTAATGCGCCGATTTCGGGGCTGCTGTTTGCGGTCGAGGAGCTGCATAAGAAGATATCGCCGCTGCTTATGATTTCGGTTTTTCTGGCGAGTATTACGGCGGATTATTTATCAAAGCAATGTTTTGGCATGAAGCCGATTTTTCATTTTTCATTGGAGCGGGCGCTGCCGCCGGAGAGTTATGGCTGGCTGATTGTGCTGGGGATTGCCTGTGGACTGGTAGGGGCGTTGTTTAATTTTGTTTTGCTGGCGGGGCAGGATATTTATAAAAAGCTGCCAGTGCCGAAGGTCATGTGGGCAGTGATAGCGTTTTTACTGTCAGGGGTAGTTGCTTTTACGTTTCCTTATATTCAGGGGGGCGGGCATGATATGCTGGAGCAGCTGGCGGAACATCCGGAGCCGCTTGGCTTTTTGCTGCTGCTTTTGTTTTTAAAGATTGTATTTACTTCGGCCAGTTATGGCAGCGCCGTACAAGGGGGAATTTTTTTGCCGGTGCTGGCGATTGGCGGAGTGACGGGCGCAGTAGTGCTGAGGGCTTTGGCTTTGCTGGGAATGGTATCGCCGGAGTATTATGTTAATTTTATTGTTTTGGCGATGGGCGGAGTGTTGTGCGGAGTGATTCGGACGCCGATTTTGTCTGTGCTTTTGGTGACGGAGATGACTGGTGAGGCTTCTAATATTTTAAGTCTTTGTCTGGTGGTGGCGATTGCGTATTTGACGGCGGAGTTGCTAAAGAGTAAGCCGATTTATGAGTCTTTATTTGAGAGGCTTTTAACGGGCAGAGCGGCAGAGCGGGGTGGCGCTGCGGCGGAGACAGATAGGGAAGATGACAAAAAATAGGCCAGTCGCTTATAGTTTTAACGTTTGTTCAAATTTCGGACAGTTGAATTGTACGTAAAAATTATAAGTTCTGGCGAGCGAGAAGTGGTTTTATAAGGGGAAAGAGCGGTAGGAAGGCGAACATAGTATGCTCTGGTGATTGGAAAGGTATTAGAAAACAGGGGATTGATAAAAAGGAGTGGCCAGTCGCTTATAGTTTTAACGTTTGTTTAAATTTCGGACAGTTGAACTGCACGTTAAAACTATGAGCTCTGGCGAGTGGAAAGGGATTTTATAAGGAGAAAGAGTGGACAGAAGAGCCGATAGCATACTGTTTTAGCATTCGGTCAGATTTCGAACGGTTGAACTTTGTGCTAAAACGGCCAGTCGCTCATAGTTTTAACGTATGTTCAAATTTCGAACAATTGAACTGCACGTTAAAACTATAAGCTCTGGCAAGCGGGAAGGGATTTTGAAGGTGAACGAGGGGCAGAAATGTGAATGGTATGCTCTGAGGAGCGGAAAGGGCTTTTGAAGGTGAACGAGCGGAAAAACCGGAATATCGGAGCAATGGGGGCGAGGGTGACTGTGATGACGGCAAAGGGAAAAG
>CAUUKX010000071.1:0-10820 GCA_963545585.1 uncultured Lachnospiraceae bacterium
TTGGTCCGCGCGAAGGCGAGAGCATTTCATAAACAATACCGGCCAGTACAACCCATGAAATAAAATGTGGGAAATAAGTAACTGTTTGAATCACCTTTTTAAAGCGGCGACTGGAAACTTCATTTAACAGGATGGCTAAAATAATCGGCGCAGGAAAGCCGAAAATCAGATTATAGCTGCTGTTGATTAAAGTGTTTTTTAACACCGGCCAGAAATAAAGCCCTTGAAACATTTGTTTAAAATGCTCCAGTCCCACCCAATCGCTGGCTAAAATTCCTTTGGTCGGATAAAAATCTTTAAAGGCAATTAACAGCCCATAAATCGGTCCATAATGAAATATGGCAAAATAAATCAATAAGGGCAGTGCCATCAAGATTAATGATTTATTTTTTTTGTAATCCTGCCAGGTTGTTCCTTTTGGTTTTTGCTTCAAATAAATTTCACTTGCTTTTTCCATAAATTAACTCCTTTCCGGTTGCTATCTTATCATTTTTTCGTTAAAATCACAAGAATAAAAACTTATTATTTTAGTGAATTCCTTATCGTTTATAGGAAGAGACTAAAAAGATACAGGGTTTTTGAAAGCAGATTATTCTTTTTGAACAACCAGCTGACATTCATATTTGAAATAACCAAAAAGAAGAAAGCACCAAACATAAGCGTTCATTTATTTAACGCCAACCTTGTCATTCATGGAACGCTCAACAAATTGCGAAGAGCTTATCTGAGCTGTTACAGAAGTCCGGGAAGAATATAAACGGTAAAATAAAGTGTCCGCTTTTTAGGCCGGAAAAATCGTTTGATAGGGAAGAAAAGAATTTTGACTTGTTTTTTTCTTGGTTTTCTTTTACAATAAGAAATAGGTATTTTAGTTGCTACTTTGAGGTGAAAATTATGTTTTTGCGAAAAAGTCATTCCTATTTTTATTCCATCAGCTTAGCACAAAAGATTTTTTTGGTGTGCTTTTTTCTGTCAACTCTCAGCCTGACGATTGTGCCGGGGTTGCTTATGCTGCAATATACCAATCTGCTGCAAAGTCAGATTGAGCAAAAAAATATCAATGTGCTGAATCAATTAGCCAAGCATGTCGACGCAGCTTTGGCAGAAGAAAACTTTCGGCATCTTCAGCAGCTGACTTCGATTTGGGAGGATTCGGATTTTACAGTAGCGGGGTCATCGGTTGCGGCGTACCATCTGTTTAAAAGCTGGGAACATTATACGATGCTGCATCCGGCACTTGATTCGGCTTACCTTTATCATTTGCCGTCAGATACGATGCTTTCCAGTCAAGAGGGTCTGAGATATCATTTTTTAAGTCGGGCCGAAACGCCATACGCCCAGTATTTAAAGGAAAATGCTGATTTCTCTAAAAAAGCGCAGTGGCTGCCGGCCTTTACCTTGGCAAGAACCGAAGATAAGAAAGAGCCGATCCAACTGATTTCATTTTTTCAGCCCAGTTCCGATTTGTTTTTGTTTAATCCGCCGCATTATTATTTATTGCTGAATTATGACGTGGCTTATTTGGAGCGCCAGATTTTACCTGTCCTCGACCCGAACGGCTATTTTGAAATAGCTGATTCCGGTCAGCTTTTGTATTCCGGGCGGCCGGGCGGAGCAGAAGACGGAAAGTTTTTGCTGTATTCTATGGTTTCTTCGGTCAGCGGCTGGACCTATCGCTATTTTGTACCGGTTTCTTTTTGGGGCAGCCCATGGCTGCTGATGCTGTGCTTTGGGGTGGGCGTCAGCTTGACCGGTCTTTGTCTGGCGTTTTTTTTGAGCAAACTTTTATCGAAAAAATTATATCGTCCCTTGGGCAATCTGCTTGCGGCGATAGGTGCGCGTTCGCCGGAAAAAGAAATTTCGCCGAACGAGATTGATTTTATCCAGACCGTTTTTCACGAGCTGTATTCTTCCAAGGAAATTTTGGAGGCCAATCTGCCTTTGTTTGAATATCAAATCGGCCGTTTGATTTTTAATGGAAAAATTACTGGGCAAGAAGAAATCGCCGATAAATTAAAGCTGACTTCTCTTGTGCTAGCAGCGGAGCAATTTCGCTTGTTTTTACTGGCATTTCCTCAGACGGCGCTGCACAAAAATCCAATGCTGCCGTATGAAAGCGTTGCCTATATAAAGGAAGCATTTTTCTCCGAGCATAACGCGTTGTGCGTTCCCTATCCGGAAAACTGCATTAGTATTTTGATAGCGGCAAAGGAAACGACGGCGGATTTCGAGCAGATTCGGCGGGAAGTTTCGGCGGTGTTTGAATCTCCCTGCGGTCTGTTAATATCGGACTGCTTAAAGGATTTTTCGGAGATCGGCAAGGCCTTTTCGGTGTTAAAGGCAGGGCGTTCCTATTTTGCTCTATATGGCTATGAGGCTGTTTTGACGCAGAAACAGATCCAGCAGCATCAAGAGACCAGATTGCATTTGGCGCCGCTGTTTATGCCGTCTTTGGAGGAAAGTCTGGCGCATAATCCGGACAAGTTTTTGGAAAAATGCCGGGAGGTCTTGTGCTTTGCCAAAGAAAAAAGGATTCATTTTGAGGATTGGATTGATTTTTGCCGGGGGCTTTTTTATATGCTGGAGGCTCATAGCCAGACAGTTGGCTTATCTTCTGCTTTTCTGGGGTTAAAGAAATCTTGTTTTTCTATTTCTTGTCCGCAGGATTATGAATATTTATGTGAAAGTTACAGCGATTTATGGAAAGCGGCAGCTGGAACGGGTAAAGAAACCGATTCATCGGCCGAGTATATTGAGCGGATTAAACGCTATGTTTTGCAGAACATTAACGCAGATTTATCTTTGGAGGCGGTGGCGGATAAGTTCGGTTTGACTCCGAATTATTTAAGCCGAATATTTCATGAATACAGTCAAATCACATTTTCTAATTTCTTAAAAGAAGCCAAGCTGAAAAAAGCAGCAGATTTGCTGAAAGAAAAAGATACACAGGTTCAAAATGTAGCGGCAGCGGTCGGGTATCAAACGCCCAACTATTTCAACCGTATTTTTAAAGAATATTATGGGGTAACGCCCTTGCAGTACCGGCGGAAGTATTTACAGACGTGAACAAGCGGTTTAGGTATCAAAGATTTTTGCCGGGACTACGAATTTCTGAAACTATGGTTTTACCTCATTATCAGGCAATTAAGGGCGGAGTGCTGGACGGGACTCTAAAACCTATTGCCCGGGATGGTGAAATTTACCATATTTTTTAAAAAATAATTAAAATTGATTAAAATTATTTTTCGGATAATTTGCCGGTTTGACTTGACAAATTAGGTAAAAAGTAATAAACTAAATATAGCATTCGGCGTAAGTTGAATGCAAAATAAATGAGGAGGTCTGTGGGTATGCCACAAGCAGCATTGTACGGCATAGCGGCAGTTGCAATTCTTCTCGTAAGTTGTTATATTTCATATAGGGCGGGGGAAAATCACCGCAAAAAGGTAGCCGAAGCTCAGTACGGCGGCGCAGAGCAAAAAGCGAGGACAATCGTTGACGAAGCGATTAAGGAAGCGGAAACTGTGAAGCGGGAAGCAGGACTAGCGGTCAAAGAGGAAACCTTTAAACTGAAAAATGAATTAGAACAAGAAGTGAAAGAACGACGGAATGAGCTGTCCCGGCTGGAAAAACGTGTTCTTCAAAAGGAAGAAGCCTTGGATAAGAAAGCGGCGGATTTTGAACGGAAAGAACAATCCGTGGCCGACAAGGAGAATTCTCTGAAGAAAGCGAAACAGGAAGTGGAAGAGCTCAAAGCACAACACCTGTCAGAGCTGGAAAAAATCTCCAGTTTATCTACGGAACAGGCCAAGGAATATCTTCTCCAATTAGTCCGGGAAGATGTTCAGCATGAATCAGCAATTATTATCAAAGAGTTTGAAGCCAAAGTTAAGGAAGAATCAAACAAGAGAGCCAAAGAAATCCTGTCGACAGCCGTTCAGCGCTGTGCATCGGATTATGTGGCCGAGTCCACGGTGTCGGTCGTTAATTTGCCGAATGATGAAATGAAAGGCCGGATTATCGGGCGGGAAGGTCGGAATATCCGGGCGCTTGAAACTTTAACTGGCGTGGACTTTATCATTGATGATACACCGGAAGCCGTTATTTTATCCGGCTTTGATCCGATGCGGCGGGAAATTGCCAGAATTGCTCTGGAAAAACTGATCGTTGACGGCCGGATTCATCCGGCACGGATTGAGGAAATGGTAGAGAAGGCCAAAAAGGAAGTCGATGAATCCATTCGCGAGGCTGGAGAGAATGCCATTATGGATACGGGCGTTCATGGACTGCACCAGGATTTGGTTAAAATCTTGGGTCGAATGAAATATCGGACCAGCTATGGTCAAAACGTTCTCAAACATTCGATTGAGGTTTCAATTTTGTGCGGCCTCATTGCCAATGAATTGGGTGCAGACGTGAAATTGGCCAAGAGAGCGGGACTCCTGCATGACATCGGCAAGGCGATTGACCATGAAACGGAAGGCTCGCATGTCGAGATCGGGGTAAATCTTTGTAAGAAATACAAGGAAAATAAGATTGTTATCAATGCTGTTCAGGCACATCATAACGATGTTGAGCCGGAAACGGATATTGCGGTAATCGTTCAGGCGGCTGATACCATCAGTGCCGCTCGCCCCGGAGCCAGACGGGAAACTTTGGAATCTTATGTTACCAGATTGACGAAACTGGAAGAAATTGCTGACGGCTTTGACGGCGTGGAGAAATCCTTTGCCATTCAGGCCGGTAGAGAAGTCCGAGTTATGGTAGTACCAGAGAAAATATCGGACGATAAGATGGTGTTGCTATCACGAGAAGTTGCAAAACGAATTGAAGAAGAACTTGATTATCCGGGACAAATCAAGATCAATATCATTCGGGAAACAAGAGCTGTTCACTATGCCAAGTGATTGACTGAAAACGAAAGAGAAAAGAGCGGTTGTGGGTATCATAGCTGCTCTTTTTATACATTCAGCGCTATTCTCGGCTTGTGAAGAAGTGCCTTCGCTCAAGGTTAAAATGATAGGAGATGGAGAAATGGATGCAGAGCTGTATATCAAAAAAGCTTCCTTACAGATGGCAAAAGGGGAAATAGAAAAAGCGGTTGACAGTATGAAAAAAGCGATTGAGGTCGGGGGTGACATCGTTGCTGCGGTTCAGGCTCGTTGTTTTCTGGGAGAATATTATTTCATTCATCAAAACTATATGTTATCAAAGGAAAACTTAGAATGGATTTCGGAACGGGCGGAGGAATTGGAAACGGACTATGACGACTTGCTAAATGATGAAATGGCCAAGGCGGATATGCTGTTGGAAATGATGGAGACATTTGCTTTAATTAAATAGTATAATAGCTGAATGAGAAGGTGAGGAAAAGTCATGCATAAATACTACGCGGAGAATAGAGAAAAACTAAAAAAGGATATGCATAAAATGCTCTCCCTGATAGCACCTGAATTAGAGGAGGTCAGTCAAAAAAGCTACCGCCAAGTGTTTGCTGAGATATGGAACTATTATCAGGCGGAGCTCTTGGAACGGTTTCCTTATATCGGGGGAAAGAGCGTCAGTGGAACGCATAATCTGACGGGTGCATATTGTTTTGTCGCTATGGGTGAAGTCCTGAAAAAGTATGGCTGCACCGTAGAAAAAAGCGGCTACTTTATGATGCTGTCTTATGAGCGGATGGTGTTAAAGATTCCCAGAATTGCCCGTTGGCTGATCCGTCGGCTGTCCGGCAACACCAAACTGCTGACCAGACTATTTGTTAAAAGGGACGCTAAAAACAGAGCCAATGCCGCAAAGAACGCCGGCAGCTTTGAAACCAAAACGCAGATTCCGCCAGAGGCGGGCTATGCGTTTAGTTTTCATAATCTGGTCTGCCCGCTGGCAAACTTTGCTAGGCACTATGGCTATGAGGAATATATGCCCTATCTTTGCAATTTGGATTATGTGGCCTGCGGCGTTATGGGCGTACCGCTGTTCCGGGAGCATACCTGCTTTGAGGATGGGGATTACTGCGATTTCAAATTAAAACTCGACGCTGAACCGATGCCGTACTGGCCGCCGGTGTTTACGCAGGGCAAGGGGTATAAGTAATTTCAATTTCCCTGTTAGGCGGGGAAAATTCAGGCTTTTTCTTGTACTGACGAAGGGAACGTGTTATAATACACTCAACTTTCCGTGTTCGTCAGAACAGTTTTTTTAGGCTCGTTGTTGGCGGTGGGCGGGAACGATAGGCAAATTGCGATGCCGTTGGCCGAAAATGGAGTCCATGCACCTGCTCTCCGAGCGGGATAGAGCCCAAAAAGACTACGAGAAAGCTAAGTAATTAAAGATAGTAGTTGATTGATATGTCGTGGTTAAGTGAAAATGGTCAAGAACAAGTTCTCGAATTTCCGATGTTTGATCGGCGGTTTTTAAGCGGATTGTGGTCTCTGTAAAAGTACAGGGCTTTCGACAGCGGAAAGGGAAGATAATCTTATGAATAAAGGAGCAGTTATGGAAGATTTAAAAAAATTAAAAAATTATGCGAAATTAGCAGTTGAAATCGGAGCCAATCTGCAAAAGGGGCAGCCAGCGATGATTATATCATTAGTGGAAACAGCCGATTTTGCCCGGATGCTGGCGGAATGTGCCTATGAGGCCGGAGCCAGTAATGTAATAATTTATTGGCGGGATGAAAAGCTGGCCAGATTAAAGCTGCAATACGAAAGCAAGGAAACACTGGCCGAAGTGCCGGCCTGGCAGAAGCTGTTAGAAGATACTTATGTTGAAAAGGATGCCTGCTTTATTTATGTTTCAGCGGAAGATCCTTGTGCTTTGCAGGGACTGGATATGGAAAAGGTGACGATTTATAAAAATACGCTGAATCAGGTAGCGGAAAAACGGCGGACAGCGCTGATGAACAGCGAAAATACCTGGACGATTGTGTCAGTGCCAAGTCAGGCCTGGGCAGAGCAAGTGTTTGCGCCGGAAACCGGCAAAAAGGCAATGGAACTTTTGTGGGATGCGATTTTCAAGGTAACGCGTATGAATGAAGCCGATCCGATTCAGGCATGGCGGCAGCATATCCGGACTTTAGGCCAAAAGGCAGATGAGTTAAACGCCTATAACTTTAAATATTTGCGCTATAAAAGCAGTAATGGCACCGATTTGACGATCGAGCTGCCGGAGGGGCATATTTGGCTGGCGGCGGCTGAAAAGAGCCGGAAAGGAATCGAGTTTGTAGCCAATATGCCGACCGAAGAAGTCTTTACCTTGCCGAAGCGCAACGGTGTCAACGGGATTGTGTACAGCTCCAAGCCGCTGGTTTATTTGGGTAATGTGATTGATGAGTTTTATATTGAGTTTAAGGACGGAGCGGTTGCCCGATACGATGCCAAAGTCGGCAGAGAGGTTTTAAAATCGCTGATTGAGGCCGACGAAGGCTCGAACCGGCTGGGGGAAGTAGCGCTGGTGCCGTATGATTCGCCAATCAGCAACAGCAATATCTTATTTTATAATACTTTATACGATGAAAATGCATCCTGCCATTTGGCTTTGGGCAAAGCCTATCCAACTACGGTCAAGGGCGGCGATGGAGCGGACGAAGAACAGCTGAAAGCGCTGGGTGCAAATGTATCGGCGGAACATTCGGATTTTATGGTAGGAACAAAGGATTTGGAAATTGTCGGTGAAACGCATGACGGCCGATTGATTCCGGTTTTTAAAAACGGCAATTGGGCCTAAGTAGATTTTATCAGGAGGTGAAGGAAGATGAAGCTATTAAAAGACCGAATTCGGGAAGAAGCGAAAATTGTATCTTCGGAAGTTATACGAGTAGATTCCTTTATCAATCATCAGTTGGACGTTGATTTTCTGGAGTTGTTGGCGCAGGAGTTTTACGCCCGCTTTAAGGATAAAAAGATTACCAAAATACTGACGATCGAAGCCTCCGGCATTGCGATTGCAGTACTGGCGGCCCGTTATTTTAAGGTACCGGTTGTTTTTGCCAAAAAAACGGCCTCCCGCAATTTAGATAAAGAGACCTACCGCAGCAAGATCTATTCCTTTACCAAGCAAAAAGAGTATGATATTCAGGTTGGAGCCGAATATTTAAACGCAGAAGATACTATCCTGATTTTGGATGATTTTTTGGCTAACGGCAAGGCGGCGCTGGGACTGGCGGATATTGTTGAGCAGGCCGGAGCAAAGGTCGGCGGTTTTGGCTTTGTGATTGAAAAAAGCTTTCAGGATGGCGGCAAAACCCTAAGACAGATGGGTTTTGCGGTGGAATCTCTGGCAATGATCCGGGAAATAAAAGATAATAAGATTGTTTTTGAAGAAGTGGAATAAATCAAGGCTTGGGAAGGAAAAAGGAATGACGGCAGAAAAGCGGGGGCAAAGAGTTTCTCTGAAAAAAGAAACAAGGTTTGGGATTTTGTTTTTTGGCCTGATTTGCCTGCACGGCGGTTATTTTTATCATGAAAGTATTCTTTTTGGGCTGATTGGTTCCGGGCTTTGGGGACTGGCACTTTGGCGGAGCCGGAAAAGCCGAATTAAAATCAAGCTGTTTGAAGGGCGGGAGCCGTTCCTGCCCTTTTTGTATTGGCTGGCTTATGCGATTCCGCTTCTTTGGATCGGGCCGATGCACCTTTACGGCATTTGGAAAATGCTGGCGCCCCTGTGGCTGGCGCTGACACTGCTTCTTTTTGCGAAGCCGCTGACTTTGCTGCGGAAAGCGCTGCGGGCGTATTTGTGGTCGCTCTTAGCGGCGCTGCTTTTGTATGCGGTTCAGCTAACTTTGGCTAAGCTGGGCTGGACGGCAGCGGATAACTTTTTAACGACGGTGGCAATCAAGGGTCGATTTACCGGCTTTTTGCAGTATGCCAATGTCAATGCAATTCTTTCTCTGCTGGCTGGATTTTATGCGGTGTATGCCGGAGAAAAGCTTGGCTTTGTGATGCTGGCCGGTTTTAGCTTGGGTCTCTCGGGCAGCCGGACAGCATGGCTAATTGCCGTGATTTTGTGGCTTGGCGGTTTGGCAGAGCAGGTTTGGACGGTCAGTCAAAAACGGAAAAAAGAGTTGTCAGCGAAAAACAGGGGAATGACACTTAAAAAGCAAGAGCAGACAGCTCAAGAAGAACAAGAGATTCAGGAAAAACAAAACAGTCAAGAGCAGCAAGATGCCGACCTGCTGAAACGAAAAAAAGAAATCATCAGTGGTTTTCTTTTTATAGCGGCGCTGTTTTTGGGCGGACTGCTGTTGATGCTAAGTTCAGGCGGCGGCCGGTTGGGCGAGGGGTTTCGGGCATCGGAATGGCAGACCCGGCTGCTTTATTATAAGGACGGCCTGATGATGCTTTTAAAAAAGCCGTGGGGTTACGGAACATACGGCTATTATATGATTCAGCGCCGATTTCAAACCGGATCGACCTATTTCGTCAAATATATTCATAATTTTTTTCTTCAGATTTTGTTAGATGGCGGGGTAATCAGCGGTTTGCTGTTTGGTTTGCTTTTATTGAAAACACTGTATTCTTTGGTTTGGGGCAGGGCTTTTGTGGCGGCGAAACGGCAGGCTTGTGTGATTGGCGTTTTGCTTTTGGCGCTGATCGGCCATGCTTTTTGGGACTTTGATTTGGAGTTCAGCTATGCTTTTTTATTGATTTGGCTGATTTATTTTTATGCGGTGCGGCCAGCCGGGTTAAAAAGGCAGACACCACCCGGCAGAGGTTCGGAGTGGAAAAGACGGTTCCGGATGGGTGTTTCCGCCTTTTTTATAGCCATTTTGACCGGCGGCGGATTGTTTTTAGGCTTGCTGTCCTGGCAGACCTATGAAGGACAATATGATTTGCCGGCTAACTTAGGTTTTCCCGACGCAGCGCTTGGTATTTTGCAGGATTTGAATCGGCCAGTCAAGGAGAAATGGCGGGTAGCTAAAAAAATGGAGCAGGCGGCAGTAAAAAATGTGGAAACATTTGCATTTTTGCGGGATTATTATTATAATAAAGAAGAATGGGAGCTGGCGATTGCTTATGGCCGGCAGGCGATTGAACTGGCGCCTTTATGGCTGCGGCATCGGCAGGAGTTGATGCGGATTGAATATGCCTATGCTTTGACGCATCCGGCTGATTTAACGGCGGTGGCAGAGGATATTTTAGGTGTGCCAGAGGCGCTTGACCGGTTAAGGCGGGAACGCGCCACGATGCTGAATGTCAGGCATCTTCCAGTATGGGAAATGACGGCGGAAATGAAGATTTGGTACAAGCATTTTCAGGAATTATATAAGGCTTGGGAGGAGAGATTATGAAAAAAGATTTGCTTACCAAAATGCTGATGATCGGCGGTGCTGGTTTTGGCAGTTTGATTGTAACCATTGCGCTTATTTGGGCGATGTCCGGTGAAAAAACGGGGAAACCGAAAAATAATCAGAATCATACGATTCCGCAGGAGATGACGGGAGATAGTTCATCCCCGGTGCTGGACAGTTTAGACGGCGAGCATTTTTTTGCGCTGGTGCGGATGGCGGTGGCAGAGGATGGTATTTTGCCGGTGTATGATTTGGATAAGAAAAAGGAACTTTTGCTTAAAATCAAGGGAGAAACCAGCATTAAAAGCCGGTACGGCGAACCGATTGCGGCGGCACAAGTGCGGCCGGGCTATATCGTCGAAGGGAAATATGAAGCGGAAAGCTTTGCTGTTTATGCTGTCCAGATTTCCGGTCGGGCGTGGGAAAAGAAAGATCCGGCTGGGCTAGTGATTTCCGCCGAGCAGAAAAAAATCGGGATTGGCAGCGATGAATACACTTTTGATCCTGATTTTTTAATGGTGCTTAAAAATGG
>CAUUKX010000072.1:0-10781 GCA_963545585.1 uncultured Lachnospiraceae bacterium
AAATACCTGCTTGTCTGAACTGTAACCAAATAAAAGGAGGAAATTTTTATGAAAAAGTTAATTGCACTGGTATTAGCATTGCTGCTGTTAGTTGGCTGCGGCGAGGCGGCAAAGGCTCCGGCTGATAATTCGGCCAAGGACACATCCAAGGACACATCCAAGGACACATCTAAGGATACATCCAAGGAGGCTTCCGGCAAAGAAGCGCAGACCAATACGGCCAAAAAGAAAATCGCATTAGTTTGTGACGTGGCCGGTACGCAGGTTTTTGTGCTGAGTATGATTGACGGCTTAAATGCGGCGGCCGAAAAATACGGTTTTGAAAAGACGGTAGCCGAATGTGCCGACAGCGCTGCTTACGAAGATGCCATTCGGGCGTTGGTTGAGGAGAATTATGACCTGATTATCGTTGGCGGCTGGCAGGGAGGCGAAGCGCTGAATAAAATTGCGCAGGAGTTCCCTGACAAATGCGACTATGCTTTGGTTGACTCAACGGTTGATGCGGCCAATGTCAAATGTATTTCTTACCGTGAGCAGGAAGGCGCATATTTGATTGGTATGATTGCGGCTTCAGTTATCGATAAGGGCGAGCATATGTACGGCGCAGTGCACGTCAATCAGGGTCCGGGTTCTTGGAAATGGCGTTACGGCTATCAAGAAGGCGTAAAATCGATAGATCCGGAGGCGACCTTTACCTTTAACTATACCGGCAGCTTCAATGATCCTGCCAAAGCCAAGGAATACGCTTTGCAGCAGTACGCAGCTGGTGCCCGGTTCATTAATGCAGCAGCAGCTGGCGGTGACAGCGGCGTATTTGAAGCGGCGTTGGAAAAAGGTTTTTGTACTTCCGGTCAGGACGTGGATTTGACTACGCCGGATAATCCCTATGTTGTCAGCTGTCAAATTAAAGATACGAAAGCAACGCTGGAATATGTCTGCCAATTATACATGGAAAATAAGTGGTCGGCTGATAACGAGGAATGGGGGATTGCTGAGGGCACGATTGGTGCAGTTTACATCACGCACAACAGCAAGAATCCGATGAGCGATAAAATCAGTGAGGAATCCTTAAAGGCCATCAAAGCGGCAGCGGAAGACATCCGAACCGGCAAGCTAAATATGAGGAATTTCCCGACTGAAGAAGAGTACGGTAAATAAGAAACGCTGGATAAGCAAAACGGCAGATGCGGCAGAAGAATAAGGTTTTGACAGTATTCTTCTGCCGTTTGCTGCCTGTAACGGTATGACAAGGGATTGAGGTGATTGGAACTGTTACTGGAAATGAAGCATATCACTAAGATATATGGTAATGGCGTACTGGCTAATGATGATATGGGGCTGGAATTGGCTGCATCGGAGATTTTGGCGGTTGTTGGCGAAAACGGGGCTGGCAAATCGACTATTATGAAAATCTTATACGGCTTAGAGCAGCCGACGGCCGGGGAAATTATTCTGTGCGGTGAAAAAAAGGTTTTTAAAACGCCGCAGGATGCTATGAAAAACGGAATCGGCATGGTACAGCAAAATTTTATGCTGCTGCCGCCGTTTACCGTAGCGGAAAATGTTGTTTTTGGCAATGAGCCACGGTGGTCGCATTTGTTTTTTGACCGAAAAAAGGCTCGGGAAGAGGTGGCCGCACTGAGCAAGCGCTATAGCCTTTCGATTGACCCTGATTTATTGGTGAGCGACTGTCCGGTTGGTTTGCAGCAGCGCTGTGAAATTCTGAAGGTGCTTTATCAAAATGCCGATATTATTATTTTTGACGAGCCTTCGGCGGTGCTGACACCGCAGGAAGTAGAAGGGCTCTTAGATACGCTCCGGCATTTGGCTAAAATGGGCAAAAGCATTATTTTGATTACGCATAAATTAAATGAAGTCATGGCGGTCAGTGACCGCTGCGTGGTAATGCGCAGTGGACGGCACATTGCTACGGTCAAAACGGCTGAAACCAGTGTTAAAGAGCTGTCGGCCATGATGGTTGGCCGGGAGATTGCGGAAACGCAGATTCCGCCAGCCGAAATTGGAGAAACGGTGCTGGAAGTAGAGCACTTGGTCATGAATGGCGAAGCAGGCAAGCCGATTTTGAAAGATTGCAGCCTGCATGTCAGTGCGGGTGAGATTGTTGGTATTGCCGGGGTGTCCGGCAACGGGCAGACGGAGCTTTTGCATGCTATTGTCGGATTGACTTGCGCCGACAGCGGACGGATTCGTTTATCTGGCCGGGAAATTCAGGGACTTGATGTCCGCACGATTCGCGAGGCGGGCTGTGCGTATGTACCAGAGGATCGCAATACTATGGGCTGTGCCTTGAAAGCTTCTTTAAGCGAAACTATGCTGATGGCACATCAAAACGAAACCTGCTTTAACCGGGGCGGTATTTTGCAGCACAAAACCATGGCGGAATGCTTTGGTGATTTGCTGAAACAATACGATGTTAAGTATTCTTCCCAGCAGCAGGCGGCAGGTGAGTTGTCAGGTGGCAATTTGCAAAAGCTGATTGTGGCACGGGAAATCAGTCATAATGCCAATCTTTTGATTATTTCCGAGCCAACTCGGGGCGTTGACATTGGTGCTATGGAGTTCATCCATAATCAGATATTAGCACAGCGGGCGGCCGGCGAGGCGATTTTGTTGGTTTCTTCTGATTTGTCAGAACTTTTAAAGCTCTCTGACCGCGTGTATGTGATGTATGATGGCCGGATTAACGGCGAATTGACCAGAGCAGAAGCCGTGCCGGAGCAGGTCGGAATTTTGATGATGGGAGGAACCATAGATGGCTGAAATAAAAAAAATGATTTTATACTTAAAAAACGTTTTGTGGCAGCCGCTGTTGGCCATTGTTTTGGGGCTTTTGGTTGGTGCGGGCGTGATTGTGGTTGTCGGATATAATCCGGTGTCCATTTATATTACCATGTTTCAAAAATCTTTTTTTACGCTGCATTATCTTTTGCAGTCGCTGACAAGGAGTGTGCCGATTATTGCCTGTTCACTGGCGATTGTGGCGGCTTGGCGGGCTGGCTATATCAATCTCGGAGTAGAGGGGCAAATGACCTTCGGCGCTTTTGCCGGAACTTTGGTAGCGGTCTATATGCCGGGACCTGCTTTTTTGGTAATGATTGTTGCTGCCGCCTGCGGTATGGCGGTCGGTGCCCTTTATGCCATGTTTGCCGCCTTTATTTACGATAAATTTAACGTGTCAATTGTCATTTCCACTTTGATGATGAACTATATTGCCACTTATATTACTTCATACTTTATTAATTTTCCGCTGCGGGATACGGCTAGCAGCCATGCAATTCAAACGAAGGAAATACCAGCAGCCATGCATCTGCCTCGGATTTTATCGGATAAACCTTTTAATTTAGGATTTTTTCTGGTGGTTGGTTTGGTCATAGCGCTGATGTTTGTTATTTCTAAAACAAAGTTTGGCTATGAGTCGAAAATGACGGGTCTGAATCCAATCTTTGCGCAGTATGGCGGTGTGAATAAAGGACGCGTGATGTATGCGACCATGGCGCTGAGCGGAGCGATTGCGGCAATGGCCGGAATGTTGGAGATTTTTGGCATTAAGTTTCGATTTGTTGAAAGCATGTTTACTTCGACCAGCTATGCTTGGACGGGGCTGATGGCGGGGCTTATTTCTGCTCTTCATCCGGTGGGGGCTTTCTTTACTTCGGTGTTTTTAGCGGGAATGCAGGTTGGCGGCCAAAATATTCAGTTATCGACCGGAATTCCGGTACAAGTAGCGACTTTAATCCAATCAACGATTATGCTCTTTGTGTCGGTGCATTTATTTGCGGGTTTTCAGAAAAAACGCAAACGCAAAGCGGTGGTCGCTTCTAAAAAGGCAGGTGACGGCTCATGGACTTAAATTTTATTTTAACAGTGGTCAATTCCGCGCTGCGCTCAACCACACCGATTATGATGGCTGCCTTGGCCAGTGCCATCTGTACCCGTGCGGGTGTATTTAATGTGGCACTGGAAGGTCAGATGCTGATTGGTTCTTTTGTAGGAATTGCAGTCAACTGGCTTACCCATAGTACAGTGTTGGCGGTGGCGGCGGCGGTAGTGGCCGGCGGTTTGGTCGGCGTGCTGGTGGCGGTCTTACAGGTGCGTTTTAATGCGGCTGATATTGTTATCGGTACGTCCGTTAATCTCTTAGTGGGAGCGCTGACTTCTATTCTGCTGTTTGTGATATTTGGGGTCAAGGGCAGTTTTAAAAATCCGGCGCTGATTCCGCTCCACAAGGTAAAATTGCCAGTCATTAGCCAGATTCCGTATTTGTCCACGCTGTTTGGCAATTTGTCTGTGCTGGATTATTTGGCGTATGGAATTGCCGTTGTGATGTTTATTTATTTGTTTAAAACCGTCAGTGGTTATCATATGCTGTCGGTTGGCGTGAAGCGGGAAGCGGCCGAGTCAATGGGCATTTCGGCGCTGCGGCTGCGGATTATTTCGGTCATTGTTTCCGGCTGCTTATGCGGCTTTGGTGGTGTGGTACTCAGTATGGGGCAGGTTACGCTGTTTACGGAAAATATGACGGCCGGTCGTGGTTTTATTGGCATGGCGGCTTGTAACTTGGGGCAGAATAATCCGGTTCTAATCGTGATTGCCAGTATGTTTTTTGGGTTTTGCGATACCTTTGCTTCCATTATGCAAAACCGAATTCCGGCTCAGCTGACCCAATCGGTTCCGTATATTTCTACGATTTTGGCTTTGATTGTTTTCAGCCGGAAAAGACAAAAAAGAACGGTTAAGCAATAAAAGAATAAATGATTTTCTATGGATAAGGAGTAGGATTATGTTATTGGAAAGAGAAAGAAAAGACATTGTTGAATACGGTAAACGGATGATTGAGCGGGGACTGACTACCGGCAGCGGCGGCAATATCAGTATTTATGACCGTAAGCAGGGGCTGGTAGCGCTGACACCAAGCAGTATGGACTATGCCGATATTCGGCCGGAAGATGTGGTTCTCATGGATTTGGACGGTAATATTAAAGACGGGATTCGCCGTCCGTCTACTGAGATTAATATGCATTTGCTGGTTTATCGGAATCGGCCGGATGTGAATGCCATTGTCCATACCCATTCGATTTACTGCACGGCGATTGCCTGCATGGGCTGGGATCTTGAGCCGGTACATTATATGCTGGCCATTGCCGGAAGAGGGGTAAAATGCTCAAAGTACGCAACGTATGGTACGCCGGAGCTGGCGCAGTATGCGCTGGAGGCAATGGGGGATAATGGTGCTTGCCTCTTGGGGAATCATGGCGTGCTGACTGCTGGTTCAAGTTTAGAGCAGGCGTTTGCCATTGCCGAGCATTTAGAGTTTGTTGCCAAACTCGTCTGCATTACCAAAAGTATGGGCAAACCCAACCTTTTGACAGACGAACAGATTGCGATTGTGGCCGATAAGTTCGGCACCAATCCGTATAAGTAAACAGGTATAAGCTCAATTTTCCCATGTTCTGCCAAACTATAACATCCTTTTTTAGGCAGAACGCCCGCCCGGGAAAAAGTGAGAAGCACTTCAGTTAGGGTAGGCCGTCCACCCGGGCAGAAAGCGAAGCTTTCGATTAAGGGAAATTTGAGTTGCAAGCTAAAAGGAGCTGTGAAGAAATGGAATTTCATTTCTTCACAGCTCCTAATTTTTCGTTTGGCTTAAAAAATCAATAAACCGGTTTTTCAAGTCCCAGCAATTGGTAAGATAAACTTATTATTGCGGGTTATTAGGATTTACCGGAGCGTTTGGGGCAGCAGGTTGTGGTTGCTGCGGTGCTTGCGGCATCGGTTGCTGCGGCTGCGCTTGCGGCGCTTGCTGCTGCGGAGCAAAACCCTGATTAGGATAGGGGCTTGGCTGTCCCTGCTGGGGGTAACCCGGTTGATTCGGGCCGGGCTGCGGATATCCGGGTTGCTGCGGCGGATATGGATTTTGCCCGTAACCATAGCCAGGCTGCTGTTGGAAGTTCGGCTGCTGCGGGCGGCCAGCGTTCACTTCTTTTTTCAGTTCGTCGGTACTGTTTAATACGCCGGTCAGTTCTTTGTCCGGATTGGCCAGTTTAAAGGTGTACTCATAAATACGGAATAGTATTAGAACCAGTTCAAATGCAATCCGAAGTACAAAGGGCATCGCAATAAAGCTGGCCAGTGCGGTAAAAGAAGTACTGAGACCACCGAAAGCAAAAACCAGTAGCCCGGCAATCATTTGCCAAAAGTAGCGAATGGCGAATAAAATCACCAGCACCGGATATAAAATCTTAATAATAGCCGGAGTAATTAAAGTTTCAAAGTTTAAAAATTTTTTCATACTTTCCTCCTCTTTTGCATTATTTCTATGAAGCATAACAGAACGAATTTGTCAATATCCGCTCCCAGTATTATTTTACTGTAATTCAGGGAAAAAAGCAAGTAAATTTTGTTTCGCCAAAAGCGGGGGTAAAGGGTGGTAAAGTGAAAAAGAACGTTGCAGAGATGGCACGAAAAACTGCGGTTTTCATCCGCCGGGAAGGACAACTGGCAGCAGTGGGGAATACTGGCGGGATTGACAGCTTTTGGGAAAAAGAGTATAGTAATTAAAAGTTTAAAAATAGCGGCAGATTGCTAAGTCGTAGCAAGAAAGGAAAATGCGGTGAAAATGCTTTGGACTTATATCAAACCCAAAATAAAAATGATAGGCCTTGGCTTTGGCATTAAGTTTATTGGCACAGTGATTGAGCTTTTACTGCCGTGGATTTTGGCGGTCATTTTAAATAGCTACGCACCAGCTGGAGACTGGGATATGGCTCGGCGGCTGGGCTTTTTAATGCTGCTTTGTTCGGCGCTTGCACTGGCAGCCAATGTGACCGCTAACTGGCTGGCGACAAAAACTGCCAGAGATATTATTTACCGGCTGCGGCAGGATCTTTTCAGCAAGGTATTAAAGCTGTCTTGCCAGCAGGCGGATGAACTGACCGAGCCGTCTTTGATTTCCCGCATAACCAGTGATACTTATCATGTTTACCGGATGCTTGACCGGATGCAGCGCATGGGCGTTAGAGCGCCGATTATGCTGTTTGGCGGCGTGGCGATTACAATGGTGATTGAGCCAGTTTTGACCCTGATACTTTTGGCTATTTTGCCGCTTTTAGCGATTGTGGTTTGGCAGGTGTCCCGGCGAGGAACGAGGCGTTATGAAAAAACCCAAGAGGCGCTGGACAGCTTGATTCGGCGGGCACAGGAGAGTATGGCCGGAATTCGGGTAATTAAGGCGCTGTCTAAGGATGAATATGAAAAAAGCTGTTTTGACAAAATCAATAAGGAGGTCGTTCAAACCGAAAAACAGGCAACACTGCTGATGAATATTACCGGTCCGGTTATGAACTTTTTGTTAAATGCAGGACTGACGTTAGTGGTCGTGGTTGGTGCTTTTCGGGTGAACCGGGGATTGACCCAAACCGGAACGATAATTGCTTTTTTAAGCTACTTTACGTTGATTTTAATTGCACTGATGGCAGTCTCCCGGCTGTTTACCATGTATTCCAAGGGAGCGGCCAGTGCCCGGCGGATTGCTGAGGTGTTAGCGGCTGAGGAAATTCCGGTGCAGGCGGCTGATGACCGGTCAGGGGAAAGCGGGCAGATTGCGTTTGAAGCGGTTAGCTTTTCGTATGATAAGGTTCAGAATAATTTAACGAAGATTAGCTTTGTCATAGAGCCGGGGCAGACGCTGGGGATTATCGGGCCGACTGGGAGCGGGAAAAGTACATTGCTCCGGCTTCTTTTGCGCTTTTACGTGCCCGACAGTGGTTGTATTCGGCTGGATGGCCGGGATATTCAGGCGATGCCGGCGCAGGAATTATATGCCCGGTTCGGCACGGTGCTGCAAAATGATTTTTTGTATGCTGCGGCGATGAAAGATAATATCGGTTTAGGTCGGCAGCTGAAAGAAGAAGAGTTGCAGTTGGCGCTGCGGACAGCACAGGCGGATTTTATCCGGGAAAAAGAAGGCGGTCTGGCCTATGAAATTGCGGCCAGAGGCCATGATATCAGCGGCGGGCAAAAGCAAAGACTTCTGCTGGCACGGGCACTGGCGGCGAAACCGCCGATTTTGCTGCTGGATGACAGTTCCTCAGCACTTGATTTTAAGACCGATGCCTGCCTGCGTTCGGCTCTGGCGGAGCATTTTGCGGCGGCGACCAAGATTATTGTGGCGCAGAGGATTAGTTCGATTAAGCATGCTGATCAAATCTTAGTTTTGCAAGATGGCGGGATAATCGGCCAAGGCAGCCACAGTCAGTTGATGAAAAGCTGTGCTTATTATCGAGAAGCGGCGGCGATTCAAATGGGGGAAGAGTAAATGAAGAGAGAAGGGACTTCTTTTGAAAAACCCAGTCAGGCGAAAAGTATGATTTTAAAACGGTTGTGGCATTATTTGGCACAGTATAGGTGGCTTCTGGCGCTGGCTATCGGGCTGACGGTGGCCAGCAATCTTTTGGCTCTTTTGGGGCCGAAGCTATCTGGGCACGCGATTGACGCAATTGGTACGGTCAGCGGCAGGGTTAATTTTCTGCGGGTATTTTATTATGCCGGCTGGATGCTGCTGTTTTATTTGGCGGCAGCGGTGCTGAACTATATTTTAGCGGCGCTGATGGTTCATATCAGTCGGAATATCGTGTATCAAATGCGTAAAGATGTGTTTGAACATTTACTGCGGCTGCCGGTTAGTTTTTATGACCGGCATTTGGCAGGTGATATTTTAAGTACGATGTCCTATGATATTGATGTGATTAATACGTCGCTGTCCGCTGATTTTGTGCAGATTGTGGCCAGTATGGTAACGGTGGCTGGCTCGCTGGTGATGATGCTGACGATTTCGCCACAGTTGGTGCTGGTGTTTACGATCACGATTCCGATGTCCTTTATTTATACGAATTACCGTTCTCGCCGGGTTCGCCCCAAATATCGGCGACGTTCGCAAAAATTAGGTGATATGAATGGTTTTGTCGAAGAAATCGTAACCGGCACCAAGACGATTAAAGCTTATCACCGGGAGGATTATTTTATTGCGGAGTTTGAGAAATTAAATCAACAGGCCTGCGTCGCTAATTATGAAGCAGAAAGTTATTCCAGTTCAACCGGGCCGTCAGTCACTTTTATCAATAATATTTCCCTAGCGCTGATTAGTATGTTTGGAGCAATGCTGTATATGAGTGGCAGCATTTCTTTGGGCAGTGTGTCGTCCTTTGTTCTTTATTCCCGTAAGTTTTCCGGGCCGATTAACGAGTTGGCCAATATCATCGCTGATTTGCAGTCCGCTTTGGCGGCAGCCGAGCGGCTGTTCCGTCTATTAGATGAGCCACCGGAAACGCCGGACAGGGCAGATGCCGAGGAACTAGTAGTAACGGCTGGTGAGATTCAGCTGCAAAAAGTGGATTTTGGGTATGACAGTCAGCCGGTGTTGAAACAGGTTGACTTAACTGCTGGGGCGGGGCAGACGATTGCCATTGTCGGCCAGACCGGTTCCGGGAAAACAACGATTATCAATTTATTGATGCGCTTTTATGATGTGAATTCAGGTAGTATTACGATTGACGGCAAGGAGCTGTGCCGGATTTCCCGGCGCAGCCTGCGTAGGGCTTTTTCTATGGTCTTGCAGGACACTTGGCTGTTTTCTGGGACGGTTTATGAAAACTTAGCTTACGGCCGGGAAGATGCCAGTTTGGAAGAAGTCAAGGCAGCGGCTAAAGCGGCGAAGATTGACAATTTTATTGAATCCCTGCCGCAGGGCTATGATACGGTGTTAAAAGACGGCGGCAGCAGTATTTCCAAGGGGCAGAAGCAGCTTTTGACCATTGCCCGGGCGATGCTTTTGGATGCGCCGATGCTGATATTGGATGAAGCAACTTCTAATGTCGATACGCAGACGGAAAGGCAGATTCAGGAAGCGATGCTGAATTTAATGCGTTCCCGCACCTGTATTGTCATTGCGCATCGGCTGTCGACCATTAAAAATGCCGATCGAATCATTGTGCTGCATCATGGAGAGGTGGCAGAAAGCGGCACGCATCAGGAATTGATGGATAGGTGCGGCTATTACCGGGAAATGTATCAGGCGCAGTTTGAAAGCAATGAAAGTGGGCAGCAGGGATAGGGGTTTATCATATTTTTAGTATATCCTCATAGGAAACAAGCGTCACATTTCCCATTTTTGCAGCTTGGGCGATACAGACCGTGGTAAAGCCGGTTTTAGCAAAGAGATAAAAATACGGTTTCTGGCAGCGAAATAAAGTACTGCGCTGGGTAAGAGCTTCCAGCACACCGAGGTCAATTTTTTCATTTGTCCATTTACATTCTCCGAACAAAGCGGAATCTTTATCTGCTCCCATAATATCAATTTCTTCCTGTGATTTCGTTTTAGGGTTTGTTCCCCACCAGCGGCCAAGACTGTTAAAGTTTACAGCACATTTGCCAGCTAAGAGCAGTTTCCATAGATATTGTTTGCAGATATCCTCAAAGATGCCTCCCATATAAGAGGAGAGAGCCGGGGAGATACGTTTGTAGGCAAGGTCTGCGGCTCCACGGGAAATAATGGAAGTATTTTCCGGTACAAAGCGATACCAAAATCGAAACATATTATCCTCAATAGAGTAAATTGTCTTGCGGCTGGATTTTTCGCCGTAAGGCGCTTCTTTTTTTATAATCCCAAGTGTAATAAGATTCTTAATGTAGATAGCACAGACGCTGGTATTTTCATTGATTTTACCGGAAATTTCATTCATTTTGGAGGAGCCGGCAGCAATAGC
>CAUUKX010000073.1:0-10689 GCA_963545585.1 uncultured Lachnospiraceae bacterium
CTGTGATAGCCGTTGGCCGGGTAATAAAAGCTGTTGCCCTTTTTAATCCGGTAAACCTGTTTATTCAGGTTGAGCTGAACGCTGCCGGATAAAACATAGCCGAAGATTTCACCTTCGGTCGGCGCAAACTCCAAAAACTGTCCGCCCGCTTCTAAGGACAGCAAAATCGGCTCCATTTGATTTTTCTGGGCATTGGGAACAATCCAACTGACCTGATAGCCCAGTTCCTTATCGGTTTTTAAGAAAAAGTCCTCTTTGCAAAATAAAACTTTTTCTTCCTTTTTTTCGCTGAAAAACTCGGCTAAATTGGTGCCGAGGCTTTCTAAAATATCGTTTAAGCTATCTAATGAGGGCGAAGTCAAATCCCGTTCCAGCTGCGAGATAAAGCCCTTGGATAATTCGCAGCGGTCGGCCAGTTCTTCCTGCGTTAAATTATTTTTCAGCCGCAGCTGCTTAATGCTTTCTCCAATCTGCATAAGAAATACCGCCTTTCCGGTTGCTGAATTTAAGGCTCAAGAGTCGTAATACAGGATGATTTTGGTTGATATTTTTGTAGATTTCCTGTATCGTCATATATTAAACTTAAAATACAGCTTTGCTAAACACGGAAGATATTATACATAGAATTCATAAAAAAGTCAAGGGCTTTGGCAGAGGAAATTTACCCGAGGGAAGTTATTCACCAGCCTCGGGTAAATTTGAAGTTGTAAATCAAGAAAAGTATGATATACTGGTAAAAATATTCGCAGCTTAGAAAAACCATAGTTACCGTGATATTGAAAACTATCTGCCGAGGGCGGAGATGGAAAAGCAATTTCTAACTTTAACCGTTTGCCGGAATTGATTCAGGAGGTCAAAAGAGAATGAAAACAATTTTAATCACAACGGAGTTTACCGATGAAGAAAAAGTTAGGGCAGCGGAAATTGCCGCCGGTCATCACTTGATTTATAAGGGCAGTACCGGGTTTTTGCCGGAGGAAATAGAGCAGGCCGATGCGGTGCTGGGCAATTTCCCGCCCCGGGATTTGGCAGCGGCTCGGAGGCTGGAATGGTTACAGCTGCAAATGGCCGGAACCGATGGCTATTTAAAGCCGGGGATTTTACCGGACAGGGTCGTGCTGACCAACGTTACCGGCGCTTTTGGCGAATCGATTGCTGAATATGTGCTGGGTGCGGTTTTGCTTTTAAACAATCACTTTCATACCTATATTCGCCGGCAAAGCCAGAAAGTCTGGAGCAAAATCCCCATAATTAACTTAAAAGGCAGCACTGTTCTGATCTTGGGACTGGGTGATATCGGCCGGGAAACGGCCAAGCGAATGAAGGCGATGGGGGCATATGTCATTGCCGTTAAACGGCGGCCAGGCGAGCGACCGGATTATGTGGACGAGCTTTATTATGAGGCGGAGCTTGACCGGGTCATTCCCCGGGCGGATGTGTTCGTGCTGACGATTCCGCTGTACGCTGAAGTACGGCATATTATTAATGCCGGGCGAATTGCGCTAATGAAGCCGTCAGCACTGCTGGTGAATATTGCCCGGGGCGGGCTGATTGACCAAGATGCGCTGATTGCGGCTTTGCAGCAGGGAAAAATTGCCGGTGCGGCGCTGGACGTGTTTGAACAGGAGCCATTGCCGGAGGACAGCCCTTTGTGGGAGCTAAAAAATATTCTTTTAACGCCGCATAACGCCGGTGGCTTCAGTTCGCCAATGGCCAGAGAAAAAATCGGCCGGATTATGCTGGATAATTTGGAGCGCTATTTAACCGGTCAGCCGTTGAAAAATGTGATTGATAAAAAAACCGGCTATTGTTTGTAATAGCCATTGCCGTTCAGCCCACACTCATAATTTGCTGAAAGCGACTTATGAGTGTGGGCGTCCTGCTCGCTCGAAGCGCCGTGCGTTTCAGTCCGGGTGAGCAATTTTTCCGGTCGAAATATTACCTATTTCTGCCCAAACGGCTTTTCCTAAAAAGAATTTTCTAGCGGAATGGGGAAGGTTTAAGAATTAAAAGTACAATTAAAAACGTGCAGAGAGCATCTTGGTTTGATAAAGAAATATATATAAAATATTTAATGTATATAAAACATATAAAACATCAGAAAAATCGGTTGGTTTTTTGCCGGAAATATGATATGCTGTTAGCGTTGAATTTGTCTGGGAAAATCCGGCAAAACAGAGCTTATCATTTCAATTTTTTCATAACTCAATTTTCCCATGTTTGACAGAACAGTCTTTTTTAGGCAGATTGCCCGCCCGGGCAGAAAGTGAAGCTTTCGATCGGGGTATCCGCTCTCTGAGCGGGACAGAGCCCAAAAAAACTATAGGAAAATTGAGTTCATAACCTTTGTTTTTGGCAGATAAATTAGCGAAAGGTGATGCAGAAAGTTAATGATCTGTTTCGACGACAAGGCGCAAAGCCCTTTTTTCGGCATCGGGCAAATGGGAAATCAAAAATGGCTCAATAAACTTTGAGCTTTATTATTTAAGTTAACCATCAAAAAGGAGAGAACAATGAAACGAAAATTAACAGCGCTATTAGTGACGATGTGTCTGCTGCTCACTGCTTTTCCATTGCCAGCAGCAGCGGCGGAAAAGATTACGATTCGCTTTCGGGGCGATGAGCATATTCAGGGTTTCCAGGTCGGCAGCGAACGGAAGCAGGAACTGGTGCTTGAGGTGGAACCGGGAAAAACTTTGCTTGATATCATCCCTCAGGTAATGCCGGAATATGTTCCCAGCTATGGATTTGATGACTATTATACAGCGGCCGGGACTAAGATTGATACTCCAGCTACCTATCAATTGACTGACGGCGAAACAATCGTCGTGCGGACGGCACGCCTGCCAATGACAGGGATAGATATTAGGTCGTTGTCAGGGATTCCTTTGGTTTATAAAGGCGGCGGCGACTATATTGAAATCAAAGTCAAAGCTGGGGCGGATAGTTATCAAATACCAGCCAACGAGTATGATTGGTCTTTGGTTGGAACGTATCAGTCCGGCACAAAGGTTGTTGCCGATGGTGCGTATGGTTTGTTAAAAGTTGATTTGGCAGAAACGGCTCCTAAGATTAAAGTTAAGGCTGTTTTTCGGGAGCAGAGCTTAGAAGATTTTTTTGAAATCAATGTTGCAGATATGCGAAATTACAACAGCATTTCAGTTGAGAAATATACACCGGGTCAAGATTGGCTTGCAGGAGAAACGTATGATTTGTCGGTTGAAGGCATCAATTCAGTAACCGCCTACGTTGAAGGAATTTCTCCATTTTATTGTGATTTCGTTCTTTCCGGCAATACTTCGCCGGATACCAAAATTGACGAAAAGGCAGGCAGAGTTCATATTGCAGCCAATGAAATGGCGGAAGCGCTAAAGGTTAAGGTGAAGTATCGCCCGAACCCAGCTTTGCAGCATGAGAATTCTTTTGATGTGAAGCTAAAGCCGCACACCTTGGAAATTGAGCCGGCTGCTCCGAAAGCAAAAAGAGGGGAAACGATTCAGCTTTCAGCGTATATTGTGTATAACAGCAACTTGCGGGCAAAAGTAGAAGCGCCGTATATTAAGTGGAAGAAAAAACAAAACGGCGATCAATCAACCATTACACCAGACGGGAAGTTTACCTATGCAAATAATGAAGCACCCGGCCGGACGGTAGAAGTTGTCGCCGAATTGCTAAGAAGCGGGCAAAAAGCGGAAGTGGGCGTGCAGGAGCGTTCTATTGCAAGTATTGCCGTTGCTGCACCGGGACTAAACACGACGGCATCCGGCAATGTTGAGATTGAGGCGGGCCAAGAAGCACAGATTGAAATATACGGTACAGATAATTTTGGAGAACGAGTAAAATTAAATCCGGGCGAAGCAGAGCTTACTCTTGTTCCGGCTGGAATGGTAGAGCCGACTAAAATTAGTACGTCAGAAGCTACGAAGATTGACGATGCGATGGGGAAGTTGATTGTCGGTAAGGATGAGTTTAAGGATAAACTGAAAGTCAAGGTTGTCTATAAAGCCGATCAAACCAAGATGGCAGAAATGGAACTGGAAGTAAAAAGAGCACCATACACCTTGAAGCTAAAGCCGAAAAACTCAACGGTCAATAAGGGCGAAAGCAAACAGTTCACAGCCTATGCGGTTGATAATGCAACGCACGATGAAATTCCCTTAAAGCCAACTGACCTGACATGGAAAGCGTTCGTAGGTACAGAGGCAGCCACCCAATCGGCAATTACCGCAGTCGGCGTCTTTACCTGCGGAGCAGCAGAAACGGCTTCGGAAGTAGCGATTAAGGTGACTTTAAAGTATGATTCGTCCAAGGTGGGAGAAGCAAAGGTTACGGTTAAGAAGGAAATAAGCAGCAGCAATCCCCCGCTTAACGGCTATGACAACGGCAATAGCAACAGCAGCAACAGCAGCAACAATACCGGCAGCCCGGCAGCACCTGCACCGCAGCAGCCGAAGAAGCCGGAAGATAACAAACCGCAAGACAATAAGATGGATAAGAGCAGTGAAATCATTGGGCGGTTTCAGGATATTGCTGGACACTGGGCGCAAAAAGCAATTGTAAAAGCCATAGAAAAAGGTATCTTTAAGGGCGTAACCGAAAATAGCTTTGCGCCGGAGCGGCAAATGAGCCGGGCAGAGTTTATCACGGTGCTGGGCCGGATGAGTGAGCAGGCGACTATGCTGCGGGAAGTTCCGTTTAGTGATGTGGACACAAATGCTTACTATGCACAGTATGTGGCATGGGGTGCGGCACTTGGTTTGATGAAAGGTTTTGAGGACGGCACGTTCCGGCCGGAGGCCAAGATTACCAGAGAGCAGGCAGCTGTCATTTTCGCCAATTACTTAAAGGATAAGAAATTGCCGGAGATGGCGATGACAACCTTTGCCGACGAGGAAAGCATCAGCAGCTGGGCAAAAGCAGCCGTTAAGAAAGCTGCGGCACTGGGTCTGTTAAAGGGCAAGGACGGCGGCAAGTTTGCGCCGAAAGATTTGCTCACCCGGGCAGAAATGGCGCAGATTTTGGATAATTTAAGCAGGCTGTTAGAGCAAGAAAAAAAGAACTAAGAGCAGCGCAATGCTTATTCTGCTTACTAAGAAGCGTGAAAAATGGGTTTTAATTCCTAAAAAGCAAAAGAAAATTTAATGGTTTTCTTGCAAAAAAATGTGATAGGATAACAAGAAAGTGTAACCGCAGAAAGCCGTTGATATCGGCTTTCTGCTAAATCCAACCATAAAGGAGAAAGCAATGAAACGAAAACTAACTGCATTTTTTCTGACTCTGTGTCTAATTCTAACAGCCTTTCCACTACCGGCAGCAGCAGCAGAAAAAATTGAAATCGAACTTGAACCGGGAGAACATGTGTGGAATGTTGTTCCGTCGCGAATTACTGTGGATAAAGGGACAGATTTGGCAACAATAGAAACAAAGTTTGAGATTGAGTATGAGCCGGGCTATAAGCGTGATAAATATTATGATGCGGACGATGCCAGTAAAACCGCAATTCGAATGCTCACAAGGTTTCATGAAAATAAAAAACTGAAAATTTCAGGAAAAAAAGCAGATATGCAGCTGGTACAATTGAAGCCAGTAACGGAAAACGAATATGTTTATCAAGGCGGCAAAGAGTATCTGCAGGCGATTTTGGTAGATGAGGAAAACAAAGAACATCATCTGCCGACGGATAAGTTTACATGGGAGCTGATAGGAGCTTCCGGCAGTACTACCCTTATGGATGCAGGGCATGGAAAATATAAAATGCTGACCGTAGCATCGAATGAACCGGCTACTGAGATTCGGGTTAAGGTTACATATAAAGAAAAGACATCAGTTGAGAATACCATTCAATTGGATGTTAAGTCCGCACCCGTCTTTAATCCTAATACTGAGGAGATTAAAATTAAAGACGCATCGGCAGCAGATCCGAAAATTCCTTTAAAAGCTGGAAGCGGGGAAGTGATTGAGCTGAGTGCTTATAATGCTAACAGTAGCCAAGTTGACACAATATCTCCGGCCGATTTGACAATGACTATTCGCGGTAATACTTCTACCGGTACTTATATTAATAATATCACTGGTTATTTATATATAGCAGGGGATGAACTGGCGGAGAACATTACGGTAAATATGAAATATCAGACTACGATTGACAAAGACCGGCAGTTTCCGATTACTGCTGCTGCACATGAGTTAATCATTCGGCCGGATATGCCGACCGCTGTAAAAGGGGGTACGGTTCAACTTTCGGGTCTGGTTCAATTTACTGGTCTTGGTGGAGAGATGCCTCTTGAAGCCGATAAAATGGAGTGGAGTGTTATCAACTCGACGGAATCTACCATTACCCCGGCGGGCTTATTTACCTATGGGCTCAATGAGCCAGCCGGCAAAGAAGTAGAAGTAAAGGCGAAGATAAAAGCCAGACCGACGACAGAAAAAATAATCAAAATCAAAGAAGCACGTAGTATGACGGCGATTGAATTTCGCCCGCTAACCCCTGCGGAGATTAAACTGGGACAGGAAGTAGCATTAACTGTTTATGCAAAATACAATTATGGTTCAGACGAAGAATTAACTGCGGACAAAGTAACACTTCAGCTTGTACCTGCGGGAACGGTAGAGCCGATGAAAGCTCGTACGTCTAACGATACTAAAATTGATGGAGCGACAGGGAAACTGATGGCTGCACAGGACGAGTTTAAGGATAAGCTGAAAGTCAAGGCGATTTTCAAAGCCGATCCGAGCAAAACGGACGAGATGGAGTTAGAGGTAAAAAGAGGGGAATACACCCTGAAGCTAAAACCCGAAAATCAGGCACTGGCAAAGGGGAGCAGCAAAACCTTTACCGCCTATGTAGAAGATAATGTTACAAAAGACAAAGTAGATTTAAAACCGGCGGATTTGAATTGGAGCATCGTGGAAGCGGCGACCGACTCAAGCGTTGTAAACGGTGTGTTTCAATATGGAGCGAATGAAACTGTCAGCCCGCTTACGGTGAAAGCGGAATTAAAATATGCACCCAAAACAGCTACTGCCACTGTCATGGAATATATTGGGCCAAAACTTGTTTTGAAAACAGACTTAGCTGCGCCAGTACAGATGAAGCCCGGACAAACAACCGTTATCAAGGCTTATCGAAAGCAAGGCGGCATAGAAACGCCAATTCGTGCTGATGAAGTTACATTCTCGCTGGTATCGGCGGGTACTTCGATTGACACTAAAATTGATGAAAGCGGCAGATTAAGCATTGCAAACGATGAGTTTAAGGATATGATTAAGGTAAAAGCGGTTTATAAGGCGGATTCAGAGAATATGGATGAACTGCCGATCAGCATCCATCGCACTCCGTACACCTTGCAGCTAAAACCGAAAAACTCAACGGTCAATAAGGGCGAAAGCAAACAGTTTACAGCGTATGTGATAGATAATGCTACGCACGAGGAAGTAGCCTTAAAGCCAACTGACCTGACATGGAAAGCGTTCGTAGGTACAGAGGCAGCCACCCAATCGGCAATTACCGCAGTCGGTGTCTTCACCTGCGGAGCAGCAGAAACGGCTTCGGAAGTAGCGATTAAGGCGACTTTAAACTATGATTCGACTAAAATGGCGGAAGCAGTGGTTACGGTTAAGAAGGAAACAAGCAGCAGCAATCCCCCGCTTAACGGCTATGACAACGGCAGCAATAACAATAGCAGCAGTGCACCCGCACCGCAGCAGCCGAAGAAGCCGGAAGATAACAAGCCGCAAGACAATAAGATGGATAAGAGCGGTGAAATCATCGGGCAGTTTCAGGATATTGCCGGACACTGGGCGCAAAAAGCAATTGTAAAAGCCATAGAAAAAGGCATTTTTAAGGGTGTAACCGAAAATAGCTTTGCACCGGAACGGCAAATGAGCCGGGCAGAGTTTATCACCGTACTGGGTCGGATGAGTGAGCAGGCGGCAGTCTTGCGGGAAGTTTCGTTTAGCGATGTGGACGCAAATGCTTACTATGCGCAGCATGTGGCGTGGGGTGCGGCACTTGGCTTGATGAAAGGCTTTGAGGACGGCACGTTCCGGCCGGAGGCCAAGATTACCAGAGAGCAGGCAGCTGTCATTTTCGCCAATTACTTAAAGGATAAGAAATTGCCGGAGATGGCGATGACAACATTTGCCGACGAGGAAAGCATTAGCAGCTGGGCAAAAGAAGCCGTTAAGAAAGCAGCGGCCTTGGGTCTGTTAAAGGGCAAGAACGGCGGCAAGTTTGCACCGAAAGATTTGCTCACCCGGGCAGAAATGGCGCAGATTTTGGATAATCTTAGCCAGATGCTGGAGAAATAAAAAGAGCAATGCAGCTTTCTCATGTTCTGCCGTTCTGCCAAACTGGAGTAAACTTTTTGGGCAGACCGCCGAGCAGAAAACGAAGCTTTTGATTGGGGCAAATCGCCCGCCGAGCAAAAGTGCGGAGTATTCAATCAAGGGAAAGTAAAATCAGAAAAAACAAAAAAGCAAAACGCTTTGAGTAGGCGGAAAAAATCTGCCTGCTCAAGCGATAAAAGCAGGCAAGTAAAAAAATGCTGCCAAAAAGGACAAAGAGCAGGGCATAAAATCGCTTTTTGTCCTTTTTTGTATTTGCAGGTTTGTTGCAATTTTGAACTTATCGTATGGGTCAAAATTCCTAAAAACCATAAGAAAATTTAATGGTTTTTTCCGATGAAATATGATATGATTAAGAGAAAATATTTTCTCGTAGTATTCGCCAAGGAGTAAGAGCGTTTTATTTCTCTTGTTTGGCTGGTCAAACCGGGGGCAAACAGAGAAAATCGGTAAAAAGATGAAAGTTTTTTTGACCAACGAGCGAATAAACGGAGAATCGAAACAGCCAAAAGTAGCTAAAACCATTCTGCTTTTGGTGAAACCAAATCAAAAAGGAGAGAACAATGAAACGAAAATTAACAGCACTATTATTGACAATGTGTCTGCTGCTTACCGCTTTTCCATTATCAGCGGCGGCGGCAGAAAAGATTACGATTCGTATTCGAGGCGGCGAGCATGTGAAAGGCTTCCTTGTCGGCAGTGAACTGAAGTCGGAGCTTGTGATTGAAACAGATAAGGGAAAGGATTTGGGGGAGATTATCAATCATACTTCTGGAGACCCGGTTTTTGACGTGGGTTGTCAGTCGGCTGGGTTTTGGGTCGGCACTTCGGAAGTTGATGTGGACTATGTTCCGAAAGATGGAGAAAGCATTCTTCTTAAAGGCAAATGGAAACACATGGATCATATTCAGATGGTAGCAGAAGGTACCAGCACAGTGCATAAGGGTGGACAAGCACTTATTTCAATTACCATTTATGATGATGAAGCGAATATTACCAAACATGACAATATTATACCAGCCAGTAATTATGACTTAAAGGTGACGGGAAATACGAAAGATGGCACCAAAATTGAAGCTTATGGCAACTATGCTTTATTGACGGTTGCCTCGGATGAAACGGCATCGTCTCTTACGATTAAAGCGGTTTTTAAGCATCAGGCAGGTGTTGATGAGGGGCAATATGCGGTAAATGTTGCAAATATGCCGACAGTAGATTCTTATTCTGATTTGAATATTACAAATTTGTTTTCTGGAAATTTGAAACAGGGTAAAGAATATGGATTTTTGATAAAGGGTGTAAAATCAGGCGGAAGTCAAGATACTCTTTCGCCGACTTATTTTGATTTTTCTCTAACCGGCAATACTTCGCCGAATACTACAATTGATAAAAAATCAGGCCATATCACAGTAGCGAAAGATGAATTATCCAACTCGCTGACACTTACGGTCGTTCATAAGATGAAACCGGCTTTGCAGAAAGCTAAGACCTTTACCGTTGATGTACCGGATTATAATTTAGTGATTAAGCCGACTCATCCGAAAATGAAAAGAGGCGAGAGTATTCAGCTTTCGGCGTATGCATCTTATACAAACGGCAATGGGGATGTAGAAGTTAAAGCGCCGTTTCTTACTTGGGAAAAGGTGAATGCAGCGGATACTTCAACAATTACACCAGATGGAAAGTTTACTTATGCCGAGGATCAAATGGGAGATCAAGTAACTGTAAAAGCAAAATTTCAAGGCAAAGAACAAACTGTTATAGTGCAAGAACGCTATCTTGATAGTATACAGATTACAGAAATGAACTCACATTCAGCGGTAAATCCGGGAGGAGAGTTGCAGTTTAAAGCCAAGGGCAAAGATAATTTTAATGAAGATGTTGAGTTTACCCCCGGCGAGATTATGTTTGAGCTTATCGCCGGTGGCACAGTAACACCGGCTCTGGCCAAAACTTCAGCCGATACCCAAATAAATCCGGCAACTGGCAAATTAACTGTCGGCCGGGATGAATGGAAAGATATCCTGACCGTAAAAGCAACCCATACGGCTACCGGGAAAACGGCACAAATGCCTATTAATGTTAATCGTGGTGCTTATACTCTGAAGCTAAAGCCTCAAAATGTAACCCTTGCCAAGGGCGAAAGCAAACAGTTTACAGCGTATGTGGTTGAGGGTTCCACAGAAGTGCCTTTAAAGCCAACTGACCTGACGTGGAAAGCGTTTGTAGGTACAGAGGCAGCCACCCAGTCGGCGATTACCGCAGACGGCGTCTTTACCTGCGGAGCAGCAGAAACAGCTTCGGAAGTAGCGATTAAGGCGACTTTAAAGTATGATTCGT
>CAUUKX010000074.1:0-10678 GCA_963545585.1 uncultured Lachnospiraceae bacterium
GCACTTCGGAACAGTATATTCTTTTTGAAATTACATTTTGCGGAAACTCAAGGAGGATACATGGGGATTTTGGGAAGGCTTAGCCGCCGTCAAAAGAGATGACTTATGGGGCTATATAGATGCTAAGGGCAAAGAAGTAATTGCCTGTCAATATCAAAAGGCGGAGCACTTTTTGGAAGGCTTAACGCTGGTTTCCGATGCGCAACAGTCGTATTATATTGATAAACTTGGCCGAAAGAAGATCACATTAGGCGATATAGCAGACGCTGACTGGTCCTCATTTCATTGGGCAGAAAGGTGGCTGTTATCTGATAAAGAAAGACTAACATATTTTTTAGAAACGAGAGGTTGTTTTTCTAAAGGCGTGGCAATTATTTCTAAGCAGAAAGAAAAAGGACAAAAATATGTCGTAATCAGCAAAGAGGGCAAAACCCTGTCAGCAGAGTATGATATAATATTACCGTTTATCGGCGATTATGCAAGGGTAGGCAGAAGGTTGAACAATGATTATGATGGGTTTTTAAACTATTCTTGGGGGTGTGTCAACCGTCAAGGCGAGGAAGTGATTCCTTGCCAGTATCTGTATGCTTTTCCTTTTTCCGAGGGACGGGCACTGGTGGCTGAGCGCAGTGGCGATGATGTGCAGCTTAAGTATATCAATTCCAAGGGCGATGTTCTTTTGCCCAAATAAGGCAGCCCAGTACCACAAAATCCCCCACCAGCAGATTACAGATATCTGCTGGTGGGGGATTTTTACAGTTTTTGGTGGGACTGTTTTTAGCAGCCGTCTCCGGCGAGTAAGTTTTTTGACAGTTTCAATCCGCCGAACCAATAGTTTAAAAATGCGGGCAACCAAAACAGTTTTTTACAGCATCAGTCCGGTGACCTTTTGAATATCATCCAAGGTAAAGCCCATGCATTTCATCTTCTGGGCAATGCTTTGTGTCGCACTTTCACGGCCTTCCGCCCGGCCTTCCGCCCGACCTTCCGCCCGGCCTTCCGCCCGACCTTCCGCCCGGCCTTTTTCCATTCCTTCTGCCAAAAGATCATCTCGAGCAGTATCGATTGCTTCCGCCCGAATCCGTTCTTCCCATCTCTCTATACTGGTTTTACTCATAGAATCGACTCCTTTCAAAAGGTCAAATAAATCTTCTTTTTCTTCTTTTAAATCATTTCTGGTATTTTCTGTATAAATCAAGATGCGCCGGAAAATACTGATAAATGCCGCCGAATCTTCACCGGCTGCCTGATTGATTAAATATAATATTTCAATTAGCTGCTCTAAAAAAGTTCCTCTATCTTCTAAATATACGGATTGAATTACCTGTAGGTAGCTTTTTAATTCGATATTTTCCGGCAATTTTTGCACCTTGTTTTCTAAGGAAAAATCAAAAAACAAGGTTTCATACAGCGGTAAATATGCTTTCCACTCATCCGGCAAGTCTTTAAAATATTCCCCCATCTGCGGGTAATTCCATTTGCTTTTACCTTCATAAATCACGATCGGTAAAATCGGTGTCAGTTTTTCTTTTTTCGCTAACTGGCTTTCCCAGATATCAACAAAATAACGCAAAATCTGAAAAGGTGTTTTTCGGTCTTTATAGCTTTTATGTTCCATCAAAAATAGGACATAAATCGGTTTCCCTATTGCCTGTACTTTAATCAGCAAATCCGATTCCTTTAGCTGAAAGGTTTCACTGATAAAGGACGGGTTGATCTCTTCGACAGTCGATAAATCAATTTCTTTGGATAGTTTCTCCGGCAGATAAGTCTGAAGAAAGCTTTCTTTTACCCCTTTGTCTGCAAAAGTCAACTTAAAAAACTTATCATGCGCCTGATACACGGATGCTTTTTTGGCCTTGGACATGGTAGGATTCCTTTCTGTATCTTTATTTTAACCATTTTGGCAACCAAAACAGTTTTTTACAGCATCAGTCCGGTGACCTTTTGAATATCATCCAAGGTAAAGCCCATGCGTTTCATCTTCTGGGCAATGCTTTGTGTCGCACTTTCTCGGCCTTCCGCCCGGCCTTTTTCCATTCCTTCTGCCAAAAGATCGTCTCGAGCAGTATCGATTGCTTCCGCCCGAATCCGTTCTTCCCATCTCTCTATACTGGTTTTACTCATAGAATCGACTCCTTTCAAAAGGTCAAATAAATCTTCTTTTTCTTCTTTTAAATCATTTCTGGTATTTTCTGTATAAATCAAGATGCGCCGGAAAATACTGATAAATGCCGCCGAATCTTCACCGGCTGCCTGATTGATTAAATATAATATTTCAATTAGCTGCTCTAAAAAAGTTCCTCTATCTTCTAAATATACGGATTGAATTACCTGTAGGTAGCTTTTTAATTCGATATTTTCCGGCAATTTTTGCACCTTGTTTTCTAAGGAAAAATCAAAAAACAAGGTTTCATACAGCGGTAAATATGCTTTCCACTCATCCGGCAAGTCTTTAAAATATTCCCCCATCTGCGGGTAATTCCATTTGCTTTTACCTTCATAAATCACGATCGGTAAAATCGGTGTCAGTTTTTCTTTTTTCGCTAACTGGCTTTCCCAGATATCAACAAAATAACGCAAAATCTGAAAAGGTGTTTTTCGGTCTTTATAGCTTTTATGTTCCATCAAAAATAGGACATAAATCGGTTTCCCTATTGCCTGTACTTTAATCAGCAAATCCGATTCCTTTAGCTGAAAGGTTTCACTGATAAAGGACGGGTTGATCTCTTCGACAGTCGATAAATCAATTTCTTTGGATAGTTTCTCCGGCAGATAAGTCTGAAGAAAGCTTTCTTTTACCCCTTTGTCTGCAAAAGTCAACTTAAAAAACTTATCATGCGCCTGATACACGGATGTTTTTTTGGCCTTGGACATGGTAGGATCCCTTTCTATATCTTTATTTTAACCATTTTCAGCAGTTTTGTCAAGAAAATGGATAAGGCCTCGTAAGGAGTAACGCAATCATTCTTTTGCCCGAATAAGGCAGCCCAGTACAGTAAAATCCCCCACCAGCAGATTACAGATATCCGCTGGTGGGGGATTTTGTTTTTTAGGTAGGACTGTTTTTAGCGTTAACTGGCTATTAGCCGCATAGCCAAGCTATACTTTTTCTTTAATATGATAATGGGTATGCAGCAATTGGTGCGCCCGCTCACCCAGCGGTTCGCCGAGAAAAGCCCGGTATAGCTCAATAACTGCCGGATTTTCGTGCGATTTGCGCAGTTTGGAGTTTCGGTCAATCTCATAGATGGCTTTTTGCCGGGCTTTTAAAATATCGGAATTGCCGTGATGGTAGGGCTGACCGGCACCGCCGATGCAGCCGCCCGGGCAGGCCATAACTTCAATCGCGTGGAGATTGCGGCGGTTGCCGTCGCGGACTTCTTCCAGCAAAGCTCTGGCATTGCCCAGCCCATGTGCGATGCCGATGTTGAGCATGAAGCCGTCCACATCAACATGACCGATCCGAATGCCGTCAAAGCCGCGCAGCTGCTCAAATTCAATCTTTTCCAGCGGATGCTTGGTTCTTAGCTCGTAAGCTGTCCGGACGGCAGCTTCAATGACACCGCCAGTAGAGCCGAAAATCATGCCGGCACCGGTCGAAATACCAAGCGGATCATCGTATTCCGCATCTTCTAAATCATGGATATCAATATTCATTTGCTGAATCATATGGGCAAACTCCCGGGTAGTGATGACGATATCAACATCTGGATTGCCGCCCGGGCAAAACTCGTCTTCATGTGCTTCTTGCTTTTTGGCAAGACAGGGCATTAAAGAAACGACAATCAGGTTTTCTCGGTCAATGCCAAGCTTTTCGGCAAAGTAGCTCTTGGCGATTGCACCGAACATTTGTTGTGGCGATTTGGCCGAAGATGGAATATGAATCAGTTCCGGGAACTGGCTTTCGATGAAATTGACCCAAGCCGGACAGCAGGAGGTCAGAATCGGTAAAGAGCGGTCATCGCCGCCTTTTAGAAAGCAATCCAGCCGGTCTAAAAGTTCGGCTCCCTCTTCCATAATGGTCAAATCAGCCGAGAAATTGGTATCAAAAACATAATCAAAGCCCATATGCTTTAAAGCGGCAACCATTTTTCCGGTCATAACGCTGCCGGGTGCTTTGCCGAAGGCCTCGCCCAGCGCCACCCGGACGGCTGGAGCCGTCTGCACAATCACGGTTTTAGTCGGGTCAGCTAAGGCTGCAAACACTTTATAGGTGTGGTCGTTTTCGGTCAGAGCACCGGTTGGGCAGACGGCCACACATTGGCCGCAGTGGGTGCAGACAGTCTCAATCATCGGCAGCTCAAAAGCACTGGAGACGACGGCGTTAAAGCCGCGATTAATACCGGACAAAGCACCAACGGTCTGGACATCATTGCACATAGTTTCGCAGCGGCGGCACATCACACATTTATCCATATCCCGAATCAGAGAGGGCGAAATATCGACCCGGTAGGTACTCATCGAGGTACCGGAAATGGAATGTCCCCGGAGTGCTAATTTCTCGGCCAAGTCCTGAAGCTCGCAGTTGCCGGCCTTGCGGCAGGCCAAACAATCTTTAGGATGATCGGAAATCAGGAGTTCCAAAACCATCCGCCGGGCTTCCATTACTCGCATATTGTTGGTGATAATCTCCATGCCTTCCGATACCGGTGTAGCACAAGCTGGCGCCAGATTCCGGCGGCCTTTGACCTCAACCACGCAGACCCGGCAGGAGGCCGCTTTATTAATCATTTTTGTGTCGTGCAAATCCAAATGACATAAAGTCGGAATCACGATATTTAACGCTTTGGCAGCTTCCAAAATGGTACTGCCTTCGGGAACGGAAATGGGTTTTCCGTCAATTTTTAAATTAATCATTTGCGTACTCCTTTACTTTTTGTCAATCGCATGGAACTTACAAGCTGCATAACAAGCGCCGCATTTGATACATTTTTCCGTATCAATGACATGCCGTTGTTTTCTTTCGCCGCTGATACAGCCGACCGGACATTTCCGAGCGCAGGCGGTACAGCCGATACAATTGATATTGATGATGTAGCGAATCAGTTTTTGGCAGCGGCCGGCTGGGCAGCGATGCTCTTTGACATGGGCGACATATTCATCCCAAAAAGAATTTAAGGTTGACAGCACCGGATTGGGCGCAGTCTGCCCCAAGCCGCACAAAGCCGTGTCGCAGATGACCCGGCTCAAGCGCCGAAGCTCATCTAAGTGACGCATTTCCGCTCTGCCGTCGGTAATCATTTCCAGAAGCTCTAAGAGCCGCCTTGTGCCAATCCGGCAAGGAGTACATTTGCCGCAGGATTCTTCCTGCGTAAATTCCAGATAAAATTTAGCAACCGCTGGCATACAGTCGGTTTCATCCATAACAATCATACCGCCAGAGCCCATCATCGAGCCTTTGGCAATCAGATTGTCAAAATCAATCGGTGTATCCAAGTCTTTTTCGGTCAGGCAGCCGCCGGATGGGCCGCCAGTCTGAACCGCTTTAAAACTGTGGCCGCCTTTGATGCCGCCGCCGATTTCATAAATAACTTCGCGCAAGGTTGTGCCCATTGGCACTTCAATCAGGCCGACATTATTGATTTTGCCGGCTAAGGCAAAGACCTTGGTGCCGCTGGACTTTTCCGTGCCGATACTTTTAAACCACTGGCTGCCGCGCAGCAAAATAACCGGAATATTGGCCAAAGTTTCAACGTTATTGACATTGGTCGGTTTCCCCCAGTAGCCGGATTCGGCTGGGAAGGGCGGCTTGGTTGTCGGTTCACCCCGTTCGCCCTCCATCGAATGGATTAACGCAGTTTCCTCGCCGCAGACAAAAGCGCCGGCGCCGAAGGACAGGTGGATATCAAAATTAAAATCGGTGCCAAGAATGTTTTGACCCAGCAGACCATATTCTCTGGCTGAATCAATGGCATCTTGTAGCCGGGTGATGGCCAGCGGATATTCGGCCCGGATATAGACCCGGCCTTCCGCCGCACCGATGGCATAACCGCAGATGGCCATAGCTTCTACAATGGAATGGGGGTCGCCTTCTAAGATTGACCGATCCATAAAAGCACCCGGATCACCTTCGTCAGCGTTACAAATCACATATTTTTCAAGGGACACGGATTTTTTAGCAAACTCCCATTTCAGGCCGGTTAAAAAACCGCCGCCGCCGCGGCCGCGCAAGCCTGAGTCCTTGACGTCGGCAATGACCTGATCCCGGGTCATTTCAGTTAAAGCTTTGGCCAGAGCGGCGTAGCCATTGCGGGCAATATATTCCTCAATGTCGTGCGGATCAATAAAGCCGCAGTTACGCAAGGCAATCCGTTCCTGTTTTTTGTAAAAGTTCATATGCTTGGAATCGGAAATGGCTTCACCGGTTTTAGGTTCGATAAACAATAAACGATCAACCTTGTGGCCGCAGAGGATATGGCTCTCAATGATTTCAGCGGCATCCGTCGGTTTGACCTGCGTATAAAAGGTGTTATCCGGCAAAACCTTAACAATTGGCCCTTTTTCACAAAAGCCAAAGCAGCCGCCCAGCACCACCCGGACATCTTCGGTCAAACCGTGTTTTTTGATTTCTTCTTTCAAGTTTTTGACGATTAAAGCGGATTCGGATGACAGACAGCCCGTTCCTCCGCAAACCAAAATCTGCATCTTATAGTTTGACATGTCTTAGCCTCCCAACCTTATTTGTATTCTGTTCGGATTATGCCGTCCAGTGAATTGCCTTTTTCCACATATTCAAAAAAGATTTCCTTTGCTTTTTCGGGGGTTACTCCTTCAAAAATAACTGCTTCTTTGCTTTCTGGAGAAATAATCCTGATGGCAGGTTCTTTAAAGGTTTCGATTCGGTCAGTTTGAAAAACGACGATATTTTTATTTAAAGCCAGTTCCCATAAGATGTGGTAAATTTCTTTTGCTCCGGCCAAAATCCCGGACTTTTCCATTCCTACTTGAATTTGCACCAGATGATCAATATTTTCGCCCAGCAGCCGAGCGGCGATTTTTTGCTGCACTGCTTCTTTGTGCTGCTTGAGCTCGCTAACGGAATTAATTTTTGGCATGATACCCTCCTTTTTAACCTTCCCGAACGTTAAACTTCTCGGTATTCGTCCAGAATCCCTTTGACTTCGGCCACAGCCACCCGGCCGTAAACCTTACCGTTGACCAGCACAACCGGAGCCAGTCCGCAGGCTCCGACGCAGCGCAGGACAGATAAGGAAAATTTGCCGTCGGATGTGGTTTCGCCCACGTCAATCCCCAGTTCCTGCTTAAACTCTTCCAAAACCTTGTCAGCACCGCGAACATAACAGGCCGTGCCTAAACAGATGGAAATATCAAACTCGCCTTTCGGCTCCATGGAGAAAAAAGAATAAAAACTGACAATGCCAAATACTTTGGCGGTGGGAACGCCCATTTTTCGGGCAATGTGAATTTGAACTTCCTGCGGCAGATAGCCGTAGGTTTTTTGCGCATGATGCAAAACCCGAATCAATTCCCCTTTTTTACTGGGCAAAGCATCAATAAAGTCATCGAGCTCTTTGAACTGATCGCAATTAAGACAGTTAGCCATGGATAACCTCCTATATTTATTCAACAAAGAATAGTAATAACCTCATTGTGATTATAACAAAAAAATAGAATAATGTAAATGGATATGGGGAAATAGTCGTGATTATGATGGGAAAAGGAGAGATTCAACAAAAAATGTATTGAATTTTAGATAAAAATGAGAGCAAAAATGTATAATGATTATCATTTTCAATTATTGAAGAAAATTGTATTTCTAAAATGGAACTAATCAAAAGGGTACTTGAATTGAGAAACGGAATTCTCAAAAAACAGGAAAAGCGTATATGCGGCTGCTGAGAAAGACCGGCGCAGGCGGGAGAGTAGAAAATGAGCAGCACAAAACACAGGCGTTTTTAAACCTGTGTTTTGCGGTAATGATTGGGCGTGATATCGTAAAACTTCTTGAAAAAACGGATATAACTGCGGACGTCATTATAACCTAAGGCTTTGCTGATATCATTGATAGTCATATCGGTGTTTTTCAGCATTTCCTTGGATTTTTCCGTGCGGTAAAAGTTCAGGTATTCCGATAAGGTTTTGCCGGTGGCCAGTTTAAAGATTTTATTTAAGTAAATCGGGCTGATTCCGGTGTTTTCAGCAATTTGCGGAATGGTTACTGGCTCAGAAAAATGCGCCTGCAAATAGGCCAAGGTTTTTTCAATATATTCATGAGCATCGCGCGAAATTTTGCTTTCCGTATCAATCAGTCCGCCTAAATAGGTGCGAAACAGCTCTTTGATTTGGCTGACATGATCGCTTTGCTCAATCTGGTGGAGCATTCGGTTCATATCTTCAATCGGAAAAAAAATATCCATTTCTAAGAGGGAAGAGAAAATGGCGGTGGCCGCCAGCAGAATCGTTTTGCGGGCAGCAGTGATCGGGGTGCTGGCCGGGAAATTTTGCTCATAAAAATGCTCAATGATTTGCGCCAACCGCGGACTGTTTTTATCAATGACCGATTGAGTAATCTGAAAAATGACACTTGGCATCAGAGCGGCTGCGGCCGGTTCCTGATCGCTAAATAAAATAAAGCTGTCGGCAGCGCCGGAAGCAAAAATCAAATTTTTACGGGCTTTTGTCCATGCATAATAAGGAGCCGGCGCTTTGGCATCGCAAAAGGCCACCGAAAAAAGCAGATGAAAGCCGAGTGAATCTTTCATCCCTTTTTTTAAAGCTACGGCAATCGCATAAATTTTATCGCGCAGTTCGGCCGCCTCCGATGTATTTAATAGGAAGAGAAGATTTTCTTTTTCCGAATAAAGGGAGTAAACCTTACCCAAAGCCGAAAAAAGTTCCGTTGCGTTTTGCTTGACAATCAGCTTTAGCTCCTCTTTAATCGTAATGTTGGCCACCGACTCAATTTCCTGAACGGCAATTAAAATAATGCAGAAATAAGGATGCGGAAAGGAAATGTCATATTTCTCATATTCCGGCGGCATGGCAGTTACTTCGACATGATGATAGAGAATATCGGTCAGCAGCCGTTCTTGCAGCAGCGGTTTATTGGCTGCGGCCGACTGCCGGATATTGTTGATTTCTGTTTGAAAATGTTCGGCAGCCTGCTGCAACAGTTGAAACTCATCGTAAGTGGAAGTCAGAGCGGCTTTTCGGGGCGAAACAGCGGAAAAGATGGAAGCTGCGCCGCCGGAGCTTTCACCAGTTAAAGTTTGCGTGCCGTCCATGCCGATTTTGGCCAGAAAAAGGTCAAACCGGTTTAAGTGATAGAAGCTGTAAGCAACTGCTCCGGCCAAATTGATGAGGAGCAGGCATAGATAGCAGGGGAGCAGCAGCGGCAGAAGGGAAAAAAGCTTTTTCCAGATAAAATGGTGCGGTAAATAAACTTCTCCGTGCAAAGTGAGGTAAGAAGCCGAGGTTAAAGCGATGCTCGGCGTAGCCTCATAGGGATTGTTGTCCACCAGCAAGGCATTTGACCAAAGTGCTTTATTTTCAAAGGAAAGCATGATTTTTTCGGATAAACCGGCAGCGCTCTCCTCAAAATAACGGGTCAATTCGGTTAAGGGAATGTTGACGGCAATAAAGCCGTATTTTTCCAAACCATAAAGCGGCAGCGAATGCAGATAAGTCAAAACTGGATAAGGGCTGTCGCTTTCATAATAGCGGTGATAAGGATATCCGAATTCCCAATATTCTTCGCTTTGCCGCTGGCTGAAACGCTCCAGCAGCCCCGAATTATAAAAATCAGAGTAGTGATAAAGACTGCCCTTGGAGTCATAAATCAGGTCGGATTGGCGAAACCAAAGGATAAAGGACTCATATGCTGTCATAGTAACAAAGGGTGACAGGTCGCGGTCAAGCGCAATCAGCTGGTCAAGCGAAGGTGCGGGCGAGAGCAAAGCATTTTGCACCGATGGCAGCGTACCAGCAAACAGAGCGCTGTCTTTGGCGGTTGACATGGTTTCTTCCGCATAATTTAAAAGCTGCTGCAAGTGAAAGCCGGCTTTTTCTCTGACGGCAGCCTGGTATTGCCGCTGCCACACTCCGGCGGTCAGCAGCAAAAAAATATGCGAAATCAAAAGCAGCATTCCCAAAGCAGTTTTAAAATGATGCGAATGCATTAATTTTTTAATAGAAGAAACCGATAAACGCATAATGCCCTCCTAACAAGCTAAATCTGCGGCTGACGAAAGCAAATATACTTTTAATATACTCAACTTTCCCCGGATCGAAGTGCTTCGCACTTCTGCCCGGGTGGGCAATCTGCCTAAAAAAGACTGTTCTGTCGAACATGGGAAAGTTGAGTAATATACATTACAGTTTAGGCAAGCCATTCGGACTTCTCGAAATATCGACAAATAGCAATATTAAGCAAATGGATGGTTATGCTTGCCTGAATTGTAATCAGTATACCATAAATTTGACATGAACGCGAGAAAATCCTATTGTTTTTTTATGTATTTTTAGCAAAAATTAAAAATTTCTTTCCAAAAAAGCGGTTGAAAATTTGATATTGACAATTGAAAAAGCCTTTACTATAAGGAATAAGAATAAAAAGCGAAATTTTTAACAAGTGAATTGATATTTTGCTATTTTTTACCACTTAATTTTTTGATACAATGTTGTGTAACAAGGCGTGAGTGCAAGTTGGGAGCAA
>CAUUKX010000075.1:0-10544 GCA_963545585.1 uncultured Lachnospiraceae bacterium
AATATTTTTTAAGACACATCTTCTTTCTTTTATTTCCCTTGACCAGAAGGACCTAATTTCAAATTGCTTGTTCTTGGCCGGTTCGGGCCTTAGAACTTTGAGACGAGGGGAAAAATATGATGAATTTATTGGCATGTGAGATGCCTTATGAAAAGTTAGCTAGGCACGGTGCGGAGAACCTGACGGATGTTGAGTTATTGGCGATTTTGCTGCGAACCGGCACTAAGGAAAAATCGCCGCTGGATTTGGGCAGAGAAATTTTGCAGGCAGGCCAAGGCTTTCGCGGGGTCGGGAAACTCACTTTAGCGGAGCTGCAAAAAATAAAGGGAATTGGTGCAGTTAAGTCAATTCAGCTGACAGCGGCGCTGGAAATTGCCAGACGTTACAGCCGGGAAAAGGGCAAAGCCTGTTACCGAATCGGCAGCCCGAAGGAAGTGGCTGAGTATTATATGGAAGAAATGTGCGAACTGGGGCAGGAGCATTTTAAAGTAATTTTGCTCAATACCAAAAATGAAATTATTTCTGACCGTAACCTGTTTGTTGGCACTATTAACCGTTCGCTGGTCAGCCCGCGCGAAGTACTGGAATATGCCTTAAAAAATTCGGCAGTGTCGCTGATATTTATGCATAATCATCCCAGCGGCGACCCGGAGCCTTCGGCTGAGGATATAAAGATTACCAAAAGATGCAATGAAGCTGCGAAGCTGATGGATATTACTCTGTTAGACCATATCATTATCGGTCGGCATCAGTTTGTCAGTTTGAAACAAAGAGGATTATATTAAAGGACTCAACTTTTTGCTGTCAAAAGATATTGCCTTTTGGCGAGGAGAGCGACAGCGAAAAAGTTTGATAGTAAGGGAAACATAAGTAAAGGATAGCAAAAATGAAAGAACCGAAAAAGGTCAAGAATATAATCATTGTGCTGGGCATATTGGCGTTGGTCATGAGTTTTTTAACCAGCGGCAATTCCGGGGTTCCGGGTCGGGCAGTGTCTTTTGTGCTGACTCCGGTGCAAAAAATCGGGAGCGACTTGTTTCAGCGTTTAAACCGTTCATGGGAAAATGTTAAGGATGCGCAGGAGTTAGAAGCGGAAAATGAGCAGCTGAAAAAAGAGATTGATACGCTCCGCTATGAAAAAAAGCTGTTGGAGCAGGAAAAAAATGAGCTGGATCGGTTAAGAGCTTTGTATCAGCTTGACAAGCGCTATGCCGACTATCCCAAGACCGGCGCCCGAGTGATTGGCAAAAATCCGGGCAACTGGTATGAAACCTTTATTATTGACAAGGGCGCAGCACAGGGGATGAAGGTTGATATGGCAGTAACTGCTGGCAATGGCCTGGTCGGCAAGATTATTCAGGTTCGGGAGCAGGATTCAACGGTAATTTCGCTTTTAGATGAGCTGTCCGGTGTCAGTGCCAAGATTCTCAGAACTTCGGATCTGTGCATGGTTTCGGGCAATAAAAAGTTAGGTGAGGACGGAATGGCGCTGATTGAACAAATGGCCGAGGATACCCATTTGATTATCGGGGATGAGATTGTTACCTCGCATTTGGGTAAGATTTATCCGCCGGGCATTTTGATTGGAACGGTCAGGGATATCAATGTCAATCCTAATAAATTATCAAAAACTGCAGTTTTGGAACCGGCGGTTGACTTTAAGCACTTAGAAGAAGTACTGGTCATTATCGGTGAAACGATGGATGCGGAGAAAACAGAATGAAGCGGGGCGGAATCATAGCTTTTTTGATATTGCTGATTTATTTTTTACAGACTACGGTTTTCACATGGATTGCGATTAATGGGATTAAGCCAAATTTTATCATTGTGGCAGTTGCTTTGATTGCATTTTTGCGGGGCGAATATTATGGGCTGGCATTTGGCGCTTCTTTGGGACTGCTGCTTGACCTTTTTTTCGGCCGGTCGCTGGGTCTAAACTTTTTTCTGTATGCCAGTGTGGGACTTTTGACCGGTAAGACCTATTATGTATTTTCCAAGGAAAACTTTATGTTTCCGCTGTTGCTTATTGGTTTGGCTGACGTGAGTTATAATTTATGCATTTATATCATCGGTTATTTGTTCCGTGGGAATTTGAACTTTATTTATTTTTTGGGACGGATTATTTTACCGGATATGATTTACACGGTTTTGGTCGGTGCGGCTTTTTACCGGCTGTTTGTGTTTATTCATCACAAGTTCCTGAAATGGGAAAAGAAATTGGAAGAAAGTGAACTGGAATGAAAGAAATCTTAAAATATATTTTTTCCTTAGTAACCCATCGGATGGTGGTGCTGCTTTTTGTCATCGTCTTTGCGTTCAGTGTTTTGATTACCCGGCTTTTTCAAATGCAGATTGTCAATGGTCAAAAATTTGACGAAGAATTTGAATTGAAAGTCCTGCGGGAAGTGGCAATTGACGGGCGGCGGGGGAATATCTATGACCGCAATGGTGTACCATTAACGGAAAATCAAATTTCATACAGCATTACTTATGATACCGGTGTTTATACGAAAAGCCAAGTTCAGGATTTGTTGACTTTTTCTCGAATTCTGCTGCGCAACGGTGAACATTTAAATATTGATTTTCCGGTATTTTTAAATGAAAATGGAGAATTCCGCTATAAGCCTGAACTAAGCGACACCAAAATCAGCCGTTTTCAAAAGGATTTATTTGAAAAAGAAAATATTTCAGCAGCGGAAGCGATGGGCGCTTTGACGGAGCGCTGGTTTAAAAAATCCTTTCAAGATGAGACAGCCTATGACGAGTGGCTGAAAGAGCTTTTACCGACAGAAGAGCTGTATTTGATTTCCCTGCGCTACGCTATTTGGGCCAATGGCTTTTATAAGTTTATTCCCGAAAAAATTGCCCGCAATATCAAACCGGAAACCTTGGCCGAGCTTCAGGAAAACCGGGAAAAGCTGCCGGGTTTTCAAATTGTGGAGGACTATAACCGGGTGTATTTTTATCCGGAATATTTTTCTCATATCATTGGCTATATCGGCTCAATCAATGAGGAAACTTTTAAAGAATACGAAGAATACGGCTACAGCCGGGAGGATCAGGCGGGCCGGATCGGGATTGAAAAAAGTATGGAGCTGATGCTGCACGGAACCAAGGGTCATCAAACGGTGGAAGTCGATAGTCTGGGGCGGATTAAAAAAGTGCTGGCTACGGTAGAGGCCAAGGGCGGCAAAAATATTTTTCTGACGATTGATAAGGATTTGCAAATCAAGACACAGGATATTTTAGTTCAGCAAATGGCTCATATTATCAAAACCCGGCTGGTGCTCCGCCGCGGGCAGAACAAAGATCGCACCGCCCCCTTATTAAAGGAGGCCTATATCAATTTGGTTGATAATAATACCATTAATTTAGCTGGGCTTTTGCAGGCGCAGCCGGACGGAGAAAATCAGGTCTATCAGGCTTCTTTAAAAAAAGCTGCGCAAAACTATAAACAGAAAAGGTTGGATAAAATAAAAAAAGTGCTGGAAACTTCCGATGTTTCAGCCAATGAGGATTTAAAGGAGTTTTTTGCGTATTATCTGGAAAGTTTGGTGCATGATGGGATTTTAAGCAAGGATTATAAGAAAACAACCGGTTATGAGGACTTTGAAAAAAAAGCGATCAGCTTTAAGGGGCTGCTGGAGTTTTACTGTAAAGAGGGTTTTATTCCGGCAGAGTACAGCTATGACCAAATTAGCCGGGAAAAAATAATGGAAAAATATTCGGAAAACTTCACTTTTGAGAAAAAGCTGTTTTTGGAGATGCTGGATAAAGAGCTTTTGCCTTACCGGGAATTATCGCTGACTTTAGTTGAGCAGGGAGCGGTTGAGGTGGACGAGGCTACTTATCAGGCGGTTAAAGCCGGACGTTTGGGACCACTGGAGTTTATGAAAAGAATGATTGGTGAACTGAAACTAACACCGGCGCAGGTGGCATTAGATCCATGTACTGGTGCGGCGACAGTAACGGATGTCAATACTGGCGAAGTCTTGGCACTGGCAATGTATCCCAGCTATGACAATAATCGTTTGGTCAATCAATTTGATAATGAATATTACCAGCAGCTTTTAGCGGATAAAGCCAATCCTCTTTATCCAACGGCTACTCAGGGCAGAACTGCCCCCGGCTCGACCTTTAAAGTGCTGTCGGCAATTGCCGGTTTGGAGGAAGGGATTATCACCAAAAACTCGCTGCTGCCTTGTACCGGAGTCTTTACCAAGCTGACTCCGCATATCAGCTGCTGGATTGGCTCGCTGGGTGGAAGTCATGGCAATATTCCGCTGCGGCGGGCAATCGGTGTCAGCTGTAATTCTTATTTTAACGAAGTCGGCTACCGATTGGCTATCGAAAAAGGAAACTATGATCCGGCAACTGGTGATGAAGTGCTGCGTAAATATACGGCGATGTTTGGACTGTCGACTTTGTCCGGCATTGAATTGCCGGAAGCAATGCCGATTGCGCCGGGGAGTTTGAATCCGGTTGAGCATATTGCTAATCCGGCTACGGCTGCGATGGGGCAGGAACAAAACGCTTATGCGGCAGTGCATTTGGCGCGTTATATGAATACCGTCGGCAATGGCGGCACACTGTATTATTTGACCTTGATTCATCAGATTAATGAAGCGGATGGCAGTATTTACTATAAACAGGTGCCGAAAGTGGAAACGGAAACTGGCATCCCGGAAGAAACTTTTCGGGCAGTTTATGAGGGAATGAAGGATGTAAACTTTTCTGCTTATGGAACGGGTTTGGGTCTTTTTAGAGGTTTTCCGGTTGAAGTCGGCGGTAAGACTGGTACGGCGCAGCAGACTAATCTCCGGCCGGATCACTCGGTTTATGTTTCGCTGGCACCGATGTCTGATCCAGAAATAGCGGTGGTGGTTACGCTCCCCTTCGGCAGTACGCCGCTGATCTCCTCAGCCGGCATCACCGGCGCAGTTGCCAAGGACATATATGCTTATTATTATGAATTGGAAAAAGAATACGGCAGCCCGCCCGATTCTTTAATAGAGTAAATTTGAGGATTTTTGAAAAATCACTATACAAACAAAAAAAATTTTTGTATAATGTAGGATGAAAGCCTTGTCATATGGTAGAGTTAGGCTGCATGCTTGCATGCAAGCCGGCTCTGCCATATGACAAGCAAGAGGTATGAGCAATACAGCCATGCGAACGAAGAGAGCGGGGCGAATTGCGAATACCGAGCCGGACGCGGGAGTGCGAAGCACGGAGCGGGCGGGCTTTCATCCGGGAGCAGAGAATAGTAGAGCAAGAGGTATGAGCTTTTTATTTAAAAATTCAGAAAGTGAGGAAAAATCCTGATGAGTAAAGAGGCGGTTTCGATCAAAGGAACGCAGGACGGCCTAATTATACAAATAGAAGAAACGGCCGGGTTGTCGGAAATGATCGCAGCACTGCAAAAAAAATTAACGCAGGCCAAGGGATATTTTGATGATGCCAAAGTTGCTTTGGAATTTTCCGGCAAATCCTTATCCGAAACCGAAAAGCATGAGCTTTTGGAAGTGATTCGCAGGTACTCAAAAATGGAGATTCTCTCGGTCGGGGATCATGACAAAAAGGAAGCCCCGATTCTGAAAGAAAAAGTAACGGAGCTCAGTCATTTGCTGGCGGCGGCGCAAAAGAAGGGCGCTTCTTTTCATAACGGCACGCTTCGTTCCGGTCAAAGCTTATCGGTCGATACGGCAATTGTTATTTTAGGCGATGTCAATAATGGGGCAATCGTGAATGCCGGCAGCAGTGCCATTATTTTAGGCAAACTCCGGGGAGTGGTCAACTGCGGTTTGGCTGATAAGCCCAATGCTTTTGTTTTTGCTTTGGAAATGCGGCCGACCTTGCTGCAAATCAACAATGTATACGGACGGTTTGAGAACGAAGGCGAAGCGGGCGGCGATCCGATGATTGCGTATGTTCATGCTGAGCAGATTGCAATTGAACCGCTTTCGCACAGTCTCAATAAAAATCTGGAATTATAGAGCGTAAGGAGTAAAAAATGAGTGAAGTAATCGTAGTAACATCCGGTAAAGGCGGAGTAGGAAAAACCACAACCTCAGCCAATATCGGTTCGGGGCTGGCACTGAGCGGCAAGAAGGTAGTGTTGGTGGATGCAGATATCGGACTGCGCAACTTAGATGTGGTCTTGGGGCTGGAGAACCGAATCGTTTATAATATTGTTGATGTGGTTGAGGGAAACTGCCGGGTGTCGCAGGCTCTGATTCGGGATAAAAAAAATCAAAATCTGTATTTGCTGCCAGCTGCCCAAACCAGAGATAAAGACGCAGTCAATACCGAGCAAATGAAGAAATTAACCGATGAACTGCGGGCGGAGTTTGATTATATTATTATTGACTCGCCAGCGGGCATTGAGCAGGGTTTTAAAAACTCGATTGCAGCAGCTGACCGGGCGCTGGTTGTAACGACACCGGAGATTTCGGCGATTCGGGATGCGGATCGGATTATCGGCTTATTGGAAGCCAATGACATTAAAAATAATCGGCTGATTGTCAATCGGCTGCGGCCGGATATGGTTAAGCGCAGTGAAATGATGTCGGTCGATGATGTCATTGAGATTTTGGCCATCGAGTTGATTGGCGTGGTGCCGGACGATGAAAATGTAGTCATATCAACCAATACCGGCGATCCGATTGTGTTAAAGTTTGAAAACTCTTTGGCTGGTCGGGCGTATTTGAATATTGCTAAAAGAATCATGGGCGAGGATGTTGAGTATTTGAATCTGTTTGAGCAAAAAAACCTGTTTCAGCGGATTATGAAGGCAATTAAAGGAAATTAGGAGGTGCAGCATGGGATTAATGGACTTTTTTAAGAAAAAAGACACCTCAAAAGACATCGCCAAAGATAGGCTGAAGCTGGTTTTGATTCATGACCGGGCGGACTGTAATACTGAGCTGTTGGAAATGATTCGCACAGATATTTTGCAGGTCATTAAAAAATATATGGATTATGATGAAAGGGAAATGGATATTAAGATTGGGACAACTGATTCGGAAACATCACATTCACCGGTACCGGCTTTGTTTGCCAATATTCCAATCAAGAATATCCATAAACCCCACTAAATGTTAAAAAAATACCAATTAAAGCGCTTTGACTGGTTTAGCCTGCTGTTGGTAACAGCAATTGCCGGTATTGGAATTGTGGCCATCAGCAGTGCGACTTATGGCACGGATTACTATGTCAAAAGACAGGTTTTAGGTTTTTCGACCGGCTTGGTGCTGCTTTTGATTACGGCCTTTATCGATTATCATTTTATTGCCAGGCTTTCCCCCCTGATTTATTTGTTTAATTTGGGGCTTCTCTTAGCGGTCTGGAAGTTTGGCGAAGCCAAATACGGCGGTACTAGGTGGCTGGGAATCGGCGGCTTTCAGATTCAGCCGTCCGAGTTTGGCAAGCTTTTTATGATTATCGTGTTGGCTAAGTATTTTGACTTTTTCAAAGAAAAGATTAATCATCCCCTTGTTATTCTGGGTTCTTTGATACTGATTGGCGTTCCGTTTGTGTTAGTGCTGAAACAGCCGGATTTATCGACCAGTATGATTTTTATTGTTTTGTTTGCGGTTATGATTTACGGCGCAAAACTCAGCTATAAATATATTGTGGCGGTGCTGATGGTAGTGCTGCCGGGGGGAATTTTTCTGTTTGGCTATATTCAGCGGACGGATCAGGTTCTTTTAAGTGCCAATCAGTACCGGCGGGTGATGGCAATGCTGCATCCGGAAAACTTTCCGGATATTTATTATCAAACCATTAACTCGATGCAGGCCATCGGTTCCGGAATGCTTTCCGGCAAAGGCTTGTATCAGGGTAAGCTGCACCAGTATGATTATTTGCCAGTACCGGAATCCGATTTTATTTTCAGCATTATCGGCGAAGAGTTTGGATTTATCGGCTGCAGTATTTTATTGGCGCTGTTTTTTCTTTTGCTGATTCGGATTTTGCTGATTGTCAAGGACAGTCCGGATATGACCGGGCGGCTGATTGGCATGGGGTATGTCGGGATGCTGACGGCACAAATTTTTATCAATATTGGTGTTACGACCGGAATCCTTCCCAATACTGGTTTACCTTTGCCCTATGTCAGTTATGGGATCAGTTCTTTATGGGGGAATATGATTATCATGGGCTTGGTTTTAAATGTCAGTATGCAGCGGACAACGGAGCTGATGAGGCGAAAGGGCGAGTTCGAGGCGTACTGATGGGGTAGTGCGCTTGATTTAAGACGGAGAACGTAGGCTTGTATTTTTATTTTTAGAGGGGTAGTATTTTGTTTCGATGTTGAAGAAAGGGGGGTGGAAAATGAGGATAGGATTAGTCGCTCATAATGCCAAGAAGAAGTTGATGCAAAACTTTTGCATTGCGTACCGCAGCATTTTGCATAAGCATGAATTGTACAGTACCGGGACGACCGGCCGGTTAATTGAGGATGTTACCAACTTATCGGTGCATAAATATTTGGCAGGACATTTGGGAGGCGAACAGCAGCTTAGTTCGCGGATTTCCCATAATGAAATTGATATGGTGATTTTTTTAAGAGATCCGGTCACCAAACAGCAGCATGAGCCGGATGTTTCGATGATTGTGTCGATGTGCGATATGCACAATATTCCGGTAGCAACCAATTTGGCGACGGCTGAGCTTTTGATTAGGGCTTTGGAACGCGGCGATTTAGAATGGCGGGAAATGATTCGCTGAGGTAAAAATAGGGCAGTTCAGATAAAAGACGGTGCATTAGGTTTAAGGCCAGATAATGCACCGTCTTTTATTTCTTAATCCAGATTGTGCCCGAGTGGGCAATCTGCCTGAAAAAGACTCATTTGTCGAACATGGGAAAGTTGAAATTTTAATTCAATTTTCTGCTAAACATGGAGCAGATTGAAAATAAGTTTATTTTAATCGTTAGCTATAATTTGCCTATATCGAAAGTAAACTTTCGTATAGGCAATATAAGCTAACCATCTTGATAATATGCTTTTGTTGCCTATATAAGAGCTTGCTCTTATATAGGCAAACAGAACAGATTATCTTTATAATTTTATTCGGCGCGTCCAAATTCATGAAAAGCAGCTGGTAATTTATCTGATGAGCAGCCAATGCCCAAAGTCAGGTTAATACCGAACTTTTCGGCCAGAACTTTTAATTTTTCAGCAAACTTTTCGGGATTGTCGATTGCTGTTAAGTTAGCTAATTTGAGCAGGCCGTCAACATAAATATCGCTGATATCGCTGTCACGGGAAAGGATTCCGCAAAGGAAACCGAAGAATTCATAATGATTGTCAAAGGGGAAGTCAGAAGTGCTGATATAACGAATTTGATGCTTTAATTCATACATATGTGAGCCGTCGCCATCAATAAAAACGACATGACCCTTGGTTACTTTCAAGTTTTCGTTGGCCATAGCGATCAAACTTTGGCTTTTTCCTTCACCGGTGGCTTTTGTGACTACTCTTATCATAATAATTTACCTCCTGATTTGTCAAAAATTATGCAGCATCGGTCTTCTTAGTGTATGCTTATATATTCGCTGAAAAGGATAAATTTCCTTTTTTATTTAAAAAGTTTGTGATCAGCCTTTATTGTACCAAATTGATATAGTAGGTCAAAACATCAACCGCCTGATCAATGCTTAAGTGGGAAGTATTTAAGCATAAATGATAATTCGCAGGCTGACCCCATTTCCGGTCGGTGTAAAACTCATAATATTTGGCTCGCTGCTTATCAACATAGCGGATTTGTTTTTTCATTTCTTCGGCCGAAATCATGGGCTCGTTATTTTCCTTTAACAGGGACAGCTTTCGCTCAATCCTTGATTCCATAGAAGCGTAAACAAAGAAATTGAGCGGATTAAATTCGTGCAGCACATAGTCCGAGCAGCGCCCAACAATGATGCAAGAGCCTTTGGCGGCGATATCTTTGAGCACATGACTGATGGAAAAAAAGACCTTATCAGTCGAAATCTGCGGATAAAAAGAAGTGTGTCCGCTGCCGTAAAAAGGACCGTTTAAAAGCGAGGGCACCTGTTCCTCGTTTTCCAGTAAATAGGCCTCGGAATAATGGGTTTTTTCTTCGACAAGGCGTAAAATATTTTTATCATAAAAAGGCAGCTCCAGTCGTGCGGACAAGCGTTTGGCAATTTCGTGACCACCGCTGCCGAATTGCCGGCTAAGGGTGATAATCCGATCCATAATAACCTCCGTTGGGTCAGCTAAGTATTGGTATCATATCATAAAAAAACGCTCCGCAAAGGAAGCGTTTTTTAAGAAACATTTTTGCGATGGAGATAAGGGGACTTGAACCCCTGGCCTCTTGAATGCCATTCAAGCGCGCTCCCAGCTGCGCCATACCCCCGAAAAATAAAAGCCGGAATGTTGCTGCCATTCCTATGGTGATAAAATGTTTCGTAACTGATTAAAAAATAGCATAAATAGATTGATTTGTCAAGAATTTTTTTCTGAAAAGGAGAAAAAAGGAAGTGGAAATAAGTCTTACAGAATGGGGTAAAATTCAGG
>CAUUKX010000076.1:0-10313 GCA_963545585.1 uncultured Lachnospiraceae bacterium
CTTGATTTTTTTCAAAGATGCGTTAATCTCAGCTTCATAATCCGCCATGGTTTCTTTCGGCTCCCCAGCCTTAACTTCTGTTACATTCTCTGTTATTGTTTCCTGCATTGAGTTCTTCATCTCGTCCATAACTAAACCTCACTTTTTTCTTTCGTTGACTTTCTACGCATTGTGCGAACCAAAAACTTCAATATTCGCGGAAGACTCTCCTCTATAAAAGTTTACAATCCCCCTAATTATTATTGTACCATACCTTGCGCCAATTGAAAAGAGAATTTAAAAAAAATTTAAGAATTGAGCACGGTTCTGACAAGCCGATATTATGCCCGAACAATACCGATACCGTTACTTCGACTGAAAACTGGCCCGGCCTCTGTGCGCATTTTGCACCAGATGCGCCACAAACTTTTGAATCGTTTCCATAAAAATCTCCGGCTTTAGTTCACCGCGATTGATTTTACTTAAACCTCTTTCCCATTTTCCGGTAGTTTCCGGTGAACGAAGCGATTTCGGCACCATTCGGATCAGGGTCTTGCCTTTTTCGGTCGGCCGCAGGGTTTTCCCCTGACGCTGAATATAGCCGACCTTCAACAGCCGTTCAATAATCCCGGCTCTGGTCGCCGGCGTGCCGAAACTGGATTCTTTCAGCTGCTCTTTTAATTCTTCATCTTCCACAAAGCGCCCGGCATTTTCCATGGCACTGAGAAGCGTAGCCTCGGTATAGGGTTTGGGCGGTGTAGTTTGCTTTTTCAAAATCCGGCAATCCGTAACGGCCACCGCCTGTCCCTTGCGCAGCGGAGGCAGGTTTCCAGTCATTTCTTCCACTTCGCCGTCTTCACCGGGATTTGTCTCATCTTTACCGCCCGGCGGCTGCGCTCCTCCCGGCGCTGTTTCCACTTCTGGCTTGACCCGGTTTTCCGGTTTTTGATAAAGCCATTTCCAGCCCTCGGCTTTGATTGTTTTTCCTTTGGACACAAAGGTCTCGCCTTCAATCAGGGTAATCACTTTAATCGTTTGAAACTCATGATCCGGGTAAAAAACCGCCAAAAAGCGCTTCACTACCATTTGATAAAGCCGCCGTTCTCTTTCATTCAGACTCTTTAGTACCGGTACCTTCTTAGTCGGAATAATCGCATGATGATCGGTAATTTTTTTATTATCAATAATTCTTTTGGTAAAATTCAGCTTAATCTCGCCGCCCGCTTTTAATTTGGCGATTGCTCCCTGAAAAGGCGGCACATCAATGCTGCGCATCGTGTCGTAAACCGTCTGTTTCATATCCTCGCTTAAATAGCGGCTGTCTGTCCGCGGATAGGTCAGCAGCTTATGTTTCTCATACAAAAGCTGGGCGGTATCAAGCACCTCCTGCGCGGTCAGGCCGAACTCCTTATTGGCTTGGCGCTGCAACTCGGTCAAATCATACAGGAGCGGCGGCTTTTGCTTTTGGTTCTTTTTTTCAATCTCAGTGATCTTGCCGCTTTTCCCCTTGACCTTGGCAGCAATTGCCTCGGCTTTTTCCGCTGCCATGATTTTCGTTTCCGAAATCTGATCTTCAAACCATATGCCCTCATAGCTGCCGGCCTGGGATTCCAAATCCGCCGCTACCTCAAAATAATCCTTGGGCACAAAATTGGTCAGTTCTTCTTCCCTGTCAACAATCAGTGCCAAAGTCGGAGTCTGTACCCGGCCGACGCTGAACAAATCCGAATACAGTGTGGTATAAGCTCTGGTCGCATTGATACCGACCAGCCAGTCGGCTTCTGACCGGCACTTGGCCGAGTAATAAAGGTTGTTGTATTCCCGGCTGTCCTTTAATTTTTGAAAGCCCTCAGAAATGGCTTCATCCGTCATAGAAGAAATCCACAGCCGCTTGACCGGCTTTTGACAGTTGATATAATGATAAATATAGCGAAAAATCAATTCGCCTTCCCGTCCGCTGTCAGTAGCACAAATCAGTTCACCGACATCCGTCCGCTCCGCCAAAGTGCGCAGGATATTGAGCTGAGCCTCTGTCTGCGGATAGGGCTTTAAACCCATTTCCTGCGGCAAAATCGGCAAATCGGCATACTGCCATTTTTTATAACGGGGATCATAATCCTCCGGTTCTTTTAAATTAATCAAATGGCCGACCGCCCAAGTAATCACATACGGATCGCCTTCGATATAACCGTTTCTTCGCTGCCGGACACCCAAAACTCTGGCAATATCGGCAGCAACTGACGGTTTTTCTGCTATGATTAAAGACTTCAATCCATTCCCTCGCTCTTTTGCCGTATTGGTTACAGGGTTTATCATACCATTTTTCAGTAAAAAAAACAAGACTGCCGCCGCCTTGCCGCTCCCATAAGCCGCCCGCCAAACACGCTGCTCCATGCCAAAATCAAAGATTGATTGCGGCTGATAAAAATGGTATAATTTGATAGTGATAGGTGAATTTAAAATTTATCATACCTTAGATATCCTTCAAAAAATTAAGGAGAAATAGAAATCTATGAAAGATTTGATTTTTTCGTTTGCCAACTGGTGGAACTGGCTGCTGACTTTTACCAGCGGCTTTGCTAATATTAGCTGCCTGTTTCTTTTCAGTCATTCTGCCACGCACCATACCGGTAATATCAGCCGGATTGCCATAGCGCTGGAAAAGGGGAACTGGCCGGAACTTGGGGTGCTCTTTTTCATTGTTCTTTGCTTTTTTACAGGTTCTGTTCTGTGTGGCCTTTTGTTTCATTCGCAGACGATGAAACCCAAAAAGCGATATGGCATCCTGTTAATCTTTTTAGGCATTCTTTTGTTGGCCGTTTATTATCTTCGGCCGGGCAATATGGTACTGTATGCCATTGCTTTCTTATCCGGTGCCCAAAATGCAATGTTTATTTATATCAAATCCTTTTTGGCACGCAGCACGCATTTGACCGGATATCTGACCGACAGCGGCTTTGCTCTCGGCCGGATCTTAGCCGGCTATATGGAGGATTTGCCGAAACTATTCTTTAATTTGTCACAAATCGTTTTCTTCCTGCTGGGCGGTCTGGCCGCCTCCGCCTTTGGTCGGCATTTTCCGTCTGGACTGGTGCCGCTGATTGCCGGTCTTTATATTTTAGGCGGGCTGATTTATTTTATCGCCCGGCGCGGGCATTTATTCGGGGTCAAGTAAAAAAAAGCCCATGCCCAAACCAAGCATCAAAATCGGGTCGAGCACCATATTGCTCAGAAAACTGCCCTGAGCAATGCCCGCTCTCTTGGTCAGTTCGCTGATATTTAATGCTTTTGTGCCCTTATCATGCAATAAATCCAGCGCTGCTTCCATTATTTTTTCTTTGATTCTGCTCCGTTCTTCCTCAGTAAAAGCCTTAGCCATAAAATTTCCTCTCATCCTATGAATTTTTCATATTATATTCATTGATGGTATAACAAAGCTTTCTCTTGCAGGCAATGAATATTTTCCATCATATTCATTGCTTGACCATAAAAAAAGAAGCCCTTCTCCATTTCCCCTGTCGCCAAACTGCTTTGGCGGTCATCCCGCGGGCAACGCTTTGACAGGGGAAAGTTGTGTCTCAGGCTTCTTTTAAAAATTTCGGTTAGGGCTTAGAACGCCGGAACTACAGCGCCCTGGTACTTTTCTTTCAGGAACTTTTTCACTTCTTCGCTTTGCAATGCCTTGACCAGCTTTTGAATGCCTTCGCTGTCCTTGTTATCCTGACGGGTAACTAAAATATTGGCATAAGCCGACTGGTCGCCTTCAATAAACAATGCGTCCTTGGTCGGGTTCAGTTTTGCTTCCAAAGCGTAATTGGTATTGATAACGGCAAAGTCGACATCCACCAGCACCCGCGGCAGGGAAGCGGCTTCCAACTCCTGAAACTTTAAGTTTTTCGGATTTTCGACAATATCCTTCGGTGTTTGGGTCAAACCGTTTTCATCCTTTAACTTAATCAAGCCCTCGGCCTGAAGCAAAAGCAGCGCTCTGCCCTCATTGGTCGAATCATTCGGAATTGCAACCGTCGCACCGTCAGCGATTTCATCTTTGGACTTAATCTTTTGGGAATACGCGCCCATCGGCTCAATGTGAACCTTGGCAACCAATGCCAAATCCATCTTGTTTTCAGCGTTAAACTTTTCCAAATACGGCAAATGTTGGAAGAAGTTAGCATCCAGCTTTTTGTCGTTTAAGGAAACATTCGGCAGAACATAATCGGTAAACTCCTGAATTTCCAGATTAACGCCTTCCGCTTCCAAAGCCGGCTTAATCAGATTCATGATCTCGGCATGCGGAACCGGTGAAACACCAACTTTCAGCGTAATTTTCCCCTTCGCCGTTTGTCCCTGATTATAAGTATCGTCCGTCGCTGTCTGCTTTTGGCATGCCGCCAGCGAAAAAGCCAAAAACAACGCTATTCCTAATGCTGCAACACTTTTTTTCATAAAATTCCCTCCTGTTAAAAACTAATTCAGCCCTTCCGTTTATCCAGCTTACCGGCAATGAAATTGCCTAAGCTCTGAATGGCCTGAACCATCAAAATCAAAACAATTACCGTAATCCACAGGACATCGTCCCGGAAGCGCTGATAGCCGTAACGAATCGCCACATCGCCGATACCGCCTGCTCCGACCGCGCCGGCCATGGCGGTATAGCCCAAAATGTTAATCACCGTCAGCGTCAGCCCCAAAACCAAGGCTGATACCGATTCCGGCAAAAGCACCCGCCAAATAATCTGCCAATTATTCGCCCCCATCGACTTAGCGGCTTCAATCATGCCCCACGGTACTTCCCGCAGCGCCGATTCCGCCACCCGGGCGACAAAGGGCGCCGCCGCAATCGATAAAGGCACAATCGCCGCCGTTGAGCCAATCGCCGTATCAACAATCAGCCGGGAAAGCGGGAACAAAATGATAATTAAAATAATAAACGGCAGGGACCGGAAAATATTTACCAGTGACGACAGCACCAGATTCAGGCTTTTCATCGGCAAAATATGATTTTCTTCGGTAATCAGAAGCAGCACGCCAATCGGCAGACCCAAGAGCACCGCGAACACAGTCGAGAAAAAAACCATATACAGCGTTTCCATAAAACCCGGTATAATCAGGCTATTTAAGGTTTTATTCATTACAGTACCTCCCAGCGTAAATCCTTGGAGTTTAAGTACTGATAGACCCGCTCCAAATCCGGCTGACTGCCCTGAATCTTAACGACCAAATAGCCCAAATTAACCCCTTGGATTTCCTCAATATTTCCGGCTAAGATTGACACATCAACCGGATAATTCTTAATCATATTGGATAAAATCGGCTCGTCCGCCGTATCGCCGCAGAAAGAAATCTTAAGCACCGATTCAGTTCTGGTATGCTCTTTGACTTCGGCCTGTACTTTTTCCGATAAATGAAACAACTCATTTTCCAGAAAGTTTCTGGCTGTCTGCGACTGCGGGTTGCTGAAAACATCCAGCACCAGGCCGACTTCCGTCGGCGTTCCCTGTTCCATGACGGCTACCTTATTGCAGATTTTCTTAATCACATCCATTTCATGGGTAATCACTACAATCGTAATCCCATATTTTTGGTTGATTTCCTTTAAAAGCTGCAAAATTGCCTCGGTCGTCAGCGGATCCAAAGCCGATGTCGCCTCATCCGATAAAAGAATCTTAGGCGCATTAGCCAGGGCTCTGGCAATGCCGACCCTTTGCTTTTGCCCGCCCGATAAAGTCGCCGGATAGGCTTTCTTTTTCTCAGTCAGGCCAACGACCTGCAAAAGTTCCTCGACCCGGCGACTGATTTTATCCTTGGGATAGCCTGCCAGCCGCAGCGGGAACGCTATATTTTCTTCCACCGTCGAGTTCATCAGCAAATTAAAATGCTGAAAAATCATGCCGATTTCCTTGCGCTTTTCCCGCAGCTGGGGCTCGCTCAAAGTAGTCATGCCGACCTCGTCAATATAAATCTCGCCGCTGGTCGGCTCCTCCAAGCGGTTGATGCAGCGAACCAAGGTCGATTTTCCGGCGCCGGAAAGCCCAATCACGCCGAAAATATCACCTTGTTCAATTGTTAAGTTTACATCCGAAAGAGCATGCACCTCCCCGGCACCATTGCCAAAGGTCTTGGTCAAGCCTTCAATCCGAATCATCTTTTCCTCTCTTTCCTGCCGCCTTTATACGGCAGATTCCCGTGAGGGCTTATTCTTCTGTCTCGGCCTCAATCTTATGCCGGCCTTTAAGCAGATACCACAGCGGGCTGGCCACAAAAATCGACGAATAGGTACCAGAAATGATACCGACTAACAGCGGCAGCGTCAGCGCCTGCACAGAAGCGTTGCCCATAATATGCAAAGCCAATACCATAATCAGCGTTGTCAGCGAAGTATTAATGGACCGGCTGACGGTTTGGCTGACACTGGCGTTAATCAGTGCCTTATAGTTGCGCTGTTCCATCTTTCTTTGATTTTCTCTGATTCGGTCAAAAACAACAATCGTATCATTGATGGAATAACCGACAATCGTCAGCATTGCCGCCACAAAGGAATTGTTAATCGGCACAAACAGAACCGAATAGACCATAAAGACCACGAGAACATCATGCAGCAGTGCAATAATTGCAGCCACACCAAAGGTAATATCCTTAAACCGGAACCAAATATAAATCAACATCAGCACTGATGCAACCAGCACCGACAGAACCGCGTTCCGGCGCATTTCACCGCCGATGGTGGCACCAATGGTTGACGACTGAATCTCCTGATCGGTAATACCATATTTGGCAGCCAATGCCTCATTCAGCTTTTGTCTTTGCTCCCCGGTCAGCGTTCTGGTCTTAATAATGAACTGCGATTTGCCGTCCAATCCCTTAACTGTATTTAACTGAGCCGAAGTTTCGCCGGTTGCCTCCTGAATCAGCGGCAGGACATCGGCCTGAAGCTCGTCAATCGACTGATAGCTCTTATCAACCGATACGACGGTTGAAGTACCGCCGGCAAACTCAATATCATAGTTAAGCGTTTCGCCCTTGCTGCTGCTGTTGACAGGCAGGAATACAAAGCCTAAAACAATCAGCACAATCGATAAAGCAAAAAATCTGAGTCTGGCTTCCACAAAATGATATATCTTCCGCGGTTTTTGCTCCTCTTCGCTTTTAGTTTTCGGCTTCCAGCCCAAAGCTGCTAAGCCGTCCAGCAAAGTTCTGGTAACGACTAACGAAGTAAACATCGACACAATGATACCAAGCGCCAGCGTAATGGCAAAGCCGCGAATCGTTCCGGTGCCCATGACATACAGCACGGCCGCTGCAATCAGGGTAGTGATATTGCCGTCGACAATTGACGACAGCGCTTTGTTAAAACCGGCCTTTAACGCTGCCTGAATATTTTTGCCTTCCCGCAGTTCTTCCCGAATCCGGGCAAAAATGATAACATTGGCATCCACCGCCATACCAACCGATAGAATCATACCGGCGATTCCGCCCAAAGTTAAGGTAATATTACCCAAGCTCAAGATCACAATCACCAGTGCCGAATAAAAGACCAAAGCCACCGATGCTGCCAAGCCCGGCACGCCATAAAAAACAATCATAAACAAGAAAATTAAAGCAATCCCGATTGCACCTGCTTTTAAGGAAGTTGCAATCACGTCCTGTCCCATTTTGGCGCCGACGATATTGGAACGCAACTCCTGCAATTCCAAAGGCAGCGCACCGATTCGAATAAAAGATGCCATCCGGTTAGCAACATCATGATTTTCCATATTGGTAATAACTGCCCGGCCGCCGGATATTTTTTGCTGCACATTCGGCGAAAGCAAAACCTGATTATTATACAGAATATGAATGACCTTGCCGATATTGGCGCCAGTTGCTTCCTCAAACTTCTTAGCGCCTTCATCCGTCATTTCCAAAGCAATCTCATAAGATCCGCTGACACTTTGGGTTGATTTTTGCGGCTGCGCATTTTTAATGTCTGCTCCGGTTAAAATCACCTTGCCAGTTTCATCGGCAAAAGCCAAACTGCCCGGCGTTCCCAACTCTTGCAAAATCTTTTCCGGGTCGTTGACATTGGGAATATCAACATTGATCCGATTTTCACCTTCGCGATACACTTCGTATTCGGTGTAGCCGCTGTCGGTGATTCTGCGCTCTAATTTAAAAATCGTATCACTGATCGCTTCCTTACTGGGGTTGGGGGTAACGGTTTCATAGGTAATGCTGACACCGCCGGCCAAGTCAAGACCCAGCTTGATATCCCTAATGCTGCCGATTTGCTTGCTGCCAAATCCCATGGCGGCCGTATATACGGCAATTGCCAGCACCAGCAGCGCCACTAAAAATTTGGTCATTTTCTGTTTTTTCATTCTTTTTTCTTCCTCCTGTCGGTAAAAATCTCAAACTCCATTATAATCACTGCTCCCCGGATAGTCAAGTAAAATTCCGCTCTCCATCTGGCTTCGCAAGCGGAAGGCGGAATTGACTGAACTAAACTTTCCTGAAAGCGCTGTCAGTTTTATCCTGAATTTATTTTCCGGCTGTACCGACTGCCTCAATTTCCTGCAGCATTTGATAAATTTTGCGGTGATAATACCACGACGGTGCCCATTTGCCGCTTAAATCGGAAAGCATTACCGCCGTACCTTTTAAAAACGGAAAATGTCTCGGATCAGGCGTATCGGCTTTGGGATAACCCGCCAGACCGGCATACAGCGCGGTATGATCGGTATGCGCCTCAATCCCTTCCCGCCAATCGGCAAAGCGTTTATGCGAACCGGCAACAAAGCCGTCTCCGCCCTCGGTCACCTTTAAACCGCAAGGATTATGAAAAGAAGTATCCAAGCCCGCCATACTGGATACCTTATATAAAAATCCGGTTTCATGGCACATCTGCGCATATTGAATCACAGGATTTAAGCCTTTTTTCTGGCAAACTTCAAAATAAATATCGATCAACGCCAAGCCTTCCTCCGACATGCCCTTGCGTGCGGCCCACAGATAAAGCTGCTCCCTGGTCGCAGTAGCCGAACCAGCTAAAAAATAAGGCTTTTCATCGGGAAATTCTGGTTTAACCGCTTCGCTGACTTCGGCCAGTGAAGACGGCTTTTGCCGGGTCAGCGGCAGGGTGTTATAATCTTCTTTTTTAACAGATTTTTCAACCGCCAAATCCGCCGACTTCGGTTCGGCTGGGGCATCTGTCAGTGCCAGTTCCGCCAAAAGCGCCTGCGCCTTACTAAAAACGCCTTTGTTCATCAATTCTTCGGCCAGCATTTTGCCGCCGGCGGTCTTGGTGTTCAAAGCAGTATAGGCCACTTTGACCGCATCTTTCCGGTAAAAAGGATTGATTGACCAGTTAGACAACTGGCTTTCATTGACTAAGTTTTTAGACATAGCAAACAGCTCCGGCTGATTCCAGACAAAATCAGCCGAATCGTCCACGCCGTCTCGATAGCCCATCGCCCGCAGCATATAGGTCAAAAATGCATACGACTGGAGCGACACCTCCGGTGCAAACGTATTCTCGCTCACCCCCTTGGTAATCCCCTGCTGATAGGCATAATAAACATAAGGCTTGCCCCATTCCGGAACATCGGTGAAAAACTCCGTTTCCGGCTGAAAGCGCAAAGCATTCTGCTCCTCGCCCAAAAGCCGGAGCATTATCACCAAGCCCTCTAATCTCGTCGGCTGACGCTCTAACTCAAAGCCCTGTTCGGTTCCCCGAAAAACGCCCAAAAGTTTGAGTTTATTGGCGTATTCCTCCTCACCAGCCGCCGAAGCTGTCACCGAAAACAACGCCAAAACGCTGATCAGCGCCATTACTTTAATCAAAAACTTATTCATAACTTCCTTTCCTTTGTTTCAATTTTGTGCCCATAATACAAGACTGCTTCCGATTTTACCGGTGCGGGCCTTTACCAAAGCATGCGCCGGCTTTATATTGTCAGTGCGTCAAAAGATGATAAATCCTTTTGCGCTAAGCCCCGCTCGGATTTTCCCCCTTTTCGCGCTTTCGCTATTTCAAGTATCCCTGCGCCTTCAACAATTCAGCAATCAACACCGCTCCACCGGCTGCACCGCGTAAAGTATTATGCGATAAGCCGATAAAACGGTAATCAAAAATAGTATCCTCCCGCAGCCGGCCGGCTGATACCGCCATGCCTTTTTCCATGTCCCGATCCAAATGCGTCTGCGGCCGGTCATTTTCGGTAAAGTAATGAATAAACTGTTGCGGTGCCGACGGCAGTTCCAATTCTTGAGGCAGTCCTTTAAACTCGGCCAACGCCTTTATGATTTCCTCTTTTTCCGGCTTTTGGCCAAAGCGGACGGAAAACGTAGCCAAATGT
>CAUUKX010000077.1:0-10178 GCA_963545585.1 uncultured Lachnospiraceae bacterium
AGCATGAGTAAGGAGCTGTTTTTGTGAAAAAACGGCGGATTACGAATGATTTTGTTAGGATTGCGGGAGGCGAAAGCTGGAGCAATCCGGTATAGTTGGTTTGTAGGGGTATAGTTCAGTTGGTAGAACGTCGGTCTCCAAAACCGGATGTCGTGGGTTCGAGTCCTACTACCCCTGTTAGTGACTTTTTGGCCCAATGGTTCAGTCGGTTAGAACGCCGCCCTGTCACGGCGGAGGTCAGGGGTTCGAGTCCCCTTTGGGTCGTATGGGCGCTTAGCTCAGCTGGGAGAGCACCTGCCTTACAAGCAGGGGGTCACAGGTTCGAGCCCTGTAGCGCCCATTTGAAAATAGTAACGGTTGTTTTTTGCTGGTGCGTTTTTGAAATTATTTAAAGTTTGGTCAAGTCATTTGTAATTTAGCGAAATACCGAATGACGATATAGGTTAAATGCCTGTTTGCCTGAATGGGAATCAATTTAATATGGCGATGTAGCTCAGCTGGCTAGAGCATGCGGTTCATACCCGCAGTGTCGGAGGTTCAAGTCCTCTCATCGCTACGAAAAAAGCTTATCGGGATTAAAACTGGTAAGCTTTTTTGTGATGGCGAAAAAATTGGATAAGGATAGTAGAGTCAATAAATTAGTATTTTTGTTTGTTTAACGCCGGGTGTTAAATTTAAAATAGAGTAGACAGCCAATATTTATTGAAAGAGAATCATTTTTATTAAAACAATTTATATATTTTTAGATTATGTTTACTTTATTTTGTTTAGAAAAATAGCCGAAAATAAAAAAATAAACAAAAAAATAGAAGAATATATAGTTATATTGCGAATAGATTATTTATAAAAATAGTAATAAAATAAAATTGGAAACAAGAATTGCTGATTAGGAAGTGAGGAGCAGATATGAAAAAGAAAAATCTATTTGCTTTAGGGGTTGCAGTTGTTGTTCTGACGGCCTGTCAGTCAGCGGGGTCAAAGCAAGAGAATACCCGCTGGTTTGCTGAGGGGCAGGCGGAACTGAAAATTTTGGCGGGCAGTTATCAAGATTTATTGAGAGAAACGCAGGTATTGGCTGAGGTTTTGGTTTTAGATGAAAAAGAAGATACGCCGGTTGCCGTGTCAGATGGGACTACCAGTTATGGCGTGACCAAAACAATGGTTAAGGTAATGAAAATTCTGAAAAATGAAAAGGAAGTGGCAGTAGGTGATAAAATTTATGTGTGGGAAGATTATTTTTTAACAAAAAATAAGCAGGGGCAGGAATATTATAGTACAATCGAGGGTTATCGGCCGATGACAGTGGGGGAGAAGTATTATTTATTCCTGAAAGAAAACGGTGAAGGCGTTTATGAAAGCGAATTTTCGATTACCGGCTGTTATCAGGGAAAATATGCGGTTAAAGATTTGAAAAAAGAAGATTTTACAGAAATTGAGTTTGGCGAGGGCGGCCGCGAAGCCTATGTTGAATTGCTGAAGGATGTGAAAGGGAACTTGGAATTTTAAGAAGCGGTAATGCGGTGAGAACGGCGCTTACATTTGATATATTGTCATGCTTAGTTTTTATCAGTATAAAAGAGTTTGCAGAAATTGCAGGCTCTTTTTGCTTTCTTTCAAAAGATAGGCTCATTTGAATTACTTACCATTTACCTAAAATGAAGCAAAGAAACGCTTGACCGCTCCGTGAAAAAAACTCTCACCCTGCCCCAGTGGCTGAATGAACGAGCCGAGAGGCAGGGAATTAATTTTTCCCAGACCTTACAGGAAGCATTGCTGCATAAAATCATTTAAACAGCCGGATAACGGGGAATGAGCAGCTTGCCTGCATAAGTGCAGCATGATGTGCCTTTCGCAGTTTAAATATTTTCAGAGACAGTAGTAAAAATAAAAAATTTATGTTATAATAATTCTTGTAAGTATTGCAGAGAAAAAGTCATATTTTAATGATATTTTTGTTAAAACAGACCGGCTTATCAAAACGATTTTGGGGTTTTGAGAGAAATGCTTTCTGCATCTGGATATCCGGGCTTCAAAGGAAAACAGCATGCGGGATATTCCAGCGGCTGAATGGCAGGTTTGGCTTACTCTGCATTTAGGCAAGGGCTATGGTTTCTATATGGCTGCGAAAGGAATTAGGGAGGATGTATTTATGAAAGAGTATATTAATATTGAAGAAATGAATGAGCTGACTGGAGCCAGACATGCCGATCCTCATCATATTTTAGGCATTCATCCGTGGGAGGGAAAATATTATATTAACGCCTATCAGCCTTTTGCTAAAACCATTTCGGCAGTGGACAAAAAGACCGGGCAGACGATAGAACTGGAAAAAGTAAGAGAGAACGGCTTTTTTACGGTTGAGCTGCCAGAGAAAATAGACTATGAACTGCATTATACCGATCATCAGGACAATGCCTGGGTCAGGGAAGACCCATATAGCTTTGCGCCGGTGATTAGCGATTTGGATAAATATCTGTTTGCGCAGGGCAATCATTATCAGATTTATGAAAAGTTGGGCGCACATATTACGGAAGTAAACGGAGTGAAGGGTGTGCTGTTTGCCGTCTGGGCACCCAATGCCGTCCGAGTTTCGGTGGTCGGTAATTTCTGTGGCTGGGACGGTCGGATTTTCCCGATGCGCCGGCTTCCGGAGTGTGGTATTTTTGAATTGTTTATCCCGCAGCTGGGAGAAAATGAGCATTATAAATATGAAATTCGGACGCAGGAGGGCTATGTTTTTGAAAAATATGACCCCTATGGCGTTTATGCCGAAAAAAGACCGGAAACGGCCTCTATCACTTTTGACATCAATCGCTATCAGTGGCAGGATGAGGAATGGCGCAAAACCAAGGAAAAAAAGGATGCCTTAAATTCGCCGCTGTCGATTTATGAACTGCATTTGGGCTCATGGCGGCGAAATGGCGAAAACGGCTTTTTAAATTATCGGCAGCTGGCCGAGGAACTGACGGAATATATTAAGGAAATGGAATATACACATGTCGAGTTGATGCCAGTGACGGAGCATCCGCTGGATGCTTCTTGGGGTTATCAGGTAACGGGCTATTATGCACCGACCTCGCGCTTCGGTACGCCGGAAGATTTTATGTATTTTGTAGATTACCTGCATCAGCATGGCATTGGTGTCATCTTGGACTGGGTGCCGGCACATTTCCCCAAGGACGCACATGGCTTGATTCGGTTTGACGGAACGGCGCTGTACGAGCATGCCGATAGGCGGCAGGGCGAGCATCCGCACTGGGGAACTTTGATTTACAACTACGGCCGCAATGAAGTAAAGAACTTCTTGATTGCCAATGCCTTATACTGGATTGAGAAATTTCACATCGACGGACTGCGGGTTGATGCAGTGGCTTCGATGCTGTATCTGGACTACGGCAAGGAAAGCGGCGAATGGATTCCGAATCCGCACGGCGGCAAGGAAAACTTAGATGCGATTGAGTTTTTCAAGCATTTAAACTCCATCGTTTATCAGAGAAATCCGCAGGCGATGATGATTGCTGAGGAATCGACCTCCTGGCACGGTGTGTCCCGGCCGACGGATATGGGCGGTTTGGGCTTCGGCTTTAAATGGAATATGGGCTGGATGAATGATTTCCTGCGCTATATTGAAAAAGAGCCGATTCATCGCAAATACCATCATCACGATTTGACTTTCAGCATGATTTATGCTTATACGGAAAACTTTATTTTGGTGCTGAGCCATGATGAGGTGGTGCATGGCAAGGGTTCCATGATTGGTAAAATGCCGGGCGATTACTGGCAAAAGTTTGCCAATCTCCGCTGTGCTTACGGCTTTATGTACGGTCATCCCGGCAAAAAGCTGCTGTTTATGGGCGGTGAGTTCGGACAGTTTGATGAATGGAGCGAGAATAAGAGTTTGGACTGGAATCTGCTGGAATACGATAAGCACCGGCAGTTGAAAGAGTATGTTCGGGATTTGAACGTATTGTACCGGAAAGAACCGGCGCTGTGGCAGATGGATTATAATTATCTGGGCTTTGAATGGATTAATTGTCAGGACTCGGAGGAAAGTATCGTTTCCTTTGTCCGCAAGGCCGATAATCCGAATGACTGTATCGTGGTGGTTAGTAATTTTACGCCGGTGCCCAAGACTTTGCACCGGATCGGTGTGCCGTATGAAGGCGTATACACCGAAATTTTAAACAGCGATGATGTCAAATACGGCGGCAGCGGTATCTGCAATGAAAAGCCGATTCACAGCGAAATGATTCCGTATGACGGCAAGGAGTACTCGATTGGCCTGAAGGTTTCGCCGCTGGCAACGATTGTGTTTAAGTACAGCCAGTTTTAAAGGCAAAAGCACGGTTTCGTATATGCCGGATTCGTGCGCGGTTTTTGAGGATTGACGCTTTGGCGGTGCAAGAAATGATTTTTGCTTAGGTCGGATCGTTGATAAAAAATAAGTTTTTAGCCGGTGGGGTGTTCCTGCCGGCTTTTTGTAGGGGAAATTTTGGAATTTTTTTCAAAAAAAATTCCCTAAAAGGGCTTGACTATAACATAACGGAATAGTTTATACTAAAATTGTCAGGAGGTGATTCGATGTATTTGATTAAAAAGGTCAGTGAAATCAGTGGTGTATCGGTGCGCACTTTACATCATTATGATGAGATTGGATTATTATCCCCCCGCAAACAGAAAAATGGATACAGATATTATTCAGAAGAGGATATGTCAATTTTGCAGACGATATTATTCTATAAATATTTGGGGTTTTCTTTGAAGCGGATAAAAGAATTGCTGAAAACAGGGGATGATGAGCTGCTGCCTCATTTAAGAAAGCAGCTGACCTTAATGCAAACGGAAAAGCAAAGACTTCTAATCCTGATAGCCACTTTAGAAAAAACAATTGAGTCGGAGGAAAGGAGAACTACTATGTCGACCAAAGAAAAGTTTAACGGCTTTACCTATCAGGACAATCAGAGATATAAGCAAGCCGCAATGGATAAGTACGGCAAGGAAGTTGTGGAGAAGGCGCTGGAAAGGCAAAAAGGAAAAGAGCAGGAAATTACAGATGGGTTTAATCAAATTTTCTTTGCTTTTTCGGAAAATATGGGCAACGGATTAAAAGCTGTGGCCAAAGAAAATGTAGAATTAGCCAAGAACTTACAGGAACATCTGTGCAAATATTGTTTTGACTGTTCTAATAAAGTATTTTCCAGCATTGGTTATGGTTACGCCCAAGATCCAGAGTTTAAGAAAAACATAGATCAATTTGGCGCAGGAACGGCGCAGTATGTGTGCGATGCTATTCAGCGGTATGTAAGTGAAAAAAAGTAAAAGACCGAATCGGAAAGCGATAGAGAGAAAAGATTTCCATTCAGGCAAGGGGCTCATAATTCGTTAAAGTTGACGAATTATGAGCCTTGGTTTAGAATAGTAAAGCAAACAAATAGAGAAAAAAATAAGGCTGTCTTGCCTATAGAACAAAAAAATATTAATTTTGTCTTGATTATAAGACAAAAAAATCAATAAATGTCTTGTCTAAAAGACAAAAATAATATATAATTGTCTTGTAGACAGGACGGTGAATAAAAATGAACAGAGATTATTTAAAGCAGATATTGCTTGACCAAAAAGAGATGTACTTAAAGGAAGGAATGATCCGGCGGGATTATGAGCTGGAGGATACGGTTAATTATTGCTTTGTCGGCATAAGACGCACCGGCAAATCCTATATGATGTATCAGCAGATCAGGCGTCTGCTGGCTGCCGGTATTCGGCCGGAGCAAATTTTATATGCGAACTTTGAGGACGAGCGTTTTTTGGAAATCGGCACAGAAGATTTGAACCTAATATTGGAAATCGGTATGGAAACGGCAGGGTCAAACCAAAAACCCTATATTTTTCTGGACGAAATTCAGAATATAAAAGGCTGGGAAAAATTTGTCCGCCGCTTGGCGGATATGAAATACAAAATAAATATTACCGGCAGCAACAGTCAAATGTTAAGCGGTGAAATTGCCTCAACTCTGGGCGGGCGGTTTATGATTGTCCAGATATTTCCATATTCTTTTGCGGAGTATTTGCTGGCGCTGGGCAAGGCCAAGGATTATTTGCAGGCAGTCAGCACGGCGGTTAAGGCTGATTTGGTTAAGGCCTACGAGGAATATATCAAATTTGGGGCATTTCCGGAAATTATAACCATTCGGAACAAGCGGGAATATTTAAGCAGCATTTATCAAACCATATATATTGGCGATATTATCACCAGAAATAAGATTACCAATGATTTTGCCATCCGCCTGATTTTAAAAAAAATAGCAGAATCGGTTATGAGGCCAATATCCTATAATCGACTGACCAATATCTTAAAAAATGCAGGGCTATCGATTGGCAAACAGACAGTGATAAATTATGTCGGCTATATGCGGGATTCCTATTTGCTTTTTACCATTTACAGCTACACGGCAAAGTTAGCAGTCAAGGAAACCGTGCCTAAGTATTACTTTATGGATGTCGGTCTTTTGGGGCTGCTGGTTATGGACAGTGCGGCAGCACGGCTGGAAAATCTGGTGGCAATTGAACTAATTCGCCGATATGGTCAGGACAATGTGTTTTATTTTGAAACTAATGTTGAAATTGACTTTTACGTACCGACAGCAAATCTGGCCATTCAGGTCAGCTGCAAAGTTTTGGATGATTTTGATACCAAAACAAGAGAAGTAAATGCATTTGTCAGGCTTCGGAATTTTATTCCAGACGCTGAATGCCTGCTGCTTACTAATAGTGAGGAAGCAGAGCTGGAGCAGAATGGAATCCCGATTCATGTTGTTCCGATGTGGAAGTGGCTGCTGACCGGGAAATAAAATTTAAGATTGGTACGCCAGTGGAAAGGAAACGCACGGAACATGGTTTGCAGTACAGGAATGTAAAAAGCTGCTGCCGGAAAGGCTATGGCTTTCGGCAGCGGGCGGGAACAATAGGCAAATTGCGGAAAATATAGGAGATGCGATGACGATGGAAAAAGTTAGGATAGAAAAAAATACGGTTCAAGAAACGCTGATGGTTCCGCTATACGGAAGAAAAATGTGTTCTGAAAAGTTTCCTGAACTCTATACCGATAGTTTTGCCGAAAAATTATGTGCCAGATTAGATTATGATTTTACAGAATTAGAAAAAAAGAATCATTCATTTTTGTATGAATTCGGTTCGCTTGAAGCGGCAATGAGGCAGCTGGATATTATTTGGGAGATTAAAGAATATCTGAAAAAGCATCCGAAAGCAACGCTGGTAAATCTTGGCTGCGGCTTAGATGAAACGGGAAAGGCTTGCGACAATGGGCTTTGCCATATTGTAAATGTGGATTTTCCCGATGTGATAGCAGTTCGTAAAGCGCTGATTGCTGATGAGGCTCGAGAAAAGAGCATTGCCTGCGACTTGAAAGATTATTCGTGGATGGATCAGATTGATAGTGCGGAGGGTGCCATTTTCTTTGCGGCGGGAGTATTTCATTATTTTAAGATGGCGGAAGTAAAGGCGCTGGTATTAGAGCTTGCCTCAAGATATAAAGGCGGCTGCTTGGTGTTTGATAGTGTAGGTAAGCTTGGTTTGAAGCTGATGATGTCAAAAACGCTGAAAAATATGGGGATTCGTGATGTCGAGGGATTCTTTTATGTCAACAATCCGATAAGAGAACTAAACTGGTCAGAAAAAATAAAAGTGACTTCAAAAGGCTATATGTTAGGGTATTATGACATGAAAAGCCCTAATATTCGTTGTTCTCATCGTTTCCTTGCGCGAATAGGCGATGGGATGATGAAGATGGCGATTAACAAAATGGAGTTTGAATAACTTGATTTCCCATATTTGACAGAACAGTTTTTTAGAGAGATCACCCACCCGGGCAGAAATGCACAGCATTTCGATTAGGGGAAAGTTGAGCGAATAAAATTAGAAACGATTGAGGGAAAACAGGCAAAGAAAAAGTGGCAAATACTTGTCTTGCACCCCGAATAAAAAACAGAGCTGCCGGCAGTGACGCTGCCATCACTGTCAGCAGCTTTTTCTTTATTATGTCTTTCTCTGCCAAGGGCTTTGCCTTTTGTCCGGCGGCAGCCTATAAAAGACGGCAGGGAAAGGAGAATGAATGGTTATCGTTTTGGTCGCTCAAATATGTTAAATCTTCTGGGTGGCCAAAATATAGATTTCTTTTAATTCCTGAGCGGTGAATTGTAAGTTTTCTAAGGCTTTTACATTTTCCTCCACCTGCTCCGGCCGGCTGGCACCAATAATGACGGAAGTAATGGCTTTATCCTGTAACAGCCAAGCAATTGCCATTTGCGACAAAGTTTGTCCCCGTTTTTGGGCTAAGAAGTTCAGCTCGATTAAACGAATTTTCATTTCCTGAGTCAGCTTTTGTTTAAGCCCGGTGTTGGCTTTGTAGTAGCGTGAATCCTCCGGAACACCGTCTAAGTAGCGGCTGGTTAAAAGTCCCTGTGACAGCGGCGAATAAACGGCCAAACCGATACCATTTTGCTCGGCAAAGTTCTTCAAGCCGTCGTCCTCAATCCAGCGGTTTAAGATGGAGTAAGAAGGCTGATTAACAATAAACGGTGTTTTCAGTTCTTTGAAAATCTTGGCGATTTTTTTGGTTTGCTCCTGATTGTAATTGGAGATTCCGACATAAAGGGCTTTGCCCTGACGGACAACCTGATCCAGTGCCAGTGCGGTTTCTTCCAGCGGTGTTTCCGGATCGTAAACATGATGATAGAAGATATCAACATAGTCAAGATCCATGCGTTTTAAGCTGTCCTCTAAAGAAGTAATCAGATACTTGCGGCAGCCGTTTTTGGTGCCGTAAGGGCCGGGCCACATATCATATCCGGCTTTGGTGGCAATACAAAGCTCGTTCCGGTACTGCCCCAGACCTTTTTTCAAAATAGTGCCGAAGTTCAGCTCGGCCGTGCCGTTATAGGGATAACCGTAATTATTGGCTAAATCAAAATAAGTGATGCCGTGGTCAAAAGCAGTCCGGCAGATTTGCTCCATTTGAGCGATATTGCTTTCATGGCCAAAGTTCTGCCATAGGCCGAGAGCCAGTGCCGACAGCTTTAAGCCGCTGTTGCCGCAGCGATGGTAAGGCATTTGTTCATAGCGTTTTTCATTTGCCTGATACATAGTAAGTCCTCCTTCCGGTACATTTATTTGGTTGCTGATTGAATTCATTATAACATAGATTTGGCGTGAGTGCGAGAAAATCCTTGCGGATTTTCTCTCCGCATCAGCACTCATATAGCCTGTTCGGCAAAAATGCTTTCGCACGCCAGCGTGCTTCGCATTGTTGCCTCCAGCCTGCACTCACGCTTTTATTGCGCAATATTATACCATAAATCAAGCGTGAGTGAGAGAAAATCCTGCGGATTTTCTCTCCGCATCAGCGCTCATATAGGCTGTTCGGCAAAAATGCTTATGCCCGCAAGCGTGCTTCGCATTGTTGCCTCCAGCCTGCACTCGTATAGTCTCTTTTATTTTTTTAAATTATCATGCCTGCGCCAGCGGAACGGCCAGATGAACATCTTCCCAACTGCTTGGTACTTTGTACCATAATGCACCGAAAAACTTTTTTTGATAGGAACGGTCTCCGCCGGGCGCTTTGCTGCAGGTAAAATGAAAAGGAATATAATCAATGGAATTAACCGAAACGGGAATATTAGCCAGCATGGAGGCAGAAAAAGAAATGTCAAACGGCAGGCAAAATTCAAAATCAAAAATTAGAAAAGTAAACTTTTTCTTTTCGGAAACAGGAATGTCCTGATCGGATTCCCGCATCGACAAAAAAGTGAAAGAAGAAAAGGGAGTCGCTTTTTCGGTGTATGAATCAGGGGGATCAAAGGTTTGACGCATGACATGATTCCTTTCTTAAACAAACAGTTTGGCTCGGAGCGAAACACCGCGCCGAACAGAACACAAAAGAAATATATTTGAGTTAGGAATCAAGTAAAAAGATAATAAAGCGAAATCAAACATATTGCTCTACATCTTAAGTATCGGCTGTATTTTTAAAATCTTAACAGCTCGCTGAATGAAAATCTTAATTGACAAAGCTGGTAAAAGTCCTTAAAATAAAAGTTACAGTTTAGGAAAGCCATTTGTGGGCGACCTGCCCCTGATTGGAGTGCTGCGCACTTCTGCCCGGG
>CAUUKX010000078.1:0-9756 GCA_963545585.1 uncultured Lachnospiraceae bacterium
AGAGCAGCCAATTTTTCTTTAAAAAAAGAGGACATTTACTATTGCAATTTACCAAGAATTTTTTCGAAAAAAAATGCTTGCCAAAAAGACGGCTATCTGTTATCATATTTCCAGCGGGAGGTTAACTCAGCTGGTAGAGTGTCACCTTGACATGGTGGAAGTCGCAGGTTCGAGTCCTGTACCGCCCATAGAAAGAGCAAAGTTTTTCGGGACGTTGCTCTTTTTGTTATTTACTCAACTTTCCCCTGATCGAAGTGCTGCGCACTTCTGCCCGGGCGGGCAATCTGCCATAGTCTTTTTTGGCTCTATCCCGCTCAGAGAGCGGGTGCATGGACTCCACTTTCGGCCGATGGCATCGCAATTTGCCTATCGTTCCCGCCCGCCGCCGAAAGGCGTAGCCTTTCTGGAAGCAACGAGCCTAAAAAAGACTGTTCTAACGAACATGGGAAAGTTGAGTTATTTAAAATAACAAAAAGATATTTACTTGCCGGCGGAAATTCGATATAATAAGTAAAGTTATTAAGGTTGAAGGCGTAAATGAAACGGGGCAAGGAAGGTGGCTTAATGTGGCAGAAATGCAAGTAAATTTAGATCATTATTTACCGCTGAGGGACGTTGTTTTTAAAAATCTGCGGACGGCAATCCTGCGGGGCGATTTTCAGCCGGGTGAAAGGCTGATGGAAAATCAGTTAGCTGACAGAATGGGCGTCAGTCGGACGCCGATTCGGGAAGCGATTCGTAAGCTGGAGTTGGAAGGGCTGGTTGTCATGGTTCCCCGCAAAGGCGCTGAAGTAGCCAATATTACCGAAAAGGACATTAACGACGTGCTGGAAGTCCGGGCGACCTTAGAAGGACTGGCGATTCGGCTGGCTTGCGAGAATATGCAGTCGGAAGATGTTGAACGTTTGATGCGGGTCAATCGGGAATTTATTAAGGCAGTGACAGATAAGGACAAGGATAAAGTGCTGGAATGGGATGTGGCGTTTCATGATATTATTTTTGAGGCATCCGGCAATGATAAGCTGATTCAGATTTTAAACAATTTAAGAGAGCAAATCTATCGCTACCGGATGGAATATATTTATCATATCGCTGATCATGGACAGTTAGTGGCGGAACATTTGCAAATTGTGGACGCACTTAAAAATAAAGAACCTGAACTGGCGACGGTATTAGCGGTTGCACATGTTCAGGCTCAGAAAAAATCGGTAATTGAATATACGAAAAAAAATAAAAAAGAAAGACTACGATAACTTTGCTAAATAATTCAGAATTCTTTGTTTGGAAGAAGAATCCATATCCTGAACCAGAGCGGTTAAGACCTGCAGGGACTCGGAAGAAGATTGTGCCTGATAAAGGTCGGCCAGCAGAAAATAATGCTGACAGATATCGGATTTGAGCCGGATGGCTTCTTCCAGAGCAGTAATGGCTTCGTCAGCGTGCTCATGCTCGTTCATCAAAATGGCATATTCATAAAGAAAGCTCAAAAAAGCTTCATAGTTTTCTTCCGCTTGGGCGATCACCGGCTGATTGGCAGTACCGAAGTTCAGGCGCAGATCGGTATTGCTCATGTTGCTGAGTGAAAGCATCGGTAAAGAAACGCTGCCACGGATTTGTTTTTCCAGAGTTTTATACTTTTCGGCGGCGGCTGGCTCTAAGTCCAGTGCCGGAAAATTGAAGCGGGAAATGTTGGGGTGAAAATACAGCTCAGCCGGGATTTCTTTTTTGCGGACGGACAGCGACCGCTCTTCTTTACCCCAAAAGGCTTCCTTTTCCGCTTCGTGCTTTTCTTGCCGTTTGCGCAGATTGTGAGTCCAGATAAACAAAAAGGTCAGGAATAAAATAAAAAAAGAAGGTATTGTAAAATTGGGCATACGAAAATCCTTTCCAAATAGTCGGTTTCCAAAATCAGCCGGCAGAGCATATAATCCGGCGGATTAGGAATGGAAAAAGGTATTCCGGCAAACGAAAAGATATTGGAGATAAAAAAGAATTTTGCCGATGTCTATAGTATATATCAAAAAAAACTTTCTGTCAAAGTGAAACTTAGCATGAGAAAAAATGGCAGAGAAGAAAGGAGTTCCTCTTGTTTTACAGTCGAAAAGTACAAAAAAGAATCGCAATCGGGATTGCAGTTGTTATGGTTTTAACGATTGTGTTGTCGATTTTAGCACCGTATTTATAAAAGAAGGGTTTGAGCATGAAAATCATTCATACCGCTGATTGGCATTTAGGAAAGCTTTTGGGGGGAACTTACCTGCACGAGGATCAAGCATTTTTCTTGCGTCAGTTTTTTCTTTTTTTAGAGCAGGAAAAACCGGATCTGATTCTCCTATCGGGGGATATTTATGACCGTTCCTATCCGCCGGTAGAAGCAGTCCGGCTTTTAAATGAATGCTTTGAAAAAATTATTTTGGAATTAAAAATACCGATGGTGGTGATTGCCGGGAATCATGATCATCCGGAAAGACTGGATTTTGGCAGCAGCTTAATGGAAAAATCCGGTCTTTATTTGCGGGCAAAATTAGACCGGGAAATTAAGCCGCTTTCTTTTCGTGATGAGTTTGGCGAGTGGGAGATTTATCCAATCCCCTATGCCGACCCGGCGGCAGTGCGCACTCTTTATGAGGATGAGAAGATTCGCAGTGCACAGGATGCGATGAGCCGGATTCTATCTCCGATAGCGGATCGGATTCAGGCAGAAAAAGAAGCGGCAGGGCAGCAGGGGCAGCCCACCAAGCGCTACATTGCGGTGCTGCATGCTTTTTTTAGCAGCTCTCAGGCGGAAGAGCCAGAGGAGTCGGATTCAGAGCGACCGCTGTCGATTGGCGGAGCTGACCATATTTCGGCGGGACTGTTGGATGCGTTTGATTATGTTGCTTTAGGGCATTTGCATAAGCCGCAGCAAATCGGGAGAGAAAGCGTTCGCTATGCCGGGTCGCTGTTAAAATACTCTTTTTCCGAGGCAAATCATAAAAAGTCGCTGACAGTTTTGGATTGGCAGGAAGAGTTGACCATCCGGCTGGAAAGCTTGCCGGTCAGGCGGGATTTGCGCATCGTCCGGGGAACGCTGGCGGAAATCTTAGAGCGCGGCCGGCGGGAACAAAGCGAAGATTATGTGTTGGCGGTTTTGGAAGACAAGCAGGTATTGCTCGATCCGATCAGCGATTTAAAAGCGGTTTACCCGAATATTTTGGGTTTGGAGTACCAAAAGGAGCAGGAATTGACCGGAGTCGGCACCGAGCAGAGCGGTGCTGCCATCAGCCGGAAGGATATTTGGCTGTTATTTTCCGAGTTTTATGAAGAGGTGACCGGCGAGCAGCCGGAGCCGGGAGCTTTACAGCACTGGCGGGAAAGCGGAGGAAGAAGCGGCAATGAAACCGATTAAATTAACCATGACAGCTTTTGGCCCGTTTGCTGGTACAGAAGTGATTGATTTTCAGCAGATGGATAAAGAACCGGTTTTCCTGATTTGCGGGCCGACCGGAGCCGGCAAGACCATGATTTTTGATGCGATTGCCTATGCTCTGTTCGGAGAAGCCAGCGGCCAGGAAAGAAAACCGGAGGAGCTGCGCAGTGATTTTGCCCGGGATGATGTTTTGACGGAAGTGGAACTTATTTTTGCGGTCAGGGGGCAAAGCTACCGGATTTACCGGCAGCCGCGCCAGATGCGGCGCAAAAAATCCGGCGAGGGTGTAACCGAGGTGGCAGCCAAAGCGGAGTTGTCCTATACCGATGCCGGCGGCGCTGCCTGGGTTTTTACAAAGGCTGCGGAAATCAATGAAAAAGTCAGAGAGATTTTGGGGCTGGGTGCGGATCAGTTTAAGCAAATTATGATGCTGCCGCAGGGGGAGTTCCGCAAGCTTTTAACAGCCGACAGCAAGGAAAGAGAAGCAATTTTACGCGATATTTTTGACGCAGCCAGATATTTGCAGTTACAGTTAGCCTTAAAGCAGGAAAGCGACCGGTTGGAAAAAGAAATCAGGGAAATAAGAAAGCTGCAGCAGCAGTGGATTTTGCAGTTACAGGTGGCACCGGAGAAAGAAACCGGATTGGCAGAGCTTTTGGCCAAAGAGGAAATTGACCGGCCGGAGCTGTTTGCGGCTGTCCGGCGGCAAAACGAAAGCGATATCCGGCAGGCAGAAACGAAAAAAGAAAAAGCCGAGCAGTTGGCCGCTCAGGTTCAGCAAAAGAAAGAAACGCTTTTTTACCGGCAGCAGGAAAATGAGAAATTGTCGGAGCTAAAGCAGGTACAGGCCTATTTGCTGCGTTTAAAAGCACAGGCGGAGGAAATCCGGCAAAAAGAAGCGGAAGCGGAAGCCATCCGGCGGGCGCTGGTGCTAAAGCCTTATGCCGAGCAATGTCGGGACTTGGCCAGGCAGGCGGAGCAGCTGGCAGCGGAAAAAGCCCAGCGGCAGGAGGCCTTACAGGCAGCGGAAGCCCAAAAAGAGAAATTGGCGCAAAGGTATCAGGCGTTTCAGTCTGAAGAATATCAGGCGGCCTTGGCAGCGGCCGGAGAGGAACTGCAAACCCTCGGCCGGGAGATTCCACTGCTGCGTTCGCTGCTGGATTTGCGTGAGCGCTATAACCGGCTGAAACAGGAAAACTTGGTGAAAGAAAAAGAGTTTCAGGAATTTACCGACCAGAAAGAAAAATTGCAAATACGGATGAAAGAGCTGCGCCAGACTTTAGAAGAGACCGAATCAAGTGAAGCCGCCAAGATCGTGTTGGAACAAAAGCTAACTCAATTTTTAAAGTGGAAGGAGCTTTGGCAGAAAGAGGAAAGCTGCCGTAAGCGGCAAATGGAGAGCAAAGCGGCGGAGCAGAGATTAGCGGAGCGGCTGGCCGCGGCGGAAAAGCGGTATCAAAGCGAGCAGGAAAAGCTGCGCCATAATCATGTGCTGGCGCTGCGTCAGGATTTAAAAGACGGTGATATTTGTCCGGTTTGCTTAGGGCTTTACCGGATGCCAGTTGGCGATTTGGGACAGGCGGAGACGGCTGATTTAAAAGAAGCCGAGCAGGTTAGAGAGGAAGTCCGGCGGGAGCAGGAAGCGCTGTTGAAAAAACAAACAGAATTAGCCGCCCAGAGCCGGCTGTTGACCGAGCAGCTGATAGCAGAAAGCGGGCAAAGGAATTTGGATGAGATTCGGCAATATTTAAGCCGAATGGAAACGGAACAGGCGGATATGCAAAAGCAGGTGGCGGAATATGACCGGCAGATTCAGCTGCGCCGAGCGGCTAAAAAGGAACTGGAGCAGACGGCGGCAGCCGAGGAAGAATTACTGCGCCGGGAAAAAGAGATTACGGCTGAATACCGGCAAAAGCAGGCGGAATTAAATGAAGCAGCCGGACAGGGCAGGGCTTTAAAGGAATCGATTTCGGACGAGTACTGCGAAAAAGCCTCTCCGGCGGCGGTTAAGGAATTGGAGCGGCGGCGGATAAAGCTGGAAACGGAGCGGGCAGAAGCAGAAACGAAACGCAAACAGACCGAAAAAGATTACCGCCAAAGTCAGGTTGCGTATGCGCAGGCACAGACAGCTATGGAGGAAACCGAGCGCCACAGCCAGCAAAGACAGGAACAGTGGCAAAAAGCGCAGGCTGAGTTTCAAAGCCGGCTGACGGCACAGAACTTTGCCGATGAAGCCACCTGGCGGCAAACCGCAGACAAGGCGGCAGCCGAGGATGTGTTGCGGGCCGAGGTCAAAGCCTATGGTGAAGAATGGCTGAGGAGCACGGAAACAGAAAAAAGGCTGCGTCAGGAAGTAACGATTGAAAGGCCGCATCCGCTGGCACAAACGGAAGAAGAAATCCGGAAGATAGAAGCAGAGCGGGCAGCCGCTGGCGAGCAGGCTATTTTGCTGCGTCGCCGCGCCGATGAAAATGAGCGGGTGCTGAAAGAACTGATTCGGATGGAAGGACGCCGAGAATCAGAAAAAAAAGAATATGCCGGCATTTCCGCTTTAGCTAAGGCGGCAAATGGAGAAAATATTAAAAAATTAACCTTTGAGCGCTATGTACTGGCGGTTTTTTTAGAAGATGTACTGCGGATGGCCAATTACCGGCTGGCTAAAATGACTGGCCGCTACACTTTAAAGCGAAAGGAAGAAGTTACGCATCGGGGACGGCAAAGCGGTCTGGAAATAGAAGTTTTTGATGCTTTTACTGGTAAGACCAGAAATGTCAATACCCTGTCCGGTGGCGAGGGCTTTAAGGCAGCATTAGCGATGGCGCTGGGCTTATCCGAGGTGATTTCCGCTTATGCTGGCGGGATTGAGTTAGATATGCTGCTGATTGACGAAGGCTTTGGCACGCTTGACCCGGAGTCGCTGGATGCAGCGGTTGACTGTATTTTGGAGCTTCAGGCTGGAGGTAAGCTGATTGGGATTATTTCACATGTAGCTGAACTGAAAGAGCGGATTCCGGCAAAATTAGAGGTTCGGCAGACGCCGCAGGGAAGTTATACCAAGTACCGGATTGGAGCGGCGGACGAGGCGTTTTAGAAAGGAAAAAAATGGAACAGAAGAAGAAAATGGCGGTATTTGACTTAGACGGTACGCTGTTAAACAACGACCGGGCAATTTCGGGCAAAAATGCGGCGGCACTGGTGGAGTTGAATGAAAATGGCTATGAAGTGGTGTTAGCTTCGGGCCGACCGGAAATTTTAATGCGGGTATATTATTTGGGATTTTCCTTTGTCCGCTATGTTATTTCCTCTAATGGCGGAATTATTCGGGATGTTCAGGCGGACAAGATTGTTTATCGCCGGCCAATCCACCCCGAAGCGGTTCGGAAAATTATAGCAATTTGCGACCGGACAGGAGCGGAGTGCGATTTGTACTCGCATGACGGCATGAGCCGGATTTGCACCGATGAGATTGATTTGGAGCTGACGGATGAAATTGTGTTTAACTTTAAAAAACATATTCTAAAAGACCGGAAATTAAGCGAATTTCCTTGTGAAAAGATGTTTGTTACCCAAAAGGATGCTCTCAAGCTAAAAGCGCTGCGGGAGAAAATTGCGGCGGAGGTGCCGAAAGTGGAAATTACCCAGTCGTCTTTTCAGGCGCTGGATATTATGGACAGGGGTGTCAACAAAGGAATGGCAGTTAAGTGGCTGGCCGAGGCGCTGGGCATTGACCGGCAGGCAGTGGCGGCTTTCGGGGATCACCTCAATGATTTGGAAATGCTTGAATATGCCGGTACTTCCATCGTATGCAGCAACGCAGTGGAAGCGGTCAGACAGGCGGCGGTTTATGTGCTGCCCGAATCCAATCATCAAAGCGGAATTGCGGCCGGAATCCGGCGCTATTTGCTGGTGCAGCAATCAGCAGAAGGTCAGGCCTGACTGACGGCACAGTTTCGGCGAGACATTCGCTGATCTGAACTTGTAGAAATCTTTTGACCCTAACGCCAGAATATGATATACTAAGAGTTAATAAAGCAGTATTTTTTAGGCAGACAAATGGTGCGCTTTGGGTAAAAGGGTATGGCGTTGGCGAGTCGGTTTGCTGGCTGAAAAAACGGCTGAAACATGCGCATTTCTGCATGGAAACCAAAGAGAACAAGAAGCTTTTTTCAAGGATTTGCTCTAAAAGGAGGAACCGGAAATGACGATAAAGGGAATCGGAGCAAGTGACGGTTATTCGATTGCAAAGGCATATAAGTTTGCCCAAGCGGAAGCGGTGGTAACCAGACAGACGGTTGCGGACGCAGAAGATGAGGTTAAAAAGCTGGAGGCAGCAATTGAAGTTAGCCGGCGGCAGTTAGTTGAAATCATGGAAAAAACCAGACTGAACTTGGACGAGGAACATGCGGCCATTTTTGATGCGCATATTCAAATTTTGACTGATCCGGAGCTGACTGGCGGTTCATTTGACAAGATTCGGCAGGAAAGCGTCAACGGCGACTTTGCTTTTTCTGAAGTAGCAAACACCTTTATCAGTATGTTTGAGGCGATGGAGGATGAATACCTGCGGGAAAGAGCGGCTGATATGAAAGATGTGTCCAAGCGAGTGCTGTGCAATTTTCAGGGAATTTTGATTCAAGATCCGACGCAGATTAAGGAAGAAGTTATTATTGTAGCCAAGGACTTGACACCAAGTGATACGGCTCTCTTGGATAAGCGTTTTGTCAAGGGCTTTGTTACTGATATCGGCGGTCGGACGAGTCATAGTGCGATTATGGCCAGAACGCTGGAGATTCCGGCGGTGGTCGGCACACAAAACGGCTATGCCCAAATCAGTGACGGGCAGCTTTTGATTTTGGATGGAATCAGCGGTTTGGTTTTGACCGAAGCGCCGGCAGAAATGCAGGCAGGATATGAACAGAAGCGCCGGGATTGGCTGGAACAGAAAGAAATGCTGAAAGCATATAAGGATAAGAAAACTCTGACGGCTGACGGCTATCATGTGGAATTGGCAGCCAATATCGGTTCGCCGGAGGATGCGAAAGGAGCACTGGATAACGGCGCCGAGGCGGTCGGACTGTACCGGACAGAGTTTCTGTACATGGGCAATACCCATTTTCCGACCGAAGAAGAGCAGTTAGCGGCTTATCGCAGTGTGCTGGAAAAAATGGGCGGCAAGGGCGTAGTGGTCAGAACGCTGGATATCGGCGGGGACAAGGAATTAAGTTATTATGACTTGCCGAAGGAGATGAATCCTTTCTTAGGCAACCGGGCGGTGCGCTTGTGCCTGAATGAGCCTGATATTTTTAAAACCCAGCTGCGGGCGTTGCTGCGGGCTTCTGTTTACGGCAATTTAAAGATTATGTTTCCGATGATTGCCACTTTGGATGAGTTTCGGGCGGCCAAGCAGATTTTGATGCAGGTAAAGGCGGAATTAGAGCAGGAAGGGCATGCGGTCGGCCAATTTGAGTTGGGGATTATGGTTGAGATTCCGGCGGCGGCGGTACTGGCGCATGCGTTTGCAAAAGAGGTGGATTTCTTTTCCATCGGCACGAATGACTTGATTCAGTACAGTTTTGCGGCGGACCGGATGAACCAGAAAGTATCGTATTTGTACCAGCCCTATAATCCGGCATTGCTGCGTTTGATTAAAAATGTAATTGATGCGGCTCATGCCGAGGGCAAATGGACAGGTATGTGCGGTGAAATGGCCGGTGAGTTGACGGCAGCACCGCTGCTTTTGGGACTGGGGCTGGATGAGTTCAGTATGAGTGCTTCCTCTATTTTAAAAATTCGCCGGCTGATGGCGGCTGTAACCAAAGAGCAGTGCAAGGAATTAGCGGAAGCGGCCTTGCTTTGCACCACGGAAAAAGAGGTTACCAATCTGGTATCGGATTTTATGGCCAGAAATTAAATGTTTTGGCGAAGTGAAATACCGGCGGCCGGGTGGAAACGTCAGTACAGAGCCGGTTATTGGAAAGAAGCAGGGACAGTATTGTTTTCGGAAGTTGTCCTTAACCGGATGTTGGTTTTATGAGTGGCAATAAACGTGTTATCACGTTAAATTTAGATGATAAAAAAGGAGAATCAAATGGTATCACAAAAAGTTGTAGTAAAGAATAAAACAGGTCTGCACGCTCGTCCGGCAGCGTTGTTTTCTAAATTGGCCAATACCTGCGCCTGCGAGGTATTTGTAGAAAAAGACGGTAAAAAGATTAACGCCAAATCCATTTTGGGCGTGCTGTCTTTGGCGATTGTAACAGACAGTGAGATTACGATTATCACCGAGGGAGAAAACGAAACCGAGAGCTTAGGCAAATTGGTGGAGTTCATCAATAACTTGGAAGAAT
>CAUUKX010000079.1:0-9183 GCA_963545585.1 uncultured Lachnospiraceae bacterium
GGCAGCCGGGTGCATATGAGAGATAAAAAACGCCTGTCTATGTTATAGTGGCATAGGTAGGCGTTTGCTTTTCAGTAGGAAAGTTGAGTTACATAAAAGCAAGGAGCTTAAAATGAAAAGTCAGGATATTCGCTTGTCGGCAAGGCTGAAGAAGTATTTGCTGTGGCCGTGGGCCAGTCAGCTTTTGCTGTTGGTATTTACTTGGATTACCTATTTGCTCAATCGAGAGATTGGCTTGGCCTTTTTAGTGTTGAGCATAGTTCATGGAGCGGTTTTTACTTATGCGATTTTAAAAGCCAAAAAAACATTGCAGCAGGAAATTCTGCGCCTTTCTTTAAGTGCATCGGAACTGCAAAAGGAGCATTTGTATTATTTTGACATCCCTCATGCTGTACTGGATGCGGATGGCTCGATAGAGTGGTATGATGAAAAGTTTGGCGAATTGATTCCGGATCAGAATCTGAAAGGCAAAAACGTACTCCAATATTTGACGGATTTGCATGTCAGTGATTTGCCGGTTGACCATGTGACTTTTAAACGAGAAATTCAGTTTAAGGAACGCACTTACGAAGCAGTATTGCAGCGTCTGCTGCTGACAAGCGGCAATAGTTTGCTGGAAGGCTCGGAGCAAAACTTTTATTATGCTTTGTATCTTTATGATGTTACCGAGAGGACGGAGCTGAAAAAGCAGGCGCAGGCGCAGGAATGTGTACTGGGCAGCATTTATATTGATAATTATGAGGAAGTGATGCAAAGCACCGAGGAAGTCAAGCAGTCGCCGCTGATGGCGTTGGTTGATACCAATTTGCAGCGCTTTGCGGGTGAGTTTAAAGGGGTTTTGAAGCGATACGAAAAGGATAAATATCTTCTGATTCTACGCCGGGAACAGGTTGAGCTTTTGCAGGAAAAGAAGTTTTCGATATTAGATGAAATCAGAGAACTGCATTTGGGCAATGAATTGCCGGTAACGATCAGTATTGCTCTGGGGATTCATCCCGGCAGCTTTGCCGCCAGCATGGAATACGCCAAGGCCGGAATGGAACTGGCGCTTGGCCGGGGCGGGGATCAGGCGGTGATTAAAGAGGGGGATAAGACGCTTTTTTACGGCGGCAAGACGAAGGGTGTGGAAAATACTTCCCGGGTCAAGGCGCGGATGAAGGCTTATGCCTTGAAAGAGCTGTTTATGGAAGCGGATAATATCGTGATTATGGGGCATCACAATCCAGATATGGATTCGCTGGGAGCGGCAGTCGGCGTTTATGTCTGCGCCCGGGAAATGAAGAAGGAAGCCCATATTATTGTAAATAATGTATCAACTTCCATTAAAGGGCTGTATGACCGGCTGCTGGAAAGCGAGATTTACCGGGAATATGTGTTGGTCAATAACAGCGAAGCCAAGGCGCTGATGCGGGAAAATACGGTGGTGGTGGTGGTGGACGTCAATCGTCCGTCTTATACCGAGTACCCGGAGATTTTGACAATGGCTTCCCGAGTGGTGGTGTTTGACCATCACCGCACCAGTGTCGAGCAGGTGGAAAATCCGGTTTTGCGTTATGTTGAGCCGTTTGCTTCTTCGGCCTGTGAAATGGTGGCGGAGATTTTGCGCTATATTTCTGATAAGCCGCGGCTGAATGCGGTTGAAGCCGATGCGATGCTGGCCGGAATTACGGTCGATACCAAAAACTTTACGGTTAAGGCTGGAGTTAAGACTTTTGAAGCGGCAGCCTTTTTGAAGCGAAACGGGGCCGATATCACCAGAGTGCGGGAGCTGTTCCGCAATGATTTGGAAAGCTACAAGGCCAGAGCGGCGGCGGTTAACGGGGTGGTCATTTACCGGGATGGCATGGCGATTTCGACTTGTCCGAGCAATACGCCTAATCCGGTGCTGGTAGCGGCACAGGCAGCCGATGAACTCTTAAATGTAGTGACGATTCGGGCTTCCTTTGTGCTGACCCAGGTGGAAGAAACGATTTATCTCAGCGCCCGCTCATTTGATACGATTAATGTTCAACTGATTGCTGAAAAACTGGGCGGCGGCGGACACTTAAATATGGCGGGGGCGCAGCTAACGGGCATGACTATGGAAGCGGCAATTGCCCTGATGAAAGAAAAGATTGACGAATATTTACAAGAAGGAGAAAATAACGATGAAAGTAGTTCTGCTCGATGATGTTAAAAAAGTAGGCAAAAAGGGAGAAATGGTTGAAGTCAGTGATGGCTATGCCGCTAACTTTTTGTTTAAGAAAAAATTAGCAGTCGCTGCCACCAGCGGCGCAATCAATGATGCCAAACAGGCCAAACAGGCAGCCATTCATAAAAAAGAAACCGAGTTAGCTGCCGCTCAGGAATTGCAGGTTAGCTTAAAGGGCAAACAGGTTGTCTTAAAGATTAAAAGCGGCGAGGGCGGCCGTACCTTTGGTTCGGTGGCGGCTAAGGATATCGGACAGGCAATTGAGGAGCAGCTGAAGCTGAATCTGGATCGGAAAAAGATTGTACTCAAAGAACCGATTAAGACGCTGGGTGTGCATACGGTTGAGATTAAGCTGCATGCCGAAGTAGTCGGCGAGCTGACGGTCAAGGTGGAGGGGGAATAGAAAGCACAAGGAGGAAGCTATGGCAGATGAAATCAAGCGAATTCCCCCTTACAGTCTGGAGGCGGAGCAGACGGTGATTGGCTCAATGCTGATGAGCCGGGATGCTGTTTATACGGCGACCGAATATGTCAGTGAGGATGATTTTTATACGCCGGAGCAGCGCACCGCTTTTGCGGCGATTTATACTCTTTTTCGGGAGAACCGGCCGATTGACCTGATTACGGTGCAGGATCAGCTGAATAAAATGGGGAAGTTGGAGGAAGTCGGCGGGATTGAATATTTAACCAATATTTCTTTAAATGTACCGACTTCCGCCCATGTCAAAGAATACGCCCGGATTGTACAGGAAAAATCGGTTTTGCGCCGTTTAATCCGCTCAGCCAATGACATTGCCGCCGACAGTTTTGAGGGCAAGGAGAAATTAGAGGAGATTTTAAATAAGGCGGAGGAGAGGATTTTTAACATTATCCAAAACCGGCGGACATCGGATTTGGTGCTGATTAAAAGTCTGATTAGTCCGGCACTGGACAGCATTGCCAGAGCTTATGGCCAGCATGGCGCTGTGACGGGTCTGCCCAGCGGTTTTATTGATTTGGATCATATGACGGCCGGGTTTCAGCCCTCGGATTTGATTTTGGTGGCGGCTAGACCTTCTATGGGCAAGTCGTCTTTTGTGTTAAATATTACTCAGTATGCAGCCGTCAAAGAAAAAAAATCAGTGGCTTTTTTTAGTTTGGAAATGAGCAAGGAGCAGCTGACCAGCCGAATGATTAGCGCCGAAGCTATGATTGATGCGCAGAAAATCCGCAACGGCAATTTGGAAACTACCGATTTTGAAAGGCTGTTAAACGGAGCCAGTGTTCTGGGCGAAGCCAGAATATTTATTGATGATACCCCCGGCATTTCGGTGGCCGACCTTAGAGCCAAGTGCCGGAAACTGAAATTAACGCATGGCCTTGACTTAATTATCATTGATTATTTGCAGCTGATGACCGGCAGTGCTCGCTCGGAGTCCCGGCAGCAGGAAATTTCCGAAATTTCCCGTTCCTTAAAGGCGATTGCCCGGGAGATGCAGGCGCCAGTGATTGCGCTGTCGCAGCTGAGCCGAGCGGTGGAAAGCCGGTCTGATCACCGGCCGATGCTGAGCGACCTGCGGGAGTCGGGAGCGATTGAGCAGGATGCGGATGTGGTGATGTTTTTATTTCGGGAAGAGTATTATAATGCGACTCCGGAAAATAAGGGGCAGGCCGAGGTCATTATTGCTAAGCAGAGAAACGGTCCGACCGGCAGCGCCAAGCTTTTGTGGCTGGGCGAATACACAAGATTTATGAATATGGAAAGACAATATTAAAAGCCGGTTTCCCGGCTTTTTTCTTGTTTATTTCCCTGCCTGCTCTTTCGCAATCAGCAGGCGGACGGCTTCGACGGCTGCTTTGATAGCGGCTTCGGTATCATGCACCTGTCGGTCGGGCAGTCCCATTTCCCGGCGGGTCTGATTGGCGACCACCAGCAGAATGGAGCCGGATCGTACCCGGCGGATTGCGCTGACCACAAACAGAGTGGCGGATTCCATTTCCGAGGTTAAAACGCCGCAGCGTTTCCAAGCTTCCCACTTATTCAAAAGCATATAGCTGGTCGGCATATTTTCCGGCTCATGCTGGCCGTAAAAAGAATCTTTGCATTGAACGACCCCGACATGATGCGGCAGCTTTAAACTGCGGCAGGCTTCGGCCAGTGCGCTGGCGACTGTAAAATCAGGCACGGCTGGAAACTCGGCCGGAGCGTATTCACCAGCAGTTCCGTCCATCCGAACGGCACCGCTGGCAACGACTACATGACCGGCTTCTACTTCCGGCTGCATTCCGCCGGAGGTGCCGACCCGAATCAGAGTTTTGGCGCCGATATGAATCAGCTCCTCTACGCCGATGGCAGTTGAGGGGCCGCCCATGCCGGTCGACATTACGCTGACCTTAACACCGTTTAAAGTGCCGGTATAGGTGGTGTATTCGCGGTTTTGACCAACAAAAACGGCATTATCCAAATGTTCGGCAATTTTTTGTACCCGTCCCGGATCACCGGGCAAGATAACATATTCGCCGACATCGCCGGCTTTTAGTCCAATATGATATTCTTTATCTGTGGCATATACAACTGACATATACTACCTCCTTGAAGCGGATGATGGATTGGCCGGCTGCTGGCAGTCGGCTTTTTTTACCAGTATAAACGAAAAGCGAGAAAGATTCAAGGGATTTGAAAGATTTCAAAATTTTGCTTGACATTTTTCGCTTATTGTATTAATATAACAATACAGCAAGATAACAAATCTAATTTACTCAACTTTCTCATAGTCTTTTTTGTTTCTATCCCGCTTAGAGAGCGGGTGCCCTGATCGAAAGCTTCGCTTTCTGCCCGGGCGGGCAGTCTGCATGGGCTCCATTTTCGGCCGATGGCATCGCAATTTGCCTATCGTTCCCGCCCGTCACCGAAAGGCGTAGCCTTTCTGGAAGCAACGAGTCTAAAAAAGACTGTTCAGGCAGTTGAGTAATTTAGTAGAAGGAGGACATACAGTGTGGCAGATGGATTCTAACCGGCCGATTTATATTCAGCTGGTAGAGCGAATTACCCGTGAGATTATTGCCGGCAAATATCAGCCGGGCGAGAAGATGCCGACGGTCAGGGAGCTGGCGGAGACCGCCAGAGTCAATCCGAATACGATGCAAAGGGCGTTTTCCCAGTTGGAGCAGGAGGGGATGCTTTTTGCGGATCGAACGGTCGGCCGCTATGTGACGCAGGACAGAGAGCGGATCAAAGACAAAGGCCGGCAGTTGGCTCGGCAGTTGGGCGAAAGCTTTCTGGCGGACATGAAGTCGTTGGGACTTGGGGAAGAAGAAATTAGGGAGCTTTTAAAAGAATTGACGGAACAGGGAAAAAGGGATTAAGAAGCGAAGCGGCAAAAGCGAGGTATTTTGAGAAAGTACCGCAAAGCATGGCCGCAGCGGATAGAGCGGGGCGCAGATTCCAATACAAGGAGGAATAAATGAAAATAGAGATGATTCAGCTGGGGAAAAAGTATGGTTCTTTTCCGGCGCTGCAAAATGTAAACCTGACTTTGGGGCAGGGGCGAATCGTCGGGCTGCTGGGGCCGAATGGTTCCGGCAAGACGACTTTGATCAAGCTGCTGAACGGGCTGATTCAGCCAAGTACAGGTCAGATTCTGCTGGACGGGGAAAAGCCCGGACCGAAGTCAAAGGGAAGGATTTCTTATTTACCGGATAAATCGTACCTGAACTCACAAATGACAGTTGAGCAGTTAGTGGATTTGTTTGCGGATTTTTATACCGATTTTAATGTAGAAAAAGTAAATCATTTGCTGAAAGACTTAAATATTCCAGTTCAGAAAAAATTGAAAACTCTATCGAAAGGAACGCAGGAAAAAGTGAAGCTGGCGCTGGTGATGAGCCGGGAAGCTGAGGTCTATTGTCTGGACGAGCCGATTGGCGGGGTTGATCCGGTGGCGCGGGATTATATCCTGCAAACGATTATTTCGCAGTATAACCGCAATGCGCTGGTGATTATTTCCACGCACTTGATTTATGATGTCGAAAATGTGCTCGATGATGTGGTGATGATTAAAAACGGCAGCATTTTCCTGTATGATTCGGTTGAAAATATCAGGGAAAGGGAGCAGAAATCGGTTGATGAGATGTTCCGGGAGGTAATGAGATGGTACTAAAATTAATCAAGCACGAATTTAAATATTTGGGTCGCTACCTGCTGCTGATTTGGACGGGGCTGCTGCTGATGATTGTGTCGCAAAGATTTTTAATTGAACTTGGGGACAGTAACATTATGCTGCTGGAGATAGCCGCCGGTATGGCAGTGCCGGTACTTATTTTCAGTTTAATTGCCATGCACTTAGTTACCTTTGTGGTCGTGATTCTCCGCTTTTATCAAAATATGTTTACCGGCGAGGGCTATCTGACTTTTACTTTACCGGTGAAAATCTGGCAAATTATTTTTTCCAAGCTCTTAGTCGGCTTTACGATTATGCTGGTGCCCTTGGCGGTAACGATTGCAGTGGGGCTTAGCTTTTTAAACGTCAGTCAGTTTACTGAGATAGTAATTGAAGGGATTCGTTATTATTGGCAGTCCGGCTATTCTCTGATTACGTTGGTTTTGATTGGGCTGACCATGCTGGTTGGCATGATTATACAGATTGTGGATTTTTATCTGGCGATGAGCTTTGGGCAGTTAGCCAACCGCAATAAGGTTGTTTTTTCCATTATTTCCTATATCGGTATTTATACGGTCAAGCAATTGGTGGGGACGGTATTGATGGCGGGTTTATTTATGAGTGGTTATTTGGAAAGCTTGAATGATAAGTTTTTTCCGGGTGCAACCGATGGGCTGATGGGGCTGACGCTGCTGATGACAACGGCGCTGCTGGTACTTGAGTGGCTGTTGGTCAATTATCTGTGTAAGAATAAGCTGAATTTAGAGTAAAAGGAGGAAAATACAGATTTTTCAGCGTATTATAGTAAAATGACATTTCAAAATATCCTATCTTATTATTATACTCTTAAAATAGATGGATTTCAAGAATTGACATTGAATTTTAAGAGTATATAGGCTCCCCCTGTAATTGCCATAAAAGAACCGCCAAGTATCGGCAGTGAATATTAACTGTCGATACTTGGCGGTTTTTTATGAGTGCACCAGCACTTACCTGAAAACATCTAAGGGCTTTCCTGTCTGCCACGGCAACCCCAAGATTTTAGCAAAGATTGGCGCTTCATCTAATAGGCTGATTTCGTCCAAATGCAGATAATGCCGAATTTCCGAGCCTTTCAGCAGCAGAGTTGTCTTCAGGTTCGGCTGGCTGGGCAGGAAACCGTGGGTTGCCACATAAGAGCCGGGGATTTGGCTGGTCGGCGTTAAATAGTTTTCTAAGATCTCCTGAACAAAGGCGTAACCATCGCTTGCCTCGATGACATAGGAGAACGGGCCGTTTAGCTGAAAACGAAGATTGGCTTCGGCTCTGGTGTAGCAGGCTTTAAACGGCTTTTCTGGGAGCCGCAGCAAAGCGTCCAGCAAAATTTCAATTTGGCTTTGCAGTTTTATGTCCTGCGGGTCATGCAAATACAGATGCAAAGAGCCGTCGGCGTTGGCGCCGTAAGCTTTCCAAGTGGTAACTCGGTTCTGCTCGTCGGTTTGCAGGAAGCCCAAATCTTTTAACAAACGGTTGAAAGAAATAGCGGTCTGGTAGTCCTGAAAGCCATGGTCGCCGAAAACGGCAAAGGTGGTTTCCTCATAAATTCCCATTTGCTTGGTCAGCCAAATAATTTCTTCCACCCTTTTGGCAGCGGATAAAAGGGCGGTTTTAGCCTCAGACGAGAACGTGCCGTGGTGATGCCGGGCGTCGTCTAACTCCGTCAAATGAAGCGCTGCCAGCTGGGGCTTTTTCTTGCGCAAAATATCTTTAAATAAAGCAGAGGAAAAGTTATCCAAATATGGCTGCTGAATCCCCTTGGTTTTGGGGGCATGACGCAGCGCATTAAACAGAAGCGAGCGGGTGCCGGTTTTCCAAAAGAGGGAAAGCTGACTTTCGCCAGTATGGGAAAATATTTCCGGGAAATTATAGGTAATGCTCTTGCTGCCAGCCATGACCGGGTAAAGCACCGCCGCCGAGGTCAGTCCGGCCGAATAAGCCGCATCAAACAGAGTCGGTGCCTGAATGTCTTTTTCATACCAGAACCAGTCATGTTTCGGTGATTTTTCCGGTTCGGGGATTTCGTTATTGAAAATGCCGTGAACCTTGGGCGGAGTGCCGGTAATAATACTGGTATGGCAGGGATAGGTCAGGCTGGGATAAATGGGTGCGACTTTGGGAAAATAAGCGCCGTTTTCAATAAAATCCTGAAAAACCGGCAAATGTTTAAAAATGGCATGATCTTTGGCGTTTAAGGCATCAATGGAAATCAGAATCAAATATTTGCTCATAAAAACCTCGCTTTCGTGAAAAGACTATGGAGCAGATAAAAAGTTGGAGAGCTGCTTGTCTGAACTGGAAATAAGAAGAGGCTGCTGCAAAATAGAGATTTTACACAAGATACCGCTGATAAATCGCCAAGATTTTTCTTGAATCCTGTGTAAAAATTTTAAAATGCAACAGCCTCTTTTTATTTATGCTTCCACTAAAAAAGGTTTTAAATCTTCTAAAATTTGCTCAATTTCATTCGTATCATGTATCTTTAATGTAATCGGTTTGGATAAATCCAAACTGAAGATGCCCATGATTGACTTGGCGTCGATAACGTACCGGCCGGAAACTAAGTCAAAGTCTGCGTCGTACTTGCCGACAACGTTTACAAAAGATTTTACCTTATCAATGGAGTTCAGTGATACAGAAACCGTATTCATTGTTTTCCTCCTTTTTGCTTAATGACTCGTCGAAAAAACTGCCTGCGGCATAACCACTCTGTTTTTTACTATATCACAGACCGCCGGATAGTCAAGTTAAAAAAGGATTACAAAATGAAGCGCGCAAGCATAAATGAATGCGGCCGCGAAGCGGACATATTCATTT
>CAUUKX010000080.1:0-9104 GCA_963545585.1 uncultured Lachnospiraceae bacterium
TGGAATTACTTTTGCTTTCAACGAATTGCGAATGGCTTGCCTGAACTGTAATTGCAGCAGGGGATTATGGTTGATTGCCGGGGAGAGTTTGCCTGAATATTAGGGACGACAGCCTTGTGGTTGAATGGAGGACCAATGAAATTAAGATTGGAAAATATAGAATCAATTAAGGAAGAAAATGGCAATAATCTTTCGGCAAAGCTCGGATTGGCAATAGTTTGAACTGAATTTCGGTGATTGTACTTGCGTCGTAAAGCGCTTTCGGGTAAAATAAAGAGGAAAACCGATAAACAGGCGGTTAAACAGCGAAATTGCCGCGCTGCCGGTTATTTTATGAAACGGCGGTTTGCGGGGAAAGGAGAGCGAGATGGTTCGATTTGGCGTAGTGGGAACAAACTTTATTACCGATGAATTGATTCGCTGCGGTCGACAGGTACAGGATTTTCAGCTGACGGCAGTATATTCCAGGACGGAAGAACGAGCGCGGGAGTATGCCGGCCGGCACGGAGCGGCGCATTGGTTTACGGACTTGGCGGTGATGGCGCAAAGCCACGAGGTGGACGCGGTATATATTGCCAGTCCCAATTCGTTTCACGCATCGCAGGCAATCTTGTGCATGCAGCAGGGCAAACATGTGTTATGTGAAAAGCCGCTGGCTTCCAATGTCAGGGAGGCGGAGGCCATGTTTCAGGCGGCTCGGGAAAACGGCGTTTTGTTAATGGAAGCAATGAAGACCTTATTTTTGCCTAATTTTCAGGCGGTGAAAGATGCCCTGCCGGAAATCGGCCGGGTGCGGCGCTATATGGCGCAGTTTTGTCAGTATTCTTCCCGGTATGACCGGTATTTGCAAGGGGAAAGGCCAAATACTTTTCAGCCGGAGTTTTCTAACGGTGCGCTGATGGATTTGGGAGTATACTGTCTTCAGCCTTTGATAGCCTTGTTTGGCCGACCGAAAGAAGTAAGGGCCAATGCCGTTATGCTGCCGACGGGGGTTGACGGTGAGGGGAGTCTGCTTTTAAATTATGGGGAAATGGAAGCGGTTATTTTTTATTCCAAGATATCCGATTCGGCCCTGCCGGCTGAGATTCAGGGCGAGCAGGGACGGCTGCAAATGGATAAAGTTTCCCGGCCGGATAAAATCACTTTGATTAAGAACGGACAAAGTTTTGACCGGTCGCGGCAGCAGGCCGATCACATGACTTATGAAATTGCTGAATTTATTCGTTTAATTCAGAATGGGCAAATCGAATCGCCGGTGCAGAGTTTTGACCAAAGTCTGGCGGTTATGAAAATTGTCGAAGCAGCCAGAAGGCAAACCGGAATTCGCTATCCGGCGGATTTGGATGATTAGGCTGCAATTTGCCGTGCGGGAAGGCTTTGGCGTTTTTGCGGTGCGCTAGGAGCGAATGCGATTGCCGGATTCGGTCAAAAAGGGAAGTCTTTCGACAGGGCAAAGTTGAGCATAGAAAAATTAAGTTAGGGGAAATGGTGAAAAGCTATGGGAAAAAAGAAAATGATAAAAACAGCCGGCTTGCTGCTTTTATGCCTGCTAATCAGCGCCTGCGGGAAAATGATTGCCGATGAGCCGGTTACACCGATGCCGAAAAAAGAGGATTTGAGGAGTGCCAAATCAAAATCGGCGGATAATAAGGAGAAAACACCGGTTCAGGAAGTGGAAAAGACACCGGAGCAAACTCCCCCAGATGAATCGCTTTCATCTGACCCGAATTTGGCGTTGACGGATATTGAATCGCTTTTAGCCGGAATGAGTTTGGAACAAAAAGTCGGGCAAATGTTTCTGGCCAGATGTCCAGAAGCTGGAGCAATCGATTCGTTAAAAAAATATCATTTGGGTGGTTATCTTTTATTTGGTCGGGATTTTAAGGATAAAAGCAAGGCAGAAGTGATTGCGGTGATTGCCTCTTATCAGAAAGCGGCTGCTGTTCCGCTGTGGATTGCAGTTGACGAGGAGGGCGGTGTGGTTAATCGGGTCAGCCGAAATCCGGCACTGCGGCTGACACCGTTTGCTTCTCCGCAGTTTTTATACCAAAACGGCGGCTGGGATCGGATTAAAAACGATACCAGCGAGAAAGCCGAGCTGTTGAAGTCCTTGGGGATTAATCTGAATATGGCACCAGTTTGCGATATCCCGGAGAAGGAAACAGATTTTATTTATGACCGGGCGGTCAGCACGGATTCCCAGGTGGTTCAGGAATATGCAGCGCAGGTGGTGGCGGTGATGAATGAAGGAAAAATGGCATCGGTACTGAAACATTTTCCGGGCTATGGCAATAATATTGATACCCATACTGAGTTTGCCTATGATCGGCGGCCGCTGGAAACCTTTAAAACCCGTGATTTTTTGCCGTTTTTGGCCGGAATTAAAAATGGTGCTGCGGCAGTTTTGGTATCGCATAATGTGATGACGGCGGTGGATGACCAGATGCCAGCTTCTTTATCGCTACTGGTACATCAGCTTTTGCGAAAGGATTTGGCCTTTAAAGGAGTGATTATAACCGATGATTTGATGATGGACGCTGTCAAAAAGCGGATGACGGAGGAAGAAGCAGCGATTTTGGCGGTATTGGCCGGAAATGATATGCTGTGCGCTACTTCCTTTGAAGTACAGGTGCCGGCAGTTATTGAAGCGGTTCGCTCTGGCCGGATTCCGCCGGCTCAGATTGACGCATCTGTTCGCCGGATTCTTTTATGGAAACAAAGTTTTTTAAAGGTACAGGATTAGGATTCGATTAAAGTCGGATTAGGAATCGCCACCCGGCATTGACAAGCCACCAGAAAAAAGCTATGATGAAAACATGGGTATTTTATTCAGTTTTTCTTTGGTGAAACGCCGCACTTTTTGCGACTTGTCTAAAAGGAGAAAGCTGAGCTATGATTGACAGGCGAAAAAAGCGGAAAGGAAGAGAAATGCGCGAAATCGGCCGAAAGGGCGAAAAGAAGAAGGTTTTGCTGAGGCAGAGCAAGAGCTTTTTTGGGCTGTGTCTGCTTTTGCTGCCTTTGTTGGCCGGCTGCGTTCAGGAGAAAAAAGCTGAGGTTTCGGATTTCAAGGGGAGCACCGCAGCGGTGGAGTCAAAAGCAGCAGATCCGGTTATGCGGGAGCAGAGCCTGAAAGCGCAGGAGCAAATCAGCGCTGAAATAGACAGTACACCAGTTACGGGGACGGAATTTCGGCCGGAACAGGTGGATGGAGAGCGAAAAGGAAAAAAATATATCCGGTCCGTTTATTTAAGCGGCAATAAAAACTGGATTGCGCCGGTTTTTTTACTGGGGACAGAAGCCGCTATCGCAGCGAATCGGGAAATCAGAGCGGAGCTTCAGGAAATCACGGAAAACAGCGGCCAAGCCGAGAAAACGCAGATAGCGTACCAGTCATGGCTTAAAGAAAATATATTGTCAGTTCTCATTCAAGCGGAAAACGGGACAGAAGCCGAGACCTATTTTTCAGCCTATAATTTTGACATCCACACCGGAGAAAAACTGACAGTTGATCAGCTTTTGCAGAGAGCGGGGATGGACTGGCGGGAAGCGGAGCAGATTTTCGCTGGTGAGCGGAAAGCGTATTGGCGGGCGGTAGCCGTTCAAAATGGTCGGATGCAGGACAGCTATCTGCCGTATGCGGAAAAAGAAATAGAAACCTTACAGACTTTTTATGCCGAAGGCCGGTTGGCGGCTGTTTTGGATGAAGATAAACTCCTTAATTTACTTGTTTTTTTAGAGGATGGATATGGAGAATCCTACTGGCGACTGTATTGCCTGACGACGAACCGGACAACGCTGCTGCAGCGCAATGCTTACGGCGGCGATTTTCCGGCGGTGGCACTGGCTGATCCGAGTGCGGAGGAGTTGGCCAATGTCAAGATTGTGAAGAAGTTTTTGGAATCGTCCGGGGGTAAGAAAAAAACATATTTGCTTTTGCCTTTGTGGGATGGTTTGAGCTTTGAGTGGAGCAAAAAAAATGCGGTTTTAATCAGAGCCGGAGTGGAAACCAAGCTGCTTTGGACGTCAGGGGAGCTGCCGGGTGAGGATACGATTTATATTGAATTAAATGTGGAGAATGAATCCAATGCCTATTATTACGGGATTTTTCGCCAGTCTGGAGAGAAAAGTGTCTTTGAACCAAAAGATTTTCAGACACTGAGTCAGGAAGAAAGAGGAATTTTATATCTGCCGGTACAGTAAAGTCGGCAAACAAAAAGCGGGAAAGTCTTGCGCGGTTAAGCATAGCTTAAAGTCTAATGCTTGAGAACCGATACAAGAAGCCCGCTTTTTTGATTCTTTGACAAAGACAATTTTTGCCTGAACGCCAAATCCGCTTTGATTGCCCGGCGGCCTATACTCTTTCTACTAAGCCGGAACGTAATGCTTTCGTTGAAACATACATTCTTTTGACTTGCCCGTCAATCTTAACCCGAACTTTCTGCAAATTCGATTTCCATTTACGTCTTGATTTATTGACGGCATGGCTTACTTTATTTCCGAATGTCGTAGTTTTTCCGGTGATCGCACATCTTGCCATTTTCCCACCTCCTTGCTCTCAGTCTACATAACTTCTATATAATATCAAAAAAAGCGCTAAATAGCAAGAAAAAAATTAAAATCCCTCAAAAAAAGTAACAGCTCCGGCAAGGCGTTTGTAATCTGCTGAGGATATTATTTTGTAAAAGGGGCGGTGGCGAATTACGAATAGGGGTATTGCCCCAATAGATTATCAGGCTTGACATACCCTTGGTGAGTAAGTTCTCTATCGGCATATCTGCTTACCGGACCGGAAATAAATTTTTTTTTAAAAAGGATTGACATTTTTTACCACATGATATATAGTTAGTTACATAAGTAATTAACCATTTAACAAAACAACAAATAAACTATGAAAGTAATTGGCAGTCGGGTTGTTGAGCCGCTTTCCTCGCTGAAAAAGCATGCTTTCTCAGTGAGGAAAGCGGCATCAGAAAGGAGAAAATGATGTTAGAAGTAAAAGATTTTACCAAAATATATAAGCTCAGCCAAAAGCAAAGAAAAGAGATGCGAACGGACGAGCACAACAAAATAGCGGCTAATCATATTAGCTTTCAGGCTCAGAGGGGTGAGATTTTTGGTTTGCTCGGGCCGAACGGAGCCGGCAAGACCACAACGCTGCGCAGCATAGCAACGCTCTTAGTTCCAACGGAAGGAGAAATTACTGTCGGTGGTATCAATGTAGTCAAAGAGCCGGATAAAATCAGAAGCATGATTGGCTTTTTAACCAATGAAATCAAGTTAGATGAGCATTTTACCGCAGAATATATGTTTGAGTTTTTCGGCCGGCTGCGCGGAATGAACAAGGAACAAATTGAAAAGCGAAAGCGGGAGTTATTTACTTACTTTCAAATCAATGAATATAAGGACAAAAAAATTGAGGAGTTGTCAACTGGCATGAAACAAAAATTAGCGATTGCCGTGTGCATCATCCACGATCCGGAGCTGATTATTTTTGATGAACCGACCAATGGACTGGATATTATTACCGCCAGAGCGGTAACGGATTATTTGCAGGAACTGCGAACCCGGGGCAAGACAATCGTTATTTCCACCCATATTATGGGAGTGGCGGAAAAGATTTGTGACCGGGCGGCAATCATTATTCAGGGCAAAAAGATTGAGGACGGAACGATTTCAGAAATACTGGAACGTTGGCAAAGCAATGATTTAGAAGATGCCTTTTTCAAAATGTATACGACCTATGGAAAGGAAGACAAATAAAATGCTAAAAACAATTATCGGCAAAGAATTAAAGCGGATTTTTTCGGACAAGAGAATGGTATTTTCGGTATTTTTATTACCAGCGCTCAGCATTTTTTTGATTTATAATTTAATGGGGATTTTGGCCAGCAACCGCATTAATGAGATTAAGGAACATCAGGCCAGAGTTGCCGTTGTCCGCGCACCGGAATCTTTTCAGAACTTTTGGGCGGGCTATGAGGAAAAAGAAAAGTATGACCTTAGCTATGATACGCAAATCAGTGTCGATCTCAAAGAAATGGTCAGAAACGGAGAAGTGGAGGCAATTGTTGAGTTTCCGGCTGACTTTAGCGAAAAGATGATGGCTTATGAGCGGGAGACGACGCCGGACATTCATATTTATTATAATCCGATCGAGGATTATTCGGCTACGGCCAATCAGCAGCTGAAAATTTCGTTGCTGAAAGATTATCAGGATGCTTTGCTTCAGGAAAGATTTGGTGATTTAAAAAAGATTAGAGCTTTTACCACTAACGAAGATTTTAAAAATGAGCCGCAGGAATATGAGATTAAAAATGAAAAGAAGTCATCCGGTTTTGGTATCGCTCAGCTTTTGCCGATGATGCTGTCGATTATGCTCTTTGCCAGTGCCATGGGCATCGGCATGGAAACGATTGCTGGTGAGAAAGAAAGAGGGACGATGGCAGCGCTCTTGTTGACACCAGTCAGCCGCAATACGATTGCTTTGGGCAAAATGATTAGTTTAGGGATATTGGCGATTATCAGTACCTTGACCTCAGTGATAGCGCTGGTGGCTGCATTTCCCAAATTAGCGGCTATTTCCGGCACTATGCCGACCAACCTGATGTATGGCGTGACAGATTATCTGCAAATATCCATTATTCTTTTGCTGGAAGTGGGGATTTTTGTCGGGCTGATTTGCCTGATATCGGTCCTTTCCCGCACGGTCAAAGAAGCAGGTACATATGTTACACCGGCTTATATGCTGGTCATGATGGGAGCATTTGCAGCTATGTTTTCTTTTGGAAAGCCCGAACTTTATGTCTTTGCCATTCCGGTAGCTGGCAATATTTTTGCTCTGAAGTCGGCACTGAACTTTGAGTTGGCATTGCCCCAGCTTCTGTTGACCTGCATGGTTTCCCTAATCAGCATTGCCCTGCTGGTGCTGGCTACGGCGAAGGCCTTTAAAAGCGAAAAAATTATGTTTAACGCATAACTCAGTTTTTCATATTTGCTGGATGTTTCGGGAATACAGCTTGCCGTACGCCGAATGTTTGGCAATAGAAAGCGAAAGCTTTCTCAAGAGTTTTAAGATGTATGGATGCCTTTCGCAGAAAGGCGGATTATAGTTATGAAAGGAGAAGTTGTTTTGATTGATGAAAAATTGACGATCCCGATTTATCAGCAGATCGCCAATGAAATCGAAGATATGATACTAAACGGAGAATTAAAAGAAGAAAGTCAAGCGCCGTCAATGAATCAGCTGGCCGATCATTACAAGATTAACCCGGCGACGGCCAGAAAAGGGCTGGAACTACTGGCCAATGAAAATATTTTGTATAAAAAAAGAGGAATCGGCATGTTTATTAGCCCCGGCGCAGTTGACCGGATTATTCTAAGCCGCCGGGAAGCGTTTATGCAGGATTTTATTATTAAATTATTGGAAGAAGCGCAAAAATTGGGATTTACCAAAGCGGAAGTTATTGCGCTGATTGAAAAAAGCGGAGAAGGAAGGAAGTGATAACATGGATCAGTCCTGTATTTTAGAAATCAAAGAACTGACGAAGCGGTTTGAAGAAACATTGGCGCTAAATCATATTAATCTGAAACTGGAAAGAGGCAAGGTATACGGTCTGATTGGCCGGAACGGCGCCGGTAAAACCACTCTGCTGAAGTTGATTGGTCAATTGCTTTTTCCGACCGAAGGAGAAATTGCCGTCAACAGCGATTGGATCAAGGAAAGGACGGAAATTTCTTTTGGCCGGGCGTACAGTATTAGATATTTTTCCTATAAAATAAAGGATGTTTTGAAAATTGCAGCTTTGTCTTGTCCGAATTGGAATGAGGAATACGCCGAGGAATTAATTGAGCGTTTTGAGCTAAATACCAAAAAATATTATCACAATGCCTCGGCCGGGATGCAGACGATGACCAGCTTAGTGCTGGCGCTGGCAGCTGATCCGCAGCTTTTGCTGCTGGACGAGCCATATATCGGGCTTGACCCAATTAACCGGGAAGTGCTGTATGACTTTTTGCGACATCATTATTTTGATGGCGAAAAAACGGTGGTCATTTCCAGCCATATGATTAAGGAGATTGAAGGCTATTTTGAACGGGCAGTTATCCTTGATAAAGGCCGGTTACTTTTAAATGAAGAAGTAGAAACTTTGAAAGAGCAGAGCTTTATTATTTCCGCCGATGCGGTGCTGGTCGGAGCAGTGGAAGAAAGCTGCAAGGTGCTGGATCGGGAGAGCTTAGGGCGGCGCAGCACTTATTATGTTTATGGTAGGTTGAATGAGCGGCAGCGGGAACAAATTTTAGCCGGCGGCGGTGAACTGCAAAGTATGGATTTGCAGACTTTGATGATTAAAATGCTGACCCGGAAGGAGAAAATATGAGTTTAGCAGCACAATTTAAGATGTTATTCAAGATTATGAAATTAAAAGTGTTTTTAATTCTGGCGGCGGCTTATTCTTTGGTTTACGGTCTAATCCTTGGTCTGCTGGCAGGAATAGGGCTAAAATCTGCGATTTTTCAAACTTTGCTGCAAATGGTGTTTTTTGTAGGCCTTTTCATGGGAAGCACTTGTGGAGGCGGGATTTTATCTACGTTTTATATGATGACTTCCTTCGGCTGGGAGCGCAAGAAAATCTTTAAGCTGTGGTCCAAGGCGATATGGCTGAATTTATTGTTCGTTGCTCTGACCAGTGGTTTGATTGTGCTGCTGGGCATTGCTATAGGTTTAGATATCAGAAGTGCAACGAACATTCTCCCATGGCTGACCATTAACTGGACAGTTAAGCCCGGTTTGCTGGTGGCGGCGATTTTGTTGGGGATGGGCTGCAGTTTGCTGTTTATGCTGCTGATTGCTTTTTTCTGTGTGCTCGGCGGGCGATACGGCTGGCAGATTACGGTCGGGGCGATATTACTGACACTTGCTTTATTCTTGGTAACTTTTGTGGCTAATATTAATATTTTAGTACTGACCGGTTGCTTTTTGTATCATTATTTAGCCGGAGTTTACGCGGCCTCAGCCCTGCTTTATACGGCCATTTATTTTTTAAGTCAAAAACTGGAGGTGAAAAGCTGATGAATCGGAATGTGGTCAGATATCTTTTTTTATC
>CAUUKX010000081.1:0-8928 GCA_963545585.1 uncultured Lachnospiraceae bacterium
GTTGAGTCAAACTGTCAGCTCAAAGGTGCGAAAATTGGCGAAAACAGCCGGATAATGCAATCGTGTGTGGAAAACAGCCAAATAGCGGCGGACTGCGTGATCGAGCCGTTCAGTCATATTCGGGCAAATGCAGAGATTGGCCGCAGCAGCCGGGTAGCGCAATCCCGGATAGAAGGAAGTGCATTGGCGGCGGGCTGTACGGTTGAGTCAAACTGTCAGCTCAAAGGCGTGAAAATCGGCGAAAACAGCCGGATAATGCAGTCGTGTGTGGAAAACAGCCAAGTAGCGGCGGACTGCGTGATTGGGCCGTTCAGTCATATTCGGGCAAATGCAGAGATTGGCTGCGGCAGCCGGGTAGCGCAATCCCGGATAGAAGATAGTCAGGTGGCGGAGGAATGTAATATCGGGCCGTTCAGCTATATCCGGCCGGGTTCGGTGATTGGCAGCCGGGTTCGGATTGGGGATTTTGTTGAGATTAAAAACTCGGTTATCGGCGAGGATACGATGATTTCGCATTTAACTTATGTCGGTGACGCCGACGTTGGGCGTAAGGTTAATTTTGGCTGTGGCACGGTGCTGGTTAATTATGACGGCATCGAAAAACACCGGTCGGTCATTGGCGACCATGCTTTTATCGGCTGCAACACGAATTTGGTGTCGCCAGTGCAGATTGGCGAGGGTGCGTTTACCGCTGCTGGCTCGACCATTACGGAAGACTTACCGCCGGGCAGTTTGGGCATTGCCAGAGCCCGGCAGCAAATCAAGGAAAATTGGGTAACTAATCGGAAAGGCAATTATAAAGGAGGAGACAACAAATGAGCAGTCATGGCCAGTACATGGATAAGATAAAGATCTTTTCCGGCAATGCCAATCGCAGCTTAGCAGAAAAGATTGCCCATTATTTGGGGATGGAGCTGTCTGCGGCCGAGGTTGGTCAGTTCAGCGACGGGGAAACCTTTATCAAAATCGGAGAAATGGTGCGGGGTGTGGATTGTTTTATTATCAATTCAACTTCTTATCCGGTCAATGATCATCTGATGGAATTACTGATTATGATCGACGCACTGCATAGGGCATCTGCCGGCCGGATTACGGCGGTTATGCCTTATTACGGCTACGCCCGGCAAGACCGAAAGGCGAGGGCCAGAGATCCGATTTCAGCCAGACTGGTGGCGGATCTGTTACAGGCGGCGGGGGCGGATCGCGTGCTGACGATGGATTTACATTCTTCTCAAATTCAGGGATTTTTCTCAATCCCGATGGATCATATGTATGCCCGGCCGTTGTTAGCGGAATATTACTCGAAAAAGATTCAAGGCAGAGAAAATGAATATGTGATGGTGTCGCCCGATGTTGGTTCTGTGAAGCGAACGAGGGCGCTGGCGACCGAGCTGAATGTGCCGATTGCCATTATTGATAAGCGCCGGCCGGAACCGAATGTCAGCGAAGTAATGAACATTATCGGGGAAGTGAAGGACAAGAATGTCATTATTGTCGATGATATGATTGATACTGCTGGTACGATTGTCAATGCCGCGCAGGCGTTGAAAGACCAAGGTGCAAAACGGGTTCTGGCCTGCTGTACGCATCCGGTCTTGTCCGGACAGGCGATTGAAAGGATTCAGAACTCCGTCATTGAGGAGCTTTTGGCATTAGATACGATTGAACTTCCAGAGGAGAAGCGGATACCGAAGATTCGCCAATTGACCGCAGCGGAAGTATTAGGCAACGCAATTTTAAATATTCATGACAACCGTTCGGTGTCGCAGCTTTTTAATTATCGGCACACCGACTAAGCACTTACTGACTCCGCTTTTCCTTGACAAAAAGGCCGTAAAAAACGGGTTTTATGTTCAGGGAAAAGCGGAGTTTGTTATAAAAAGCATGCAAAAGCGCCCAAAACGGATTTGTTCTTTGAGCGCTTAAAAGCAGAAAGGAGATAATATGAAAAAAAACAAGATAAAATTTTTTTTAATTATTTTAGATGTTATTATAGTTTTTTACATAGGTGCATCCTTTAATTTTTTTCCTTTTCCTTTAGAAGTTGACTGTAAGTTGGCAGTAGGTGCAATAGGATTTTGTACTTTAATTATTTGTGCATTAATCTCTGGTTGTACATATTTGATTCTTTCAGCAATAGAAAATAAGGATAAAAACAATAAAAATAACTAATCTAAATTTTCTATCTTTGATGGTGGCATTATTTTTGCTTTTTTACCAGCAACCTTGTCTATGCTAAAATTTCCGCTAAAACTAATGGAGATAGAACCCGGTGATACAGACAAACTTGGAAAATTTAGGCCAACAGTAGTATGACCATATAAGGCTGCTATTTTTATATAATTAATATCAGTAGAAACACTGCTATCTACCTGAACATTAACTTGAACTTTTCCGTTTTTTGCATAAGCTTCGTCAGGAATACCAGTAGTATTGTTAAAAGTTTCTATAACATTAAACTGAATATTGGTGGAATTAAAATCTAATCCGACTTCTTCTTCCCCGCTTTTGGTGAATTTAAAAGTATCAAACCAATAATAATTAATTTCTGAACTTATCCCGGTTCTAATTATATCAAATTCGTGTCCAGAATTGTCATATGCTAACCATCGCATCGCAAATGAATCAGAGGCTGTAATTATTGGAGCATGATCCCATGTCCATTCATAATAAAATTTAGCATATTTTGTACCACAATTTTTTAACTTTATAGTACCTGTACATGTTCCTGAAATTCCCCTAAGTTCATGCTCAGAGAGAATCTCACCTTTTTGATAAGATTTTAACACATCTATTTGAGCATCTGTATAGCCTAATCCCTTTAGTTTATATTGGGGTAACGGAGTAAATGATTTTGAATCTCTAAAATCATAAATATTTTTCAATTTCAGCCAGTACTGCGTCGGTTCCGTCGGGTGAGGTCTGCATTGCGGCGGAAAAATCAGCCTGCTTGGCCTGAAGTTCACTAATGGCAGCAATTAGGCGGTCGGTGCTGAGTTCTTCTTGGGGCAGCGTTAAGGCGTAGCCCTTTTTTTGAAAATATTCGGCGTTTAAAAGCTGATCGCCGCGACTGGCCGAAAGTGGCAGTGGGATGAGCAGCATCGGCTTTTTCAGGCTTAAAAACTCAAAAATCGCATTTGAGCCGGCCCGCGAAATCACAAAATCGGTAATGGCCAGTACATCAGCCAATTCGATAGACAAGAAATCATAGCAGACATAGCCCTTCTGTTCTTTTGGCATCGCGGCGGCATTGCCCTTGCCAGCCAAGTGGACGATTTGCAGGCTCTTGGTCAGTTCCGGCAAAGCGGATAGAAGCGCCTGATTGATGGCCTGCGAGCCCTGCGAGCCGCCCATCACTAAAACAACCGGCTTTTCAGGGCGAAAGCCAGTCAGGGCATAACCGGCGGCGGCGCTGCCGGTATGCAGCTTGCGGCGAATGGGCGTTCCGGTCCATACGGCCTTCTTAGTAGGAAAGCAGCGGAGAGTATCTTCAAAGGTCAGGCAAATCCGGGTAGCAACTTTGGCTGAAATCTTGGTTGCCAATCCCGGCGAATAATCCGATTCATGGATGATGACCGGAATCCGGCAAAAAAACGCAGCCAGCACCGGCGGCACGGCAACAAAGCCGCCTTTGGAAAAGAGGAGATCGGGCCGACTTCGGCGCAGCAGGCGAAGTGCCTGAAAAAAGCCAGCCAGTACCCGAAACGGATCGGTTAGGTTTTTCAGGCTGCGGTAGCGCCGCAGCTTGCCGCAGGAAATGCCGTAATAGGCGATATTTTCCGGCTGTAGCATTTCTTTTTCAATTCCGTTTTTGCCGCCGATATACGAAATTTCCAGTTCTTCTGCCGGATAAAGGCTTTTCAGCTTTTGAATCAAAGCAATATTGGGGGATACATGCCCAGCGGTGCCGCCGCCAGTGAAAACGATTTTTTTCATGGATCTGCTCCTTGTATTTTTACTATGCTTAATTTTTCCCTTAAATCTCATACCAGCGAATTTCATTGGCGGCAAGTTCCAAGGCAAAATGGCTGCCGTCGCCCCGGTAAATCACGGTGCGTTGCGGCTCATAGGTATTATTGACCACGCAGTATTTTCCATTTGCCACATAGGCATGCACATCAACATGAAAGTTATCCGAATACCATTTTTTCAAATTGGCTTCTTCATGGCTTGCCCACATCACTGCCCGATGCAGCAGGCGTGAGTTTTCAAAGCTGTATGGCAAACCGCTGATATAAACGCAGCGCCCCTTGCCAAAAGAATGGCAGGCCAGCTGCACCTCTTTTTCCCGGTGAATTAAAATTTCGGTTTCCGGCAAAGCATACATTGCTTTTTTCCCTTCGCCGAAATCCACTTCTTTCGTACAATCGCTTAAAATAAAATGCTCCCGGTTTTCTGTCCAGTTATACTTATCCTGATTTAAACTAAAGCCAGTTTCCTTATCCACTCCCAGCGCCTGTGCCAGCTGCAGAAAATGCCCCTGATACTGATGTCCGCTCGGCTCACCCACGCCGATAAAGCCGCCGCCCCGATGAATAAATCCGCGAACGGCCGATACCACTGCCGCATCTTCCCAGATTGCACCGCCGGTATAAGCCGTATCGGCATCGCCGATATTAAAAATAACATCAATTTCCGTCAGCAGGTTTGGATTTTCCCGGATATCCTCAAAGCTGATAAAGCGCACATCATAAGGAGCACCGCTTAAATACTCAATAATTCCGGCATAAGAATAATTCTCTTTATAGTAAAGTGCGTGATGCACCATGTGATTGCCCCATGCCCTTTGCCGCCCCCAGCAGTTTAAAACGGCTACTGTTTTGACGCAGTAGGGGGTCGCTGCCTTGGTATTTTCATACAGTGTCCGAAACTCATCGCACACCGCCGCCACATATTCAACAAACTCCGGAAAATCCAGCGCCAACTTTAAATATCCGCCATAACCGATGCGGTCGATGGGCTTGCGCAAGATTGCCCGTCTGGCGGTTACCCAGTTGATTTTGGCCTCTTTTACCGGGTCGCCGCCCAGATAAAAGCTGTCCGGGAAAAAATAAGGCAAAAATCTGCCCTCGGTGTAGGTAACGCCTTCGATATCACTGATTAAGCGAAGGGTAGCGCCATTGCCCACACTGCCGACCACAGCGTCCAGACCGATTTTGGCAAATTCCTCCAAAAACGGCTCGGTTCCAATCCAGTGGTCGCCCAAAAACATCATGGCTTCCTTGCCGTATTCATGGGTAATGTCCACCATTTCTTTCGCCAGCCGGCAGACCTCTCTAATCTGAAATCTCTGAAAATCCCGAAATTCTTTCGTTGGAATTCGATAATTGTTATTCATATAGCCCTGATCAATAATATATTCCGGCCGGAAAGGGTATCCTGCTTCCCGCTCAAACTGCTCTAAAATATAGGGCGAAACGCTGGCCGAATAGCCGTACCAGTCAACATATTTTTCTCTGGCCAGTTCATCAAAAATCAGTGTAAACTGATGGAAAAAAGTGGTATAACGAATCACGTCAACATAGGGATTTTCCTCTAAAAACCGGCGCAGGCGCTGCATGGAGAACTCTTTGGTTTTGGGCTGACGCACGTCAAAAGTAATCTGCTTTTCCACATCTTTCCAGTCATTGACCACGGCATTATACATATGAACCGGATCCCACATAATATAGGCCAAAAAGCTGACCGTATATTCATGCATATATTTTGCCTTTGCAATCACTACCTCCCCAGCCGCCGAATCATACCGCCACTGACTGACCGGCACTACTTCGCCGGTTGTTCGGTCAATTACTTCCCACCACTTAGTAATATCATCGTGGTCATTGATTTTAAGCATATCGGGATATAAATGTGCCATCAAAGGAATCCGCAGGCTTTCCTCGCTTGCCGTATGAAAAGCGGTCATAATATACATCTGCTGAACCTCGTCCAAATTGGCCTTGGCCCACGCATTATCTTTTCGGGTGGTATAATAGGTTTTGTAAATCTTGGCGTCCGTTTCCCTTAGCTCCGGTGGAAAATCCGTACCGTCGCAGTCCCGCAAGGCATCCGCCCCCCATTTTTCAATAATCTCCAAAGTCTGCGGTATCACGTCTCTATCGGTTGGCACGGTTACTCTTCCTTTTTTGGTTGTTGTTTTCATGACTTTTCTCATTCCTTTCTTCTGTTGGAAAATGGTATTTAGCGGAAATCAGCGGAAATTGGCGGAAATCAGCGGAAATCAGCATTTCCTTGGTTTTTCAATAAGTGGCTGGATACTGGATACAATATTTCGTTATTTGCTGCCATATCCGCTTGCTGCGGCTTGGAAGTATCTTTTGTGATTGGTTTGTGTGCAAGATTCCTTTCTAAAATCGGCTTGATCGCAAAGTTATTTAAAGAAATTATACCATTTTGCGGATATTCCATCAATCATAAATTCATTGGACGTTCCCTTTTTTCAGAGCAAGTTTTTTGATTTTATTTTATGCTTTCGGATAGGCGTTGGCACTTTGGCTAATAAATTTTATTTCATTCTATATTTCTATTGCATTTTTAGTAAATATATGTTAACTTAATGATATGCCTTTGTTGCCTATATAAGAGCTTGCTCTTAATATAGGCAAACAGAGCAGATTATCTTGTTTAAATATACCGCTAATGCATCTAACCAAGGAAGAGTTGTTACAATATCGGATACATTTGATTTTGAATTGGATAGGAACGGTAGATATGGAACACTATTTAGAAGTTTAGTAAATAATTGGGGATGGCTCAGCCAAAATATGTCTGTATTATATCCTGTAAAAATAACGATAAAAATTAAAAACTGATTATGAAATCATATAGTAAATCAATTATTTTATTATCATTATTCTTGGGCTTGATATTTTTAATGATATTATTAATCGCAAATCTTCACATTTTTTTTGAAAATAATGATTTAAGCGAAATATCTAAAAATAATTTCAGGCAAAAACTGGAGTACGCCAGCGAAAGAGGATTTGGAAATGATAGATTTGATATTTATTCTTTCTATCTATTAAACGAAAATGAACTATCTGATTTTGAAAAATTAGATGATAATTACTACAATAAATATAAATATACTTTTTTAAATAATAATATTTTTGTCGATAAAGAATCTCAAATTTTAAAAGACAATATATATGAAGAAATCAAATTGTTAGAGAAAAATAGCGATACAAAATACTTATATTTTGAAAATGAAAGCACAAGAAAGCTCTATATATATAGCAGTAGTGCTAATAAAGGTTATTGTTTCCTATTAGTAACTTAACTTTCCCATAGTCTTTTTTGGCTCTGTCCCGCTCAGAGAGCGGGTGCCCTGATCGAAACGCTTTGCGTTTCTGCCCGGGCGGGCGGTCTGCATGAACCCACTCTCGCGATTTGCTTTGCAAATCGCATTCCGTTCCTGTTCATGCAACGAGCCTAAAAAAGACTGTTCTGTTGAACATGGATGGGAAAGTTGAGTTAGTAATTTAACTTTCCCGTGTTCGACAGAACAGTTTTTTAGGTAGACTGACCAACCGGGCAGAAGTACGCAACACTTCAATCAGGGGAAAATGGCATTGAAAACAAATACTCAATGCATCATTAGAGGATGAATTTATGCTATATTCATCCTCTAATTTTTTGGTTCTTTGTCAAATAGTGTTGGTAGAGAATAAAATCAAGTTTCAAGATGGGAATTTTATTTCGCTTATTTCTTTTTCCGGCAAAATATGATAGAATAAAAAGGAAAGACATATCAACCAATTGTGGTTATTGCCGACGCTTTCCCGAAAGGGCAGCGCAGCCACCACCCTGTGAAAGGAGTTTTTTATGCCAGTTGTAAATTATAAACAATATCAAGCGATGTTGGAAAAAGCCAGAAAGAATCATTTTGCTTATCCGGCAATCAACGTAGTCAATTTAGAAGGCGCTAACGCTGCGTTAAAGGCGTTTTCGGAAGCAAAATCGGACGGTATCATTCAAGTTTCCATCGGCGGCGGCGCGCATGCTTCTGGTTCCTGCGTCAAGGATACGGTGCTGGGTGCCATTTCGATTGCCGAGCATGTTCACAGGGCAGCGGAACGCTATGACGTTAATATTGCGCTGCATACGGATCACTGTGTCAGCAGCAAGTTGGATTCTTTTGTCCTGCCCTTGATTGAAGAAACGGAAAAACGCCGGGCAAGCGGGCGGCCGAATTTGTTCAGCAGCCATATGTTTGACGGCTCGGACATTTCTTTAGAGGAAAATATCAAGATTTCCAAGGATTTATTAGCACGCTGCACCAAGAACGAAATTATCTTAGAGATTGAAGTTGGTGTCTTTGGCGGTGAAGAGGACGGCATGGACAATTCCGATGTCCATAAGGATAAGCTCTATACTACGCCGGAAGATATGATTGCCATGTATGAGGCGCTTAGCCCGATTTCTGATTTTTATATGCTGGCGGCTACGTTTGGCAATACGCATGGTGTTTATAAGCCCGGTAATGTGGTTCTGAAGCCGAAGATTTTGTCAGCTGGCCGGGATGCACTGCTGGCTAAGTTTGGGGAAAAGGCACGGCCATACTTTGTATTCCACGGCGGGTCCGGTTCGGAGCTGGCGGATATCCATGAAACGCTGGAATACGGCGTAGTGAAGATGAATATTGACACCGATACCCAATACGCCTTTACCCGGCCGATTGTGGATCATATGTTCCGAAGCTATGATGAAGTGCTGAAGGTTGAAGGCGAAGTCGGCAACAAGAAAAAGTACGATCCGCGCGTTTACCTGAAAGCAGCCGAAGCTGGCATGGCTGACCGGATTAAGGAAGCCTGTGAAGTGCTTCGTTCCTCGGGACATACGATGTTTGGAAAATAACAGACTCAACTTTCCCATAGTCTTTTTTGGCTCTATCCCGCTCTAAGAGCGGGTGGATGGGTTTCACTA
>CAUUKX010000082.1:0-8886 GCA_963545585.1 uncultured Lachnospiraceae bacterium
ATTATTAAGGAGGGAAGTAACGTGCCACGTAAAGGACATATTGCAAAAAGAGATGTTTTGCCGGATCCGATTTATGGTGAAAAAATCGTAACCAAGCTGATTAATAATATCATGCTGGACGGAAAAAGAGGAACGGCGCAGAAAATCGTATACGGAGCTTTTGAAAAGGTTTCGGAGAAAATGGGGAAAGAAGCAGTTGACGTCTTCCATGACGCATTAAATAACGTTATGCCAGTCTTGGAAGTAAAGGCTCGCCGGGTCGGCGGTGCTACTTATCAGGTGCCGATGGAAGTTCGGCCGGACAGACGGCAGGCTTTGGCGCTGCGCTGGCTGACCCTGTATTCGCGTAAACGCGGAGAAAAGACAATGGTTGATCGTTTAGCGGCTGAGCTGATGGATGCTGCCAATAATACTGGCGCATCGGTTAAGAAAAAAGAAGAAATGCACAAAATGGCCGAAGCCAATAAGGCATTTGCTCATTATCGCTGGTAAGCGGCGGCAACTGATTAATTTTATAAAAGAAGCCAAAGGGAGGAAAAACTTTGGAAAAGAGACAATACCCATTAGAGCGCACAAGAAATATTGGAATCATGGCGCATATCGATGCGGGTAAAACGACCTTAACCGAAAGAATTTTGTTTTATACCGGTCGGACACATAAATTAGGCGAAACGCATGAGGGCGCTGCTCAGATGGACTGGATGGAGCAGGAGCAGGAAAGAGGTATCACCATTACTTCGGCGGCGACCACCTGCGCATGGAAAGATAACCGAATCAATATCATTGACACCCCTGGACACGTTGACTTTACCGTGGAGGTAGAGCGGTCTTTGCGCGTACTGGATAGTGCGGTCAGCGTATTCTGCGCCAAGGGCGGTGTTGAGCCGCAGTCAGAAACGGTTTGGCGGCAGGCGGATAAGTATAATGTACCGAGAATGGCTTTTGTCAATAAGATGGATCGTTCCGGCGCTGACTTTTTAAATGTAGTCGGCATGATGAAAGATCGGCTGGGAGCAAACGCTGTGCCGATTCAGCTGCCGATTGGCAAAGAAGAAGACTTTGCTGGCATCGTTGATTTGATTGGCATGAGAGCCTATTATTATAACGATGATTTAGGCAATGATATTGCGGAAAAGGACATTCCCGCAGATATGCAGGATGAGGCCGAGCTTTATCGGGCGGAAATGGTAGAAAAAATCGCTGAAACTGACGACGCTTTAATGGACAAATATTTAAACGAAGAAGAAATCAGCGTGGACGAATTAAAAGCGGCACTGCGCCAAGCGGTAATTGGTGTTAAGATTATTCCGGTGCTGTGTGGTTCGGCCTATAAGAATAAGGGAATTCAAAAGCTGCTGGATGCGGTGGTGGCATATATGCCCGCTCCGATTGATATTCCGGCAATTACCGGTGTAAAACCCGGTACAGAGGAAGTGGTAGAGCGCCATTCTTCCGATACAGAGCCCTTCTCGGCGCTGGCGTTTAAGATTATGACGGATCCGTTTGTCGGAAAATTAGCTTTCTTCCGGGTATATTCGGGAACGGCCAATGCTGGCTCTTATGTTTATAACTCGACCAAGGGCAAGGACGAAAGATTGGGTCGTATTTTGCAGATGCACGCCAATAAGCGGGAAGAAATCGATAAGGTTTTCTCCGGCGATATTGCAGCGGCTGTCGGCTTTAAGCTGACCACCACGGGCGACACGATTTGTGATAAGCAAAATCCGGTTATCTTAGAATCCATGGTATTTCCGGAGCCGGTTATTTCGGTTGCGATTGAGCCGAAAACCAAGGCTGGTCAGGAAAAAATGGGTCTGGCACTGGCAAAGCTGGCCGAAGAAGATCCGACATTTAAGACCTTTACCAATGCCGAAACAGGACAAACCATTATTTCCGGCATGGGTGAACTGCACTTAGAGATTATTGTTGACCGTCTGCTTCGTGAGTTTAAGGTCGAAGCCAATGTCGGTGCACCGCAGGTTGCCTATAAGGAAACCATTACCAAGGATGTTGATGTCGAAGGTAAGTTTGTTCGCCAGTCCGGTGGACGTGGTCAATATGGTCACTGTAAAGTGCGGTTTGCACCGATGGATGTCAATGGCGAAAAAGAATACGAGTTTATCAACTCGGTTGTCGGCGGTGCGATTCCGAAGGAATATATTCAGCCGGTGGACAATGGTATCCGCGAAGCAATGCAGTCCGGTATCTTAGCCGGTTATCCGGTTGTCGGTATTCAGGCGGACTGCTACGATGGTTCTTACCATGAGGTTGACTCTTCGGAAATGGCCTTTAAGATTGCCGGTTCTATGGCCTTAAAAGAAGCAATGCGCAAGGGCAATGCGATTTTATTAGAACCGATTATGAAGGTTGATGTCAGTGTACCGGAGGAATATATGGGTGATGTCATCGGTGATATTAACTCGCGCCGTGGCCGGATTGAAGGGATGGATGCCGTATCGGGAGCTCAGAATGTTCATGGTTTTGTACCGCTTTCGGAAATGTTCGGTTATGCAACGGATCTGCGCTCGAAGACGCAGGGACGCGGCACTTACTCGATGGAGTTCCATCATTATGAGCAGCTGCCGAAGAGCATTCAGGAAAAGATTTTGGCAGGCAAGAATGCAGAATAAATCAGCGTTTTGAATGATTTTGCGGCCGGGATTTATAAAAAAGGCTGAATTCCTGTAAAAAATCAAGAAAAGGCTTGCAAAAAAACGGAATATAAAATATAATTTGAAGTGATAGACAGCAACAACAAGGAGGATTATTGAAATGGGAAAAGCGAAATTTGACAGAGGTAATAAACCTCACGTTAACATTGGAACGATTGGACACGTTGACCACGGCAAGACCACTTTGACCGCAGCCATTACCAAGACTTTGCATGACAGATTGGGAACTGGTGAAGTTACCGATTTTGATAAGATCGATAAGGCACCGGAAGAAAAAGAGCGTGGTATTACCATCAACTCTTCACACGTTGAGTATGAGAGCAACAACCGCCACTATGCACACGTTGACTGCCCCGGCCACGCCGACTATGTTAAGAACATGATCACCGGTGCTGCACAGATGGACGGCTCGATTTTGGTCGTAGCTGCTACCGACGGTGTTATGGCTCAGACCAGAGAGCATATCTTATTGTCGCGTCAGGTTGGTGTACCGTACATTGTTGTATTCATGAACAAGTGCGATGCAGTTGAAGATGAAGAACTGCTTGACTTGGTTGAAATGGAAGTTAGAGACTTGTTGTCCGAATACGGTTTCCCGGGTGATGATACCCCGATTATCCGTGGTTCGGCACTCAAGGCTTTGGAAGACCCGAACAGCGAATGGGGTGATAAGGTTTTGGAATTGATCGAACAGTGCGATCAATACATTCCGGAGCCGGTTCGTGATACTGAAAAGCCGTTCCTGATGCCGGTCGAGGATGTATTCTCCATCACTGGTCGTGGTACGGTTGCTACTGGTAAGGTAGAGAGAGGTACTCTGCATGTTCAGGACGAAGTTGAAATCGTTGGTTTGATGGATAAGCCGAGAAAGGTCGTTGTTACCGGTATCGAAATGTTCCGTAAGCTTTTGGATGAAGGCCGGGCTGGTGATAACATCGGCGTGCTGCTGCGTGGCGTACAAAGAACCGAAATCGAAAGAGGACAGGTTTTGGCAAAGCCGGGCAGTATTACCCCGCACAGCCATTTCAAGGCTCAGGTTTACGTATTGAAGAAGGAAGAGGGTGGCCGTCATACGCCGTTCTTCTCCAACTATCGTCCGCAGTTCTATTTCACCACCACCGATATCACCGGCGTAATCAATTTGCCGGATGGTGTTGAAATGTGCATGCCTGGCGATAACGTTGAAATGACGATTGAACTGATTGGTTCGATCGCTATGGAAAAAGGCCAGAAGTTCGCTATCCGTGAAGGCGGCAGAACCGTAGGCTCAGGCTCAGTATCCGAGATCATCAAATAGCGCAAAAAAAGCGTGAGTGCGATAAAAGCATAAAAAAGAAAATCCCATGCTTGCATGAGGATTTTCTTTTTTGGCTTTTATCATATGAGTGCTGATGCGTACCGAAAATTACGAAGTAATTTTCGGTAGCGTTCACACTTTTGGCGTCCGGATAAAAGCATAAAAGTTCCCTCAACCCCATGCTTGCATGGGAGTTGGGGGATTTTTATGCTTTTTATTATGTTTCTTTTTCTATATTGCTCTTTCGTGTTGTACCCCGAGTACAAATACTTCGTATTTATGCTGTTTGGTTATTGGAGATTCTTCAATCCTATGCTTGCATGAAAAGTAAAAAAATTTTATGATTTTTTTACTTTATCAGTCAAAAAACCAATATATTCCCGGAATTAAAATTTGTATATATAGACCCCAAAAAAGAAAATTAAAAGTTTTTTTCATATAAAATTTATCATAAATATAATTTTTTTGATAGAATAATTGACAAACAAACGGTAAAATTGTATAATAGAATAAAAAATAAGAATGTTTCAACAAAGAGCAAGAGCAAGAGCAAGAGCAAGAGCAAACTTACAATAATGAGAATACATTGTTTTATAGGAGATATAGAGAGAGGTGATTCCGTTGGACATAGAAAAAATAGAAAGCGGCGTTTGGAGTGCAAAAAGCAAGATAACAAGAAAGCGAACGATAAGGCAGGAGGATTTACTATGAAAAAGCAAGTGGAAAAACGGTTTTGGTCGTATGTAATAAGTACTGTATTATGCTTGACTATTTTCTCTCCAAGTTTATATGCGGCGAGGAATTTGCCGCCAAGCGCTTCGGAGGTCTTTCCAGAAGAAGAAGTAGAACAGCTCAAGCGGGAAATTGAGCAATCGCTGGGGATATCTTTTGACGATGAAATGGATGATGAGATGATGCCTTTGGGCAATGGAAAGCCTGTAATTATCAGAAAATGGAGACCAAGAGATTTTCCTGAAAGAAAAGGTCTGATTTTAGTAACAGATGATGCATATAAAGGTTTGATTCCAACGGGGCATGCCGGTATTATTTATGGTGGAAAACGAACAGTTGAATCGGGAAGATATGGGGTGCGTAGGTATCGTGATAGCGAGTGGTGGCAATATAAACATAGTATTTATGCTCTTGATGTACGGCTAACAACCGATGGACAGGAAGCAAGAGCGGCTGACTGGTGCAACTGGCAAGAGGGAAAGCCCTATAATTTTTTCTTTAATGATATTTATAGGCGTGATTCTTTTTACTGCTCACAATTAATTCATGCTGCGTTCTGGGATTTGTATCGGATTGACTTAAATACAAGTGCGTTTGGCAGAGCAATCCATCCGTTGGAACTGATGCGCAATGGAAAAACCAGACTTGTTTATGAGTTGCATTAAAATAGGGGTAGATATGAAAAGTTTTATAAAAAACCACCGAACTTTAACCATAGGCTTAGGGATTGCTACTTTATTCTTGGCCGTTTATTGGGGGGCATTTCATTATGTCCCCCCAATGCAGCCGGGAGAAAAAAAGATAGGCATCGTTATTTCGGATATTGATTCCTATAAAAGCAGTTTGATAATTTATAATCAAGACTTAAAAAGGCAAAGACAAAAATCCTTAAAGTCATTTAAACATGCTGGCTTAGGTTTTGATTGTTACCGGCAGCCAATCAGTGACGGGCATTTTTTCTTGGAAGCCAATGGAATTTTTGGAATGGCTTCGATTGAGGACTTTATCTCTATTGATATGGAAAAGGAAACGGTAGCGGCATACCCGGTTTCCACGAAAATGGGGCTTTTAGGGGTAGCGGCCAATCAAGACTATGCCTATAGTTTTACCAATGTAAACTCTGAGTCGATTATAGCGCAGCATAGTCGCCGGGATAAGCAAGAAACGCACGCAGCGAGATTTAAAGTTTATATCGAATTATTAGCGGCTTCGGAGCGCTATGTTTTTGCGGGAGCGACGGATTCGTTTCAGGATGAAAAATATTGTCGCATTCATGTGCTTGATGCGAAATCGCTGCAGCTCCTCAGGATTATCGATTTAACCGAGTATGGCTTGATTTATGGGAATAACTACTTGCTGACAGAAGATAGCCTTTATATTCCGTTGGTCGCTAAGCGGAGAGAAGATGAGAAAATGCCGTTTGATAATAATAAAGTTGTTAAAATCTCCTTGGAAGATTTTTCTTACTCGGTGATTGAACTGGCCTGCCGAACACCGGGGCAAATGGAAAAAAGAAAAGATTCGCTGTTTGTGCTGCATGAATACGAAGAGGAAGGCTCAGGTCCGAATCATCTGACGGTGTATAATGAAACAACTGGTAAGCAGACGATTTATATACTGGGTGATGTTTATTGGATGGATTTTGCCATTTCTGGTGATGAGCTTTATCTGATGGGGATTGATGAAGCGGCGGATGGATATTGCTGTCTTTTCCGATACGCTATAACAGATGATGCGAAACTGACCTTGGAAAAGAAGCAGATTGTGCCAATCTATGGCTATGTCGCTGGAATGTATGTTTATGAAAAAGAAGAAGCGGGAAAATAGGAGTTTGCTGTTTAGCCCCAAACTAAGGAGTAAAATATGAAATATAAACGATATGGGATAGTGTGTATTTTGCTTTTCCTGCTGGTGGCGTGTACTGCCAAAGAGCATAAGTTGGAGAAAGAACAGATAAAAGAAGAAAAGGAAGAAAAGGAAGAAATAGCAAAGAAAGAAGAAATAAAAGAAGAACAAGATGAGAAAAAAGATAAGCGAATAGGAGAAACCCTTGCTTTGGGTTATCATCTGCAAAAACCGGTTATTTTAGCCAAAGAAGTTTTGACATATCACGAAATAGAACTGCCAGAAAAAATAGATGATAAAGAAATGGCGGTTGTGGGGATTTATGATGAGAATCGTTTTTTTGTATTACTGGAAAATATTGCTGCTTTAGAAGAACAGGAATATGGTTTATTTGATACAAAAAGCCAAAGCTATCAATCGCTTCTTCTACCACCAGGCAAGGGGAAAATGCTTGCTGGAATTATAGCACATAACGAGGACTATGTTGCTTATATGGAATACCATGGAAAAAGTGAATTTGACAGAACAAGCGATGAGGATGAGCCGCTAACGATTTTTTTAAAGATTTACGATATGAAACAAAAAAAATCTACGCTGGTTCATGCTTACAGTGAGTTTTACCCTTATAGTTCTCTGCATTTTAAAAATAAAATTATTTTGAAAGAGGATAAGTTGTATTTTGATGATTTTAACGAAGACGGTACGGATGCGAATTTATATTGCTATGATGCCAAAAGCCAAAAAGCAGAAATTATTAAAACTGCTTATCAAAATCCAGGGCTTTATCAAGGAGGGATTGTTGTAATTGGCAGGAGCGGCACAGAACAATATGATACAATCTATCAGTTATCTGGGGAGAAAGTAGTATCTTTGCCGGAGAATATCATAGAATTAAGTACGAGTGAGCGAAGCATTTTTGGGCTGGATAATAAAAATACAGATGAGAAATTAAGAATTACGACTTTCAGCCTAAATGATTTGCTTTCTGGTGAGGAACTATTGGAAACGCAGATTACAATCAGTCAGCCGGAAAGCAATCGGTATTATTTATGCTGGAGGAATTATACGGATCAAGTAGCTGTGTTATACAGCATTGAGAAAAATAGCTTTTTAGTATTTGACGATTTGCCGAGAAGACTTTATCGGTTTGAGCTGCAAGGCAGTGGCGGTTTGATAATTTCTTATGGAGAAAGAGGAACGAAGTATTATCGCTTTGCTGAGAAATAAGCGGTTCCTTTTGTTGTGTCCTATGAGTACGTTACCGAAAGCGGGAGAGCGTTTTCGGTAATGTACTTATTTTTTTATATATCCATCGTTTTCGTTAAAAAAAGAGCAAAATGCAGTACCGGCGGGCTTGCTCTTGTCAAGAGAAATCGAAGAAAAAGAGTTCCAAAAAAAGGGGAATTTTTATCAATTTTTTTGGAGAGAATAAGCGGAATTTAACTTGACTTATACAATATATAGTGCTAATATTATACTCACTCTCAATATATTGTGTATTGGTTGAGAGTAAAAAAGAAACACAAGAGAACAAGAAGTTAATTTTATCTGCCGGGCAGATAGGGGAAGGTGTACTATGGAGTTAAAAGAAGTAAAAGTCAGGAAAAAAGATTCAACCCTGCAGCCGTTTACTGCCGAGAAGATTGTGGCGGCGGTTAAAAAATCGGCTGACCGGGTTTTGGTTAAGTTTAGTGCGGAAGAAGAAAGAGAAATTGTCGGGCTGGTAATGGAAAAGATTCTGCATTTAAATACCAATATTGTACCGATTGAAACCATGCACAACTTTGTTGAATATGCGCTGGATAAGGTCAATCCGGCGGTAGCCAAGTCGTACCGGGAATACCGCAACTATAAGATTGACTTTGTCAATATGCTGGATGATGTTTACCGCAAATCACAAAAGGTGCGTTATATTGGTGATAAGGAAAACTCCAATACCGATTCGGCGCTGGTGGCGACCAAGCGGAGTCTGATTTATAATCAGCTGAATAAAGAGCTTTATCAGAAGTTTTTCCTGAATAAGGAAGAAAGAAGCGCCATTCGGGCGGGCTATATCTATATTCATGATATGGTCAGCCGTTTAGACACCATGAACTGCTGTTTGTTTGACATGGAAGCGGTTCTGACCGGCGGCTTTGAAATGGCCAATATCTGGTATAATGAGCCGAAAACCTTGGATGTTGCTTTTGACGTTATCGGCGATATTGTGCTGTCAACGGCGGCGCAGCAGTATGGCGGCTTTACGATTGGGGAGCTGGATAAGATTTTAGCACCTTATGCGGAAAAGAGTTATAAAAAGTATTTGTTTGATTACAGTGATATGATTGTCGGCGAGATGAC
>CAUUKX010000083.1:0-8836 GCA_963545585.1 uncultured Lachnospiraceae bacterium
CATATTGTCAATATCTTTCCGGTGTTCGATGTCTGTTCGGTGTTCCATGTCTTTCTGACTTTCGATGTCTGTTTGGTGTTCGATATCTTTCCGGCTTTCCATCTCTTTTGGCTTTTCAAGCTCTTTCCAAATTTCAAACTTTCCGGCAGCTGCTTTCGTTTCATATTTTTTATTCTTATGTTTCACTATGTCTTTCTCCTTTCATTATACTAAAATATTTTACTTTCTACAACTATCTTAGCAAAAATTCAAACAAAAGTCGTCTTTAGCACATACTCAAAATCGGACATATTTAGATACCCCAAAAGTATGTGCAAAGTTTGCTCCGGTGAGCAATCAGTCTGCATAGAGAGGCAGGAAATGCACAGCATTTCCGTTCGACTGTCGTACGAAAGAGAGATATAGAGAAAGATGACAACAAGCAAACCGCAATTTGTGGAAATTCAAAGAAAATTTTTCTGCATAAGTATGAGTCGTCTGTAGCACATACTCAAAATCGGACATATTTTAATGCCCCAAAAGTATGTGCAAAGTTTGCTCCGGTGAGCAATCAGTCTGCATCGAGTGGTTGAGCACACACTCAATCTTGGGGTTTTGCCAATAAAGCACCGGTGTGTGCGGGACTCGGTCTCGGCGAGTAAAAAGTCTACACCGAAGAGCAAGAAATGTCGTCAGGCATTTCTTGCCGACAGCAACGTTAGTAGTTCAAAGCAGCCGATACCTTTCCGATGACCGAGCAGTACGAATACGAAGTATTTGCGTTCGACAGCAACGGGAAAGAGTAATACAGAAAAAGATAAGAGAAAGATAAGAGAGAGGCAAACCGCAATTTGTGGAAATTTAAAGAAAATTTTTTAAAAAGCCTTCAAAAGCGGCCGATACCTTTCAAAGGATTTACCACCCCTTTCCGGCAGAGAAAAACCGGAATTTTAACTTGAATTTCTTGAAAAAACAGACTATAATAAAGAAGCAGTGGGTTGAGGATGATCAGCCCTAAAATAAAATTCCGGGGACAGCATCAGTAGGAAACGGTTAGCGTTTTGGGCAAGGCAAGTCCGGGTCTTAAAAGGCTCTTGCGGAACGCTGAAAAAGCATCCGCTTATGCCCTGTCAAACTGGAAAGAAAAGAGAAATGGAGGAGAGAATTATGCGAAGGAAGGGAAAATGGATTAGTTTGTTATGTGTGCTTTGTCTGCTGGTCAGCGCCTGTAGTATTTTGCCGGGGAAAAAAGAGGAGAGTAAGTCAGCCGAGCAGAAAACAGCCGGTGAGGACAAGGCCAAGGATAAGTCGAATAAGGATAAGTCGAATAAGGATAAGCCGAATCAAGCCGATAAAGACGGCAAAGATGCCGAGCCGGAGAAAATGACCAAAGAAGAAAAACCGAAGTTTGACGAAGCGAATGTGCGTAAAATCGCCTATGCCGATATTGTCAATTCCGATATTTATACTGGCTTTACCAAGAAGCAGATGAAAATGCTGGAAAAGAACGGCTTTGTCATTATGGAGACGGATAGGAAGGATCATCCTTATCTGAAAATGCACCAGCCCTATGAACATATGGAGTATGCCCATTATTCGATGATGATTACCACCGATGTAGTTTTGCATATGTGGCATGTTTTTTTTGCAGAAAGCATGAAAGCGCTGGAGGCGATGGAATATTTACCCAATTTAGAGGAACTGTCTTTAAATATGGAGCAGCAGGCAATTGACGCTTACCGGGATGCACCGGATGCACTGGATGCGGCGTATGCCAATGTAATGGCCTTTTTCCATGTAGCCAACAGCCTGTTGTTTGAAGAAGAACCCGGCTGGGAAAACAAGTTAACGGCCAAGCCCAATGGCGATGCGCTTGAAATCGCTGAGGCCGAATTAGCAAATATCAAAGCGGAAAGTGCTGCGAATTCAGTTTTGCTGGGCGGGCGAGCCATTGATTATTCGCAGTTTAAGCCGAGAGGGCATTATACGACCAGTCCGCAGTTGACCAGATATTTTAAGGCTATGATGTGGTATGGCTTTATGGGCTTTGATTTGAAGAAGCAGCCCGAAGAAGCGGCTCTGATTGCTGATTTGCTGATCAAAAATAAAGACTTGATGGCGCTGTGGCAGAAAAATTATGAGTTGACGGCCATGTATTCCGGGGAAAGCGATGACATCAGCGTACCGCAGATGCAGGATGCGTTAAAAAGCTTGAAAGGCAAGGATTTGAATCAGGAGCTGATTAACGAATCGGGTCGTAAGGCACTGGCCAAAGCCTTTCAAAGCCTGCCCGAGCCGAGGATTGTTGCTCAACTAAGTGAAGAAAATAAGGATTTTGAAGTCAGAAAAAACTTTAAGTTTATGGGTCAGCGTTTCAGTGTCGATGCGTATATTATGCAAAATCTGATGAAGCCAATAGATCGGCCGCAGTCAAGTTCCTTTGATGTCTTTGCTGCTATGGGTTCGGCTTCGGCGGAAAGCTATTTGCGGGAAAATTATGATACGAACCAAAAATGGCCGGAATATGACGATAAGTTGCAGCAAATGAAGGAAGAATATGCCGCCGGTGAATTGACGGATGGAGATAATTTTTATAATGGCTGGATTCGGGCGATTGACCGGACACTGAATTATGTGCCGGACGGCAAGGAAATTCCTTACTTCATGACAACGCCAGCTTATGAGTATAAAAAGCTCAATGCAGCGCTGGGCAGCTTTGCCGAACTCAAGCATGATAATATCCTATACTCCAAGCAGGTGATGGCGGAAATGGGAGGGCCGGAAGAGAACTTGACACTGCATTATTTAGAGCCGAATGAGGAGCTGTATCAGGAGCTTTTGACCTTGTCGTCGCATGCCGAAAAGTTGATGAAGAAAGCGAAGTTAAGCGAGGAGCTGATTAAGCCACTAACTTCGATTAAAGCAACGATGAAGATTTTTGCCGAGATTTCCCGGAAAGAATTAAACGGTGAGAAGATTGCCGAGTCGGAATTGCATGAATTAAACTATTTTGGTGGTTTGGTTGAGATGTTAAACTCTCACTATTTGTATCTTTTATCGGCGGAAGGCTATGATGTGGATCAGCCAAAGACGACGGCGCTGATTGCCGACATTGCCACGATATTGCCGCGAGCCGGGATGCCGGGCGGTATTGTTGAGATTGCGACCGGCTATCCGTATGAGATTTATGCACTTTGTCATGTCAATGGCGTGGATTTCTTAGCGAAGGGCATTGTTTATTCTGCCTTTGAGTTTTTAAATGACGAAAGGCTGACGGATGAAAAATGGCATCAGATGTTGGGTATGAGGATGCAAGCCGAAGGGGAATATGAGCAAACCACTTTCGACTTGAGTGATTATGATAGGATTCGTGGGCTGTATCCAAATTATTTTAAAGAATATGTATCGACCGAACCGAATCAAATAAAAATTAATTATGAGGCGGAAGTGGATTGGCCGGCACTGGTTAAATAATGAAAACAGAGTTTAAAGTGCCGAAAAGCAAATATAGTTTCTTGCCTAAGGAAAAACCGACCGGACTGTGGCGCAGTCCGGTCTTTTGGGTGCTTTTGCTGATAACCGTGCTGATTGTCTTATTCCGCCTGCTGGCGCAGAAAGAGGTGGTGGCGGCAGCGGAATATACTCAGGACGGGGTATCTTACCGGGTGGCGATTGAAGGTAGAGCCGACGTCCGGCATTGGCAGGGGAGCGGCTTTCTGGCTGGCAGAAGTCTACCGCAACCCTTTGTCTTGGGGCGGGAGATTGTCGTTTATGAGCGGCCTGCTGCCAGCGGCGGCTGGCAGGAAAAAAAGCGGTATGACTTTGCCGGAGTCGGGCCATGGTGTGTTGCTATGGGACAAATGGATGAACGGAAGGATATTGAGGTCTTTATTGGGGCTTACCGGCCGACCCGCTATTTTCCGGAAGGGCCGCGGCCATATTTCTTTACTTGGGATATGGAGCAGCAAAAGCTGCTGCGGCTGTGGTCGGGGTCTTACTTGGATGCGCCGGTTTTTACCGCCGCTGCGTTTGAAGATATGGACGGCGACGGCCGGCAGGAGATTAAGTTAGATGAGCGGCAATGGCTGGGGGAGAAGGAATATCGCTATATCACCTATTATACCTATTGGCGCAGTAACTTTCAGCCAGTGAAGCTGAAGCGGGAAGTGGTAGAGTAAACAAAATTTCAGGGCGGCGAATTGTCAGGAAAAAGCAGGAGTTAGAGTGAGCAGGGAAGCAAATGAAAGTGAAATGCTTTACAATGAAAAGCATTTGTGTTATGATGTAATCATTGGAAGGGGGATATTATGGCACAGATTAGCTTGAGAATTGATGATGATATAAAAAAAACCGCAGAGCAGGTTTGCAAAGACATGGGTATGTCGATGTCTACTGCCGTGAATATTTACTTAAAAAAGCTGGGAAGAGAAAGGCGAATTCCTTTCGAGATAACGGCGGATTCTTTTTATTCAGCTGAGAATACAGCTGTCTTGGATAGGAGAATCGCCGATATCAAAGCCGGCCGCAATATTTCCGAGCATGAATTGATTGAGGCGGAATAATGCGAAAAATATGGCATGATGATGCATGGGAAGAATACCTTGACTGGCAGATGCAGGATAAAAGAACCTTGAAAAAGATAAATCGTTTAATCAGGGATATCGACAGAAATGGCTATTGCTGCATAGGCAAACCAGAACCATTGCGTGGAGAGTGGACAGGATTTTGGAGCGTGCGTATTGATGAGAAAAACAGACTTGTTTTTCGGATTTCTGATAATATAATAGAAATTGCCCAATGCGGCTCTCATTATGGAGATAAATAAAACGGTTTTTTGTCAAATGGTATTGATAAAAAATAAAGAGAGAACAATCTAATAGCTTGTTCTCTCTTGGCTGCAAGAGCCTTCGTCTTATATACTGTCCACACAGGGACTTGGTGTTATTATAATAACACCTGACACGGGAAATGTCATTTGAGTTTTATTTGGAAATTTTGCAACCCTTTATTTCTCCGCATTCAGCAGTCGCTCTAAGAGCTGGTTGCTTCTTTCCAAAAAGGCGGTCATCCGCGCAGGTTCCAGCGGCTTGTAGCTGAGTCCCGCTAAATCGTAAATCTGATGGCAAAGCAGAGTTACGGTTTCTTCTGGTGCACCCGGATTTTCGAGTAGATATTTGACCAGCGAATTATTCTTATTGAGCAGCAAGGTTTCATCGGCTTCGCCGCCCAAATCCAGTCCCATAAAGCCATAGAGCTTATTCATATCCTGCATCCGCCGCTTTTCTTCCGATAAAAGAATCATACCGGAAACCTGCGGGTCTTTCAGCGGTTCAACCGCAATCGTCAGCGAATCCTTAGCCAGTGCTTTCCGGAAAATCTTTTCCAGATTTTCAGACAGACTTTTTTTGACATCATCACCGATGGTTTCATCTGTTTTCATTTCGGCGGTAACATCGGAATCAATTCGCAGAAAATGAAGCTTTTGTTCCTTATCCTCGGTTTCTAATTTTTGCAGGAAAGGCTGGTCAATCGTATGTGCCAGCTCGACCGCATTTAGTCCGTTTTTGACGAAAGAAGCAATATAAGAAGCCTGAAGCTTGCGGTCGGTAAAATAATAAACCGTATCGGCCGAGGTCTTTTCCCGGTATTCGCCGAGGGTTAAATAATCACCGGCGATATCTTTAAAAAGCAGGATATCTTTGACCTTCTCAAAAAACTTCTCGTCACGCAGGCAGCCGTATTTGATAAAGGGATGAATGTCCGGCCAAAACTTTTCATAGGCCTCTTGGCGCTCCTTTTTAAACAGGGAATTCAGCTTGTCGGCGACTTTTTTGGTGATATAGTCGCTTAATTTTTTAACAAAGCCATCGTTCTGTAAAAAGCTGCGGGAAACATTGAGCGGCAAATCCGGACAGTCAATCACGCCTTTTAACAGGAGCAGGAACTCGGGAATCACTTCCTTGATATTATCAGCAATGAAAACTTGGCTGTTATACAGCTTAATCTGCCCTTCCATGGTGTCAAACTCGTTTTTCAGCTTGGGGAAATACAGGATACCTTTCAGCCGGAAAGGGTAATCCATGTTCAAATGAATCCAAAAATGCGGCTCGCTGAAATCCATAAAGGTCTTGCGGTAAAACTCCTTGTATTCTTCCTCGCTTGCCTCGCTGGGGTTCTTTAAATACAGCGGTGCGGGGGTATTGACCGGTGTTTCTTCCTTGACAATGATGTTGCCGGCCTCGTCTTTTTCCGGTTTGGCATCGGCATTGGTCAAATAAATGGGATAGGGCATAAAGGAACAATACTTACGCAGGGTGTCGCGCATGGTCCATTCACTCAGAAACTTTTTGCCGTCCTCATTGACCGTTAAAATGATATCGGTGCCGTACCGGGAGCGGCTCCCTTCCGCCATTTCATATTCTGAACCGCCGTCGCAGGTCCATTTGACCGGGGCAGCGCCGTCCTTACAGGAAAGCGTCTGAATCTCGACTTTTTCGGCCACCATAAAAGCAGAATAAAAGCCCAGTCCGAAATGGCCGATGATTTGCTCCCCCTCGTCCTTATCCTTGTATTTTTCCAAAAAGTCATAAGCGCCGGAAAAGGCGATTTGATTGATGTATTTTTTGACTTCTTCTTCGGTCATGCCAATCCCGCAGTCAGAAAAGGTGATGATGCCGTCCTTTACGCTGACTGTTACGTCAACTCGGTAATCAGCGGCTTCGCCGAGAGTGATTTCACCAAGGGAAGTCATTTTTTTTAGTTTGGTCATGGCATCGCAGCCATTGGAAATTAGCTCCCGGACAAAGATATCTATGTCCGAATAGAGCCATTTTTTAATAATCGGGAAAATATTTTCACTATGAATGGATAAACTGCCTTTTTCCATAATCAAATCCTCCTAAATACATGTTATTTTTTACTCAGCTTTTCCCAGATTGAAGTGTTTCCCACTTCTGCTTCGGCGCACGTTCTGCGTGGACTTTGCTTTCGGCAATTTGCCTATCGTTCCCGCCCACCGCCGAAAGGCGTGGCCTTTCCGGAAACAACAAGCCTTGATGGAAGTGATTCCTGCTTCTGCTCAGGCCGGCAATCTGTTAAAAAAAAGACTGTTCGGATGAGCATGGGAAAGTGGGGTTTTTATTGCACAAAAATATGCAGCAAACGGAAAGCCGCTATTTTACCAGCAAGCAGAAAAAACCGAACAACAAGATTTTTCTGCAATTCGGCATTTTCTTTATTTTAAACATTTCCGCCGGTTTTGTCAATTCCGAGTTTCCAGCAAAGAGATTTCTCGAATCTTTGTGTTGTTATCGCTTGAGTCCGTTTGAGTATTTCTTTGGTATCTTTTTCCTTGGCTGTTTTGGGCTTGCCGTATGACCCATTTGTGGTCGAACAAAGCGAATATGCCCGGCACGCTCAAGACGAACGCTGCGAAGAATAAAAGGAAGATAAAACAGGCTCAGTAAACCAGCTCCCAGTGCCAGCAGCCGCAAAAAATAAGCATACCAGCCGTGATTCAAGTTCAGATAAGGCAGATCTTCCATCGGCGGACGTACCACATACATAAAATTCGTTGCGTAAGCAGACAAAGCGCCGTTTATATATATCATAATTATTGTCAGAAAAAACAGGATGCCCAAATTTCTTCCAAGCGCTTTCAAGCTCAGGCGTGCCCGGCCGGAGAAAATCAAGTACAGAGAAAACCAAAGCAAACCGGCGTGATAAATGAAGCATTGATAGGCTTCAATGGCAGTAAAGTCGGTTCCGTTGGTCGGAATCAAAATGGCACAGATACTGCCGAGTGTTCCCAGAGGTGCTACAAAATCGATGACGGATTGTTTGAGCAAGCCGTCTTGGCCGAAGGTAATAAATATTACATTGAACAGGAGCAGGCTGCATAGATGAAACGGAAGGGACTGCGGATTCAGAAACATACCGCTCTCCGGACTTTCCGTCATACCGCTCATGATTTTGCTGATTTCGCTGAAAGCGCAAATAACAACCATCATCTGACCGGCGGCTGTCAGCGAGATTTGCCTTTTCAGGCAAAATCGGGTCATAATAAGCACAAACGCCAGACAAATGGCAATCCAAATAAAATGTGTAGTAGTAAACATACGATTCTCCTTCGTGTTTAACTTAAATTTCCAAATGATGAACCTATTCGGGCAAGTCATTCGAGATTTGCCAAAATGCGAGATCATTATACTTCAAAAGCGAAACCAAAGCAATAGGCAGTCTTGCGATGAGATAGCATGGCAAGATATTTGAAAATCCGAGACCGGGCTGAAACCAAGAAACTATCGTTCGGGTCAGTCTTTCATAATTTGGCGAAAGGATGAAAGAACCGGAAAGGGGAAGAAGAAACAAAAGGCGAGGTGTATAGCTATTAAATAAGAAGCCGATATGATTAGGAAAGACAGGTCGGATGTCTGACGAGATTGTAGAGTTGTGATGACTATTTTATCGGCTGCAATCTTCCCTAAGCTGCCAAGGAGCAAAGAAAGCATAAAGAAAAAATTAAAAAAATAATAAAGCAAAATTCCCTATTTGCAAAACCTCTTTTGTACAGCGGGATTTGGAAAATGAAAAATTGCAAGCTCAAGAACTAAGACGAAATACCTATAAAGTTTAGGTAGATTCCAAGCCGATAGTATGATATAATCCTTACATAAGGACATAAGACACTAAAAAGGCGTGGAGGTTTAGGGGTCGTTTTTCTGGGATTGAAAAGGAATAATAAAGGAAAATCCTTGAGAAAACAGGAAAGACGGAACAGCAAGACATCCCAGAAAACAAAGGACACAGAAACAAAGGACAAAAGGAGTGTAATTATGAAGAGAAAAGTTATAAGCCT
>CAUUKX010000084.1:0-8830 GCA_963545585.1 uncultured Lachnospiraceae bacterium
AAAAAAGGAGGAAATATCATGCTTACAACTTTTAAGGCAACAGCGAAAAAATTACCAGCTGGCTTGCAGGTAGAAACAGAGTCAAGAGGATTTAAAATCCTGATGGATGAACCAGAGGAGTTGGGCGGTACCAATGTGGCCATGAATCCGGTGGAAGCGGTTTTGTGCGCCTTGGGAGCTTGTCAGACAATTGTGGCAAGTGCCTTTGCTCAGGCCAATGATTTTACTTTTGAAGAGTTTCATGTGGAACTGGAGGGCGATTTGGATCCGGACGGCTTTATGGGGCTGGCTGATGTAAGAAACGGTTTTCAGGAGATTCGCTTTACTATGAACTTTAAAACCCAGGAATCGCAGGAAAAAACGGAGAAGTTTGCCGAGTTTATTGAAAAGACCTGTCCGGTCGGCGATTGTCTGGCAAATGGCGTTAAGTTAGTTAAAAGCGGAGTAAAAAGATATTAAGGCGGTGCCGTAATCGGATAATAAGATAGGAAAGTCATTGGCTTTCCTATTTTCATATGTCGGTATAGAGCGGCAGATGGGAATGGTGGTTTGCGGGAGATTGATACTTTTAAAAAGTATGGTTAACCGCCTGTGATAGCGGAAAGCAAAACTTTGCCAGAGAAAAGATAAACCATAAAAGTCTGAGGAAGGTTTGATAGAATAGGAAGGAATAAAATGTATGAGATAAAAATGATGGCAGTGGCCGGCAATAAGCCGAATCTGGTCGGCAGCATTGAGGTAAAACTTCAGGATAAGGTGGAGAAGGATCAGGTTTTGCTGACGATTGAAACGGCCAAAGGCAAACGCACGATAAAAAGTAGCTGCTCGGGCATTGTGGCGGCGATTCAGGTCGAAGTTGGAGATGTTGTAACAACTGGACAGACCTTGGTGGAGATAGAGGCGGAAACAGAAGCACCGGCGGCCGATGCGGCGGCAGCCGAAAATAAGGAATGGATTGCTAAGGACGCAGAATTATTGATCATCGGCGGCGGGCCGGGCGGTTATGTAGCGGCGATTTACGCAGCCATGCAGGGGAAAAAGGTGGTTTTGGCGGAGCAGGCCAATTTAGGCGGAACTTGCTTAAACGAAGGCTGTATTCCGACAAAAAGTTTTATTGAATCAGCTGCGCTTTATGACCGGCTCCACCATGTATCCGAATTTGGTTTATCGGCCGATCATGTCGCTTATGATTTTGAGCAGATAGCGGACAGAAAAGACCGAATTGTGGCTGATTTGAAAAATGGGATTGTGTCTTTGCTGAACAGCCGCGGCGTTGAGGTTTTGACCGGCCGGGCGGAGTTTCGGGATGACCGGACAGTGGCCGTTTATGGACAGGAAAATTATTTGTTGACTTGTCAACAGATAATCATAGCAACGGGGGCGAGGCAGGCAGTGCTGCCAATGGAAGGGATTGAGCTTGACTGCGTGATGACTAGCCGGAAAGCACTGGCATTAAAAAAACTGCCGCAGTCTGTAACCATCATTGGCGGCGGGGTCATCGGTATGGAGTTTGCCTTTCTTTTCCGCAGCTTTGGGGTGGAGGTTCATGTCATAGAATTTATGGACAGTATTTTATCCGGCATTGACCCGGAAGCCTCCCGGCTGCTTCGGGAAATTGCCGGCCGAAAGGGAATCCAGTTTAGTACGGCCGCCAAGGTGGAAAGTATTAAAAAGGCCGAAAATAATATGGCGATAGTGGCTTACCATAAGGATGGCGAGCTGCATTATACCGTCAGCGAGAAAGTCTTGGCGGCAGTTGGCCGGGTACCGAATACGGAGGGGCTGGGTTTGGATAAGACCGGCGTGGAAGTGGTGAAAGGCGCAGTTAAAACCGATCAGTTTTTGCGGACGGCGGTCAGCCATATTTATGCCATCGGCGATGTAACTAATATCATGCAGTTAGCGCATGTAGCCAGCCATCAGGCGATAGCGGCGGTTGATCATATATTAGGCAAAAATCATATTATGCCCTATGATGCGGTTCCGGCAGTGATTTTTACCCGTCCGGAAATTGCAGCGGTCGGTCTGTCGCAGGCGGATCCGGATAAACATATGGTTTCCCGTTTCGATTTTGCCGCTAACGGCAAGGCTTTGGTGAAAGGCGAAACCGAAGGCTTTGTTAAACTAATTAAGGAAAAAGAGAGCGGACGGATTGTTGGCGGTGTGATCATAGGCCCGGATGCCCCCGTTATGATCAATACATTGACTTTGGCAGTCAAGGAAAAAATGAGTGAGCAGGAACTGTCAGCGATGATTTTTCCGCACCCGACCACCGGCGAAGCGCTGCATGAGGCGGCGATGGGGCTGTCGATTGGAGCGCTGCATCAATGAGATATGCTTTGATTGAAAATACCGGATATCTTCCTTATTATAATATTGCTTTGGAGAAATATTTGTTTGACCATTGCCGCCAGGACGAGATTCTTTTATATTTATGGGTCAATGACCCCTGCGTAATTGCTGGCTGCCATCAGAATGTGCTGCTGGAGTGGGATAATAACTTTTTGAAAAAAGAGGGGATTTATCCAGTTCGGCGGCTGACCGGTGGCGGCTGCGTGTATCAGGACAGGGGCAACTTAAATTACAGCTTTATTTCCCGGCTGGAGCATAAGGCAGTGGAAAAATGGCTGAACATTATTTTAAATGCCGTGAATCGGTTTGGCTTAACGGCTGATTTGAGCGGCCGGAATGATTTGACGGCTGGCGGCCGGAAATTTGGCGGTACGGCTTGGCTGGAAGAAGATGACAAGATTCTTTTTCACGGGACTTTGATGGTTGACGTGGATATCGCACGGATGGAGCGCAGTTTAACGCCCAGCTTTTTAAAGTTTGAAGGCAAAGCAATTGCTTCGGTCAGAAGCCGGGTTGTCAATTTGCGGGAATGTAGTCCTAAGCTGCAAAGCGAAGACTTGGCGGCGGCGATTGTCAGCAGTTTTACGGAGGAGTATGGCCAGCCGGAATGTTTAAAAATGGAACAAAAAGCGGAATTAGAAGCAGAAGCGGCGCGGCTGGCGGCGCCGGAGTGGATTTATAATAAGAATGCCAGCGGCAGTATTTTACTGGAATATAAACGGCAAGGAGAGCTGGTGCAGCTAAATCTGACCGTCCGGGAAAATACGATTACCGGAGCGGAAATCTTTACCGACAGTGTAGATGCTTTGCCTTTAGCGCAGTTGAAAGAGCGGCTGATTGGCGTGAAGTATATGGAAAGTGATTTTGCAAAGATTTTAGATGAGGTTTTAGGCCGGGGAGACTCCCTTTTTCCGTCGCAGTCTTAATCTTTTCCCGGTGAAGCCTGCGGGCAGCCGACATATTGCTGCCGGTATTCTTTGGGCGACAGGCCGTATTCTTTGCAAAAAGCCTTGTAAAAACTGGAATAATCCTTAAAACCATAGAGCAGAGCAGCCTCGCTGATTTCGCAGCGCCCTAAAATGGCGTTGCGCGACATGGCGAGGCGTTTTTTTAGGATATACTGATGCAGCGAAATGCCGAGATTTTGCTTAAAAATATGGGAAATATGATATTTGCTGACAAAAAATACCTTGGACAGTTGTTCTAAGGAAAGGTCATCTTCCAAATGTTCCTGAATATAGGTTAAAAGGTTTTGATACAAATTGTTTTCTGACTTGGGTCGGGGTAGAGATTCCGCTTCGTATACACTCCGGTTCAAAAAAAAGAGCAGATCACATACTGTTAGAGTGAGTTTGGTGGCCTTGCCGAAGCGGTCCGAGGTTCGCTCTTCAATCAACTGAAAAAGCCGGGACTGGATCGCATGAAAACTGAAGATATCAAAATGGTATAAATATTTGCCGGTCTGTTCGGCCTGACGGGCGAGATAGCCGTAATCCGGCGAAAGCTGAATCAGCTGCTGATAATATTCGCGGCTGATCCAAAAGATAAAGCGCTGATAAAAAAGGTCGGAGTTTAAAATCCTGACATGATGCGGGATGCCCGGCGGAATCAGAATCATATCGCCGGAATGGGGAGAAAAGGAACGGCCGTCGATATCCATCAGGATTTCCCCGCCCAGGAAAAAATAAAACTCATAATAATCATGACGGTGTCCCGGTACGCTTTTGACATCTTTATCGCTGTAATAAAAAATTTCAAAGTCCTGAGAGATCATATACTGCCGCGGACTGAAAACAGTCTGTAATTTCTTTTTCATACGATTCCTTTCCATCAGCCGGTGATTTCTGTTGCCGGGTCAATCTTTTTAACGCAGTTTTTTCCTGCCGTTTGCTTTTTTGTCTGTAGCCAGTCAAGTAAAAGCTGCAAGCGTTTACACCTGTAATTTCTCGACATTGCGGCGAATGATAAGGGATTTCCTTAATGTAACAACAATATCATAAAACCGCAATTTTTGCAATGTGAATCACAATATAATCAATGGCTTTTTTTAGGGAAAGCGCTATACTGAAAGGAACAGGAAATGGAATTTGGCTATGCTGGATTCCTGATTTTAATAAACAGCAGCAGTTCCGGTAAGCCATTTGCAATTCGCTGAAATGTCAACGAATTATAAGTGTGAGCCTTAAACAAATGGATATTTATGCTTGCTGCTTTCCATGAAAGCGAGCTTTCCGGTGGTATTAAGCTAAATATCTGTTAAATTTGCTGCACAACAAGCAGAAGCCAGCGGCGAAAAACGCCGGGAAAGAGAGGAACAGCAGTATGGAAATGACGCTGAGATGGTACGGGAGCAAATTTGACACGGTTACACTCAAGCAGATCCGCCAGATTCCGGGGGTAACCGGTGTGATTACGACTTTATACGATACAACGCCGGGCGAGGTCTGGAGCCGGGAACGGATTCGGGAGCTGAAGGAAGAAGTGGCGGCGGCCGGTATGCATATCGCGGGAATTGAGAGCGTCAATGTGCATGACGCGATTAAGATTGGGAGTGCCGATCGGGATCAATATGTTGATAACTATATTGAAACGCTTCGTCATTTGGGGCAGGAGGATATTCATCTGGTCTGCTATAATTTTATGCCGGTCTTTGACTGGACGAGAACGGAGTTAGCCAGAGTGCGGCCGGACGGCTCGACGGTGCTGGCTTACACCCAAGACTCGGTGGATGCACTTGACCCGGAAAAAATGTTCGCCTCGATTGCCGGCGATACCAATGGTACGATTATGCCGGGCTGGGAGCCAGAGCGCATGGCCAGAGTCAAAGAATTGTTTGCTATGTATAAAGAGGTAGATGATGAAAAGTTGTTTACCAATCTTCAGTATTTCATAGAGCGGATTATGCCGGTTTGCAATGAATATGATATCAAAATGGCAATTCATCCCGATGACCCGGCTTGGAGCGTATTTGGTCTGCCACGGATTATTATTAATAAGGAAAATATTCTGCGTTTGATGAAAATGGTGGATGACCCGCATAACGGCGTTACTTTCTGCTCCGGTTCTTACGGCACCAATCTGGAAAATAATTTGCCAGAAATGATTCGGGCGCTGAAGGGGCGGATTCACTTTGCTCATGTCCGCAATCTCAAGTTCCACAGCCCGACCAATTTTGAAGAAGCGGCGCACTTATCCAGCGACGGTGATTTTGATATGTATGAGATCATGCGGGCTTTATATGAGACTGGCTTTACCGGCCCGATTCGGCCCGACCATGGCCGGATGATTTGGGATGAAGTGGCGATGCCCGGCTACGGTTTATATGACCGGGCGCTGGGAGCAACATATTTAAACGGCTTATGGGAGGCTATCGATAAGGCGCACCGGGCAAAATAATATGGTTGCCGGACGGCTTACAGCCGGACAGGGCGAAAAGGATGCCGGTGGCGGAAAAAACGGCGTGCCGGAACAGAGCAAGAGGCCGGGTCAAGGGCAGTGCGGCAAAAGAAACAGAGTGAAAGGACGAAGGAGAAGCGTATGATTTTAAATGAAGCGGGATTAAAAGAGAAACAGCAGTGGACAGAAAAGGGCTATGCTTTGCCGGAGTTTGACCGGGAGCAGATCAAAGCGGCGACGGCGGAGGCTCCGGTTTGGCTGCACTTCGGCGCAGGTAATATTTTTCGGGCTTTTTTGGCAAATGCCGCCCAAAAGCTGTTAAACAGCGGGGATTTAAAGACCGGAATTATTGTCGCCGAGGGCTATGATTATGAGATTGTTGAAAAAATGAACCGGCCGCATGATGACTATTCGATTTTGGTAACGCTGAAGGCTGACGGCAGCATTGAAAAAACGGTGATTGGCAGTATCACGGAGTCCTGTATTTTAGACAGCGGCCGGCTGGCCGAGTTTGTGCGGTTGAAAACAATTTTTGCCGCACCCTCGCTTCAGATGACCACTTTTACGATTACCGAAAAGGGTTACAGTTTAGAAAATAACCGGGGGGAGCGTTTTCCGGAAGTGGCGGCCGATATGGCGGCCGGACCGGATCAGCCGCAGAGTTATATGGGCAAAGTGGCGGGGCTTTTGTATCATCGTTTTTGCCAGGGGGCACATCCGCTGGCCATGGTCAGTATGGACAACTGCTCGCATAACGGTGATAAGCTGTATGCCGCAATTCATGCGTTTGCCCAGGCATGGGAGCAGGCAGGACTGGCTCAGCCCGGATTTTTACAATATGTCGAGGATAAAAAGAAGGTTTCGTTTCCGTGGACAATGATTGATAAAATTACCCCCCGACCGGATGCCTCGGTTGAGGAAATACTGAAAGCGGACGGGATTTTGGAGTTGGCGCCGGTGACGACCGGTAAAAAAACCTATGTTGCACCGTTTATCAATGCCGAAGAATGTGAATATCTGGTGATTGAAGATACTTTTCCGGCCGGTCGGCCGCCGCTGGAAAAGGCAGGCTTTTTCTTTACCGATGCGGCGACGGTGGATAAAGTTGAGCGCATGAAGGTATGCACCTGTTTAAATCCGCTGCATACAGCGCTGGCGGTATTTGGCTGCCTGCTGGGCTATCAAAAGATTTCGGATGAAATGAAGGATGAGGATTTGGTCAGGCTGGTCGAGCGGATTGGGTACCGGGAAGGCTTACCGGTGGTGGTGCATCCCGGAATTCTTGATCCGAAAGAGTTTATTGATACAGTGCTGAAGGTGCGGGTGCCGAATCCCTTTATGCCAGATACGCCGCAGCGGATTGCGACCGATACCTCGCAAAAGCTGGACATTCGGTTTGGAGAAACGATTAAAAATTATCAAAAACAGGGCTTGCCGTTGGCGGATTTGCAGGCGATTCCGCTCGTATTTGCCGGCTGGCTCCGCTATCTGCAAGGCGTTGACGATCAAGGCAAGTCTTTTGAATTAAGCCCGGATCCGCTGCTGGACAAGGTTTGTCCTTATGTTAAGAATTTGACGGCGGAAACGGAGTTGTTACTGGCTTTACGACCGCTGCTAGCGGATGAGAAAGTTTTTGGTGTTAATTTGGGCGCAGTCGGAATGGCGGAAACGGTCTGCTGTTATTTGCAGGAAATGCTGGCCGGCCCCGGAGCCGTTCGCCTCAGTTTGCAAAAATATGGAAAAGAGTGGCAACACGCAGAAAGGGGAAAAAGATGAAGCAATTTATGGATCGGGACTTTTTGTTGTCTACAAATATGGCAAAACATTTGTACCATGATTATGCGGTGCATCAGCCGATTATTGATTATCACTGCCATTTAAGCCCGCAGGAGATTTATGAGGATATTAAGTTTACCAATATCACGCAGATGTGGCTGGCCGGCGATCATTACAAATGGCGGCAGATGCGGTCAAACGGCGTAGAGGAATACTATATTACCGGAGCGGCGTCCGACCGGGAAAAGTTCCAAAAATGGGCAGAAACTCTGGAAATGGCCATCGGCAATCCGCTCTATCATTGGAGTCATCTGGAACTGCAAAGATATTTTGGCTATGAGGGGCATTTAAACGGGAGAACCGCCGAGGAAGTTTGGCAGTTTTGCTGTCAAAAGTTGGAAAATGGCTCAATGTCGGCGCGCAGCCTGATTAAAGACAGTAAGGTTAAGCTGCTTTGCACGACCGATGACCCGGTTGATTCCTTGGAGTGGCATCGTTTACTAAAAGAGGACGGTTTTGCGGTTAAGGTTTTGCCGGCATGGCGGCCGGATAAAGCGGTTCATTTGGAAAAAGAGGGCTATCTCCCCTATTTGGCTCAGCTGGAAGAAGTCAGCGGTGTCAAAATCAATAGCTTTTCCGACTTGAAGCAGGCTTTGCATCGGCGGATGGACTTTTTTTCTGAAAATGGCTGTGTGGTATCCGATCACGGCTTAGAATATGTGATGTATGCACCGGCAACGGAAGCGGAGATTGAGGATATTTTCGCGCGGCGGCGCCGGGGCGAGACGCTGACCGGGGAAGAACAGGCCCGGTATAAAACGGCGCTGCTGGTTGCGCTGGGTCGGGAATATGCCGATCGAGGCTGGGTCATGCAGCTGCATTTTGGCGCGCTTCGTGATTTGAATACTAAGATTTTTCAGGCTTTGGGGCCGGATGCCGGAATTGACGCTATAAATAATTACGCCCCGGCCAAGGAATTGGGGCAGTTTTTAAATGCGCTGACGATGACAGACCAGCTGCCGAAAACTATCCTATATTCGCTCAATCCCATTGATAATGCGGTGATTGGTTCGGTCATGGGCTGTTTTCAAAGCAGCGATGCCGTCGGTAAACTTCAGCACGGCAGTGCTTGGTGGTTCAACGACCATCAGGCCGGTATGCGGGAGCAAATGACAGCACTGGCTAATCTTGGCCTTTTGGGGAATTTTGTCGGTATGCTGACCGACTCACGCAGCTTTTTGTCCTATGCCCGGCATGAATATTTCCGCCGGATTTTATGTGATTTGATTGGCGGCTGGGTGGAAAA
>CAUUKX010000085.1:0-8454 GCA_963545585.1 uncultured Lachnospiraceae bacterium
GGTGCCAGAGTTGTCGATAATATTGATTTTTGGGTAAAAACCAAAGAGTTTTTAACCATTTTAGGCCCCAGCGGCTGCGGCAAGACCACGACTTTGCGAATGATTGGAGGATTTGAAACGCCGACCTCCGGTGATATCTTATTAAACGGCAAAAGCATCGTTGACCTGCCGCCCTATTCCCGTCCAATCAATACTGTTTTTCAAAAATATGCCCTGTTTCCGCATATGTCGATTTATGATAATATTGCTTTCGGCCTGCACATCAAGAAAATGGCCAAGTCTGAAATTGACAAAAGAGTCAGCAAGATGCTGCACTTAGTCAATTTGGACGGCTTTGAAAAGCGCCGGGTCAATTCGCTTAGCGGCGGACAGCAGCAGCGGATTGCCATTGCCCGGGCGCTGGTCAACGAGCCGCAAATCCTGCTCTTAGACGAGCCGCTGGGAGCGCTTGATTTAAAACTGCGCAAAGAAATGCAGCTGGAACTGAAATATATGCAGCAAGACCTCGGCATTACTTTTATTTATGTGACGCATGACCAAGAAGAAGCCCTGACCATGTCAGACAAAATCATTATTATGAATAAGGGCAAGATTCAGCAGGTCGGCTCACCGATTGACATTTACAATGAACCGGAAAATGCCTTTGTGGCTGATTTTATCGGCGAAAGCAATATCCTGCCCGGTATTTTTAAAGAAGACCGGGTAGTTGAGTTTGCCGATACCATTTTCCCCTGCATCGATACCGGTTTTGATCCGGACGAAGCCATCGATGTCGTCGTCCGGCCGGAAGATATCGAAATTACCACCGGGCCGAACGCCCAGCTGCACGGCGTGGTCGATTCCATCGTCTTTAAAGGCGTTCACTATGAAATGATTATCCTAGAAAATGGCCGGGAATGGCTGATTCAAAGCACAATCCCACATGCCGAAGGACAGGAAGTCGGGCTGTTTATCGCCCCTGATTTAATTCATATTATGAAAAAGGAGGCTTAGAGGCATTGAAAAAATACAGCGCGTTTCCCTATGTAATTTGGACGGCTCTTTTTATTTTGCTGCCGCTTGTCTTAATCCTTTATTACAGCTTAACCATTAAAAACGGAGTAACCGGCGAATTGGTCTTTTCTTTGGCTAATTATGTCAATTTGTTTCATCCCCTTTATCTGAAAGTTTTTGCCAACTCCATTTATCTGGCGGGGCTGGCAACTTTAATCTGCCTGATTTTGGGCTATCCGATGGCAATGATTATTTCCAAAATGAAACATTCGCAGACGGTGCTGCTCCTTTTTATTCTGCCGATGTGGATGAACTTTTTACTGCGTACCTATTCGTGGATGGCAATCCTCGGCCGGAATGGTTTTATCAACCGGCTCCTTTCCCTGATGGGTGTTCAGTTAGAACTCCTTTATAACAATAACGCCGTGCTGCTCGGCATGGTTTATAATTTCTTGCCCTTTATGGTTCTGCCGATTTACACGGTTTTAGTCAAAATGGATAAAAGCCTGATTGAAGCGGCCTATGATTTGGGCTGCCCGCCGTGGCTCACCTTTTATAAGGTTATTTTTCCGTTATCGCTCCCCGGCGTGATTTCTGGCGTAACGATGGTATTTATGCCAGCCGTCAGCACCTTTGTCATCTCCGATCTCTTAGGCGGCGGACAAAGTGTTTTAATCGGCAATCTGGTGCAGGAGCAGTTTATGAAAGTCAACAACTGGAGCTTCGGCTCGGCCATTTCCGTCATCTTAATGCTGTTTATTTTAATGTTTATGCGGCTGCTGCATAAAATTGACAGTAAATACGAAGGAGCCGTCAAATGAAAAAAAGCTTAGCAAAAATTTATACTTTTTTTATATTTTTCTTTTTGTATGCGCCGATTTTGGTCTTGATTATTTTTTCTTTTAATAACTCCAAATCAACTGCTGCCTGGAGCGGTTTTTCCCTGCGTTGGTATTCGGAGCTGTTTAAGGATAAGAGCATTATGAAAGCCCTGTACTACACGGTGCTGTGTGCTGTTTTGTCCTCGGCTGTCGCCACCGTCTTCGGCACGATTACCGCTTACGGAATTCACCATCTGCGCCAGCGCCCGAAAAAGATTTTGCTGGCGGTTAACAACATTCCTTTGCTTAATCCCGATATCGTAACCGGTATTTCGCTGATGGCTCTGTTTTCTGCGCTGGCAGTGCTGCGCTTTAAACTGGGCTTTACCACGATGCTGATTTCCCATATTGCCTTTAATGTGCCCTATGTCATTTTATCGGTGCTGCCAAAGCTGGCGCAAATGCCGGACGACACGGTTAATGCCGCTATGGATTTGGGGGCAACGCCTTTTTATGCTTTCCGCAAAGTGGTTTTGCCGGAAATTCAGCCCGGCATTATCACCGGTGCGATTATGGCCTTTACCATGTCAATTGACGATTTTGTCATCAGCTATTTTACAGCCGGAGTGGGTGTTACCAATTTGTCCATTAAGATTTACACCATGGCCAGACGGGGAATTAAGCCCAGCATCAACGCTCTGTCGACTTTGATGTTTATTGCGGTTTTAGTCTTGCTTTTATTGGTCAATAAATATTCCGATGATAAGGAACAGCTGATGAGCTGAGCCGGTATCGGGCTTTAAATTTCACTTTCTTACAGTCTTGTTGAGAAAGCCTCCCGCCGGCTGTCGGCAGAGAGGGAATGGATTCGTTTAAAGGAGGTATTCGTTGAAAAAAATTATTGCTGTTTCTTTCCTAATTTTGATACTGTCCGGCTGCGGCCACAGCGGCGGGAAAACCGTTCATGTTTTTAATTGGGGCGATTACATCAATGAGGAACTGCTGGATGATTTTGAAAAAGAAACCGGCATCAAGGTCATTTATGATACCTTTGCCACCAATGAAGATATGTGGGTGCGCTTTACGCAGGGCGGCAATGATTATGACGTGCTTTTCCCTTCCGAGTACATCATTGAAAAAATGATTCGGGAGAAGCGAATTGAAATGTTGGATTTGAGTAAGCTGCCGAACTTAAAAAACATTGATCCGGCCTTTGCCGATTTGGACTTTGATCCGGGCTATCGCTATTCGGTCCCCTATTTTTGGGGCTCGGTCGGTATTCTTTATAATAAAAACATGGTCGATGACCCAGTTGACAGCTGGTCCATCCTATGGAATGAAAAATACGCCCAAAAAATCCTAATGCTGGACTCGCAAAGGGACGGCCTGATGGTGGCTTTAAAACTCTTAGGCTACTCTATGAACACCAAAAACTTGGATGAGCTGACCGCCGCCAAGGAGCTGCTGCTGGCACAAAAGCCATTGGTTCTAGCCTATGTCGGTGATAATGTCAAGGATATGATGCTGCAAAAAGAAGCTGCTTTGGCAGTTTGCTGGTCAGGCGAAGCCTATGCCGTCATGCAGGAATCGGATGATTTTGCTTATGCCGTTCCACAGGAAGGCACAAATTATTGGTTCGACAATATTGTCATCGCAAGTGACGCGCCGCATAAGGAAGAAGCTTATCAATTCATTGATTTTCTGCTGCGTGGTGAAGTCGGCAAAAAAAATACCGATTATATCTTTTACGGCACGCCGAATACAGCTACCTTTGAGTTGTTAGACGATGACAGCAAGGCTATTCTTGGCCGTTTTCCTTTTGACGAGCTGCAAAAAAGCTCGGAAATTTTTAAAGACCCACAAGACTTTATTCATCAATATAATCAGATTTGGACCGAATTTAAGGCTGCACAGTAACCGGATTACTGCGGCCATGCACGGGCAGGCATCCGGCACTCCGTGCTGACACAGACCTTAAAGCGATCACGACATATCAAAGGAGGCTTTATGTCGTATTTTAAGAAACTCAGTGCTTTTCTTATCGCAGTAGTCTTACTGCTTCACACCGGCTGCACCGAAACAGAACAAAAAACCATTACCGTTTTTAATTGGGGCGATTATCTCAATGAGGAGCTGCTGGACAATTTTGAAGCAGAAACCGGAATTCGGGTAATTTATGATACTTTTGCCAGCAACGAAGACATGTGGGCCAAGTTTTCCACCAGCGCCAATTCCTATGATGTCGTCATTCCCAGTGATTATATGATTGAGCGCATGATTAAAAATGATTTAATCCTGCCGCTTAATCATGAAAAGCTCCCGAATCTGGCCAATCTTTATCCAGAGTTTTCAAGCCTGAGCTATGACCCCGGCAATCGCTACTCGGCACCGTATTTTTGGAGTTCAACCGGTATTATTTACAACGCCCAAAAAGTAAAAGAACCGGTTGACAGTTGGAATATCCTTTGGAATAAAGCTTATCAGGATAAAATCATCATGCTGAATGTGCAGCGGACTTCACTGATGACGGCTTTGAAGATTTTAGGTTATTCGATGAATACTACCAATCCCGATGAACTCTCCGCCGCCGGCCGGCTTTTGGTTGAGCAGCGGCCGCTGGTAGTGGCTTACGCCGAGGATAATGTTAAGGACATGATGCTCCAAGGCGAGGGCGATTTGGCACTGATTTGGTCGGGCGAGGCTTATGTGGTGATGAACGAATCACCGGACTTTAAGTATGCCATCCCCAAGGAAGGAACCAATTTAGTGTTTGATGCTATGGTTATTCCTAAAACTTCCGAGCATCAAGACGAAGCCTATCAGTTTATCAATTATTTGCTGCGGGCGGATGTGGCGGTTAAAAATATGGAAACGATTTTTTATAATACCCCCAACCAAGCGGCGTATCAACTGCTGCCGCCGGAAAAGCAAAAGCTGCTTGGCGTTCTGCCCTTTGCTTCGATGGAGCGGGGCGAGTCAGAAATCTTTGTTGACTTAGGCGATGCGCTTAGTCTTTACAATCAGGTGTGGACGGAGTTCAAGGCTTCTGGACAGTAGAGGTTTCTGCTTGGAACAGGGCATTGGCAAGTCCGCCGATAAAAATATATAAAGGCTGCTGCAAAATACCGATTTTGCAGCAGCCTTTTTTAGTCAGTCTTTAATTTAAACCCTCAATTTCAGGCAAACCACCGATGCCTATGATATCTCCCTTTAACAGCATATACAAAAACTCGTCCGCCTTATCCTTAACCGCCGTCTTTTCGCCGTCATCAAACTCTGCAATCGCCATCTGACAGGCTTGAGTAGAAATATCCTCAGCCAAAGCTTTGATATCGCCCGCTTGCAAAATGTTTTCATTGCCATGTCCGCCGGCGCCGACTTGATGGAAAGCCTCTTTGACCTTATTCTCTAATTGCCCGGTTACAGGCAAATCCTGCTTAACTTTGCTCCTTCTGGTATAGCTTTTTAAGCCCATTCCCAGATTCAACGATAAGAAAGCAACAATCAATAATACCAAAATTTTCTTGCCCATATGCGAACCGCCTTTCTCGGCCCATTCCGTTTTACCGACCGACAAAGCAGCCGAAATTTCGGAATCTGCTGTTTTTTCCCGTTGTGAATGTTGTTCTGTTTCTTTCTCTGTTTAGAATATCATCTTTCTTCGCTTTTGTCAATTCCCTTACAGTCCATTCACCGGAAAGACTTTGCTGCCCCGGCGTTCCATGTCCTCAATCTGGTGCAGAACATTTTCTAAAATACTGATAATCTGACGGGACAGTTCCTCAGCCTTAGCCAGTTCCGCATTCGCCAAACTGCTGTCATTCTCGTTCAAAGCGTCCTGAATCACATGCGCCTTGGCGTGAAGCTTGAGATGAATATCATCAATACTCCCCCAAATCGACTTAATTTCCGGTACTTTCACCGTCAATGCCCGATAATAATGACCAAATGCACATTTATTGCCATTATCTTGTATCGGTTTGGCCTGTCCGTCATGTACCATTTCCGCTAAAGCCTTAATCCAAGCATGATGGGAAGCAATCGCCCCGCGTACAATCTGAATCACATTTTGATTGGATAACGGTACAATTCCCTGATTCTGAACATCCAGCAAGGCGTGAGCTGTACTGGAAATCGCATCATCAATCTCCGAAATTTTTTCTGCATAATTTTTGGCTTCTTGTGCTTTTTCAGATACCAACGCCGACTGGCCGCTGATGGCTTCGGTTTCTTGGGCTACCGTATTGATTGCCGTCATAATTTCCTGTGTTGCTTGATTTAAACTTGCAATTAGTTCTGACAAACCTCGAATATTATTTAAGGTAAACTGCGCACGCTCAACATTGCTTTCCACCGCTTGGCGCACACTTTCAATATCCTTTTCCATGTCGTGAATCGAATCAATCGTCTGCTCCACGCTGGCTATTCCCTCTTCGCTGGCCGAGCGAATGGTAGAAGTAAATTCCTGCATTTCTTTCAGCTTGTCCTTGGTGCTCTCAGCTAACTTCCGAATTTCCTCCGCTACTACGGCAAAACCGCGCCCCTGCTCGCCTGCTCTGGCCGCTTCAATACTGGCGTTCAGCGCTAGGAGATTGGTCTGCTCAGCAATCGCCTGCACCCCGCCGGCAATCTGGTCAACGCTGTCGGCAGTCTGTTTGAGCACTTCGACTTTCTTCTTCATACCTTTGGAATTTTGGGAAACAATATGCCGGTTATTCATAATTTTATCAACAATCTTTTTGTTTTCCCGACTGATTTCTAAAAGCTGTTCGGAACGACCGGTAACTTCGCCGATAATCCCAACGCTTTTTTCCACCACTTCACCAATCTCGGTTACTCCCGCTGAGGTTTCCTCCACCACCGACATATTGGCTAAGTTTGAATCCGCCAGCTTGGACGCAACTTTCGCCAACTGGCCGGAAATATAGGTAATATTGATTTCCAAATCGCTTAACCCGGAAATTCGTTTCACCATTTCCATCAGCAGGTCATTATTTTTCTTTTGCAGTTCCCAATTCGCTCGAAATAAGTGGTATATCTCCCTTTGCTTTTCTCCGACAATCCTCGCTTCCTGACCAAAATTTCCCCGCAGCCCCTCTTTGATTACTTCGCTTAATCCCTGATCTTTGTTCGCTCCGAATAACATAATTCTTTCCTTCCTCCTTCGATTGATTCTTCTGTCCTTTCCTACTTGGGGTCATTTTGCCTTTATGCCTACTTGTCTGCTTCAAACTTTACTTTTTTTGCATTGCTCACATGCTGTCATTTTTACTTTAAAAGGGATTTCCTCGCATCTGGTATTTTCCTCATCCAGCCTAAGAAATCCCTCTTTTTTCCAGTTGATTTTTATGCGCTTTGATTGATTTCCCTTGCTATCTTCTCTCTCTGCTTATTTTTATTCGCCGCAAACGGTCAGTGCCAGTGCCCCGATCGGATCCCACGGCTCTAACTCAATCACCGGCTGCTTTAAAGCTTCCAGCCATTTCGCTTCGACATATTTTTTATCGGTCATAATCTGATAAACGAATTGGTCAAACCACTCATCGCTCATCGAAAACTGACCATCTTTGCCGCGATCCTTTCCCCATGAATTTTCTACCCGCCAGTTGACTGGCTGGCCGTTATCGTCCAAATCCACACCGGTTAAGACCATGGCGTGCGACAAGCAGCTTTCGCCATAATCCAAGCGCTTTTCTTTGCTCCACGGAAGCTCCGTGCCAATCAGCTTTTCAAACAAATACAGGTCATGATCCATAATGCCGCTTTCTTTGTCCACATTTTTGCCCATATCGCAGCCGAACCATACTGGCTCGCCGGCCTGAATTGAAGCAATGGCTGCCTGCTTTAAGGCCGCAATCGGAATATTGACATAGCAAATCGGCCGCACACCCTTAATGGAGCCCAAATATTTGACGGTATAGGCCCGGCCGTAAGGCTTATCTGCCGTCGGCGCATTAATCAGGCTAACTTTCTCGTCCAGATTCCAGCCGACCATTTTCTTAAAAAACTCCTGCGGGGTCATCTGCGGCAACCGGCAAAAATTCTTATTTTTATCTTCATATTCATAGCTGATCTGCTTCGGCGGCTGGCCAAAGGCCTTGACCAAAAGATTGTAAATCGTGGCTAACTGCTTTTCCTTTAAGGCCGTCAGAGCCGCCTCATCCTTGCCAGCTGCCGCCTGCTCGCGAATCTCCGCCGCAAAGTAACGTAAGTAGCTGTTCAGCACTTTATTCATCGGTGCGCTGGTCGTCGAATGAAAGGTATCCGGCATTGCTTCTTTCGGCACGATGCCGTACTTATCAATAATCCCCGCTGCCATATCCCATTGCCCGCCGTCCTGTGTCGGCGTGGCCAAAAGATGCGCCACCAGCCGCGAAGTCAAAGCTTCGCTTCGGGTTTCAATTATGCTTTCCAAAAAATAATTGGAGCGCTCCAACTTATCCCAAAAGAATAAATAAGTCTGCGAAAACTCTAAACTGTCAATATCATATTTTTTCATCGCTTCGACCCGGGCAGTGTTTAATGCCGCAAACAGCCAGCAACGGCCGCTTTGTTTTTGATTGGTAATCGCTCCCTGCTCGGTCTTGTCAGAAAAGTGAAAAGTATGCCGCCGACGGCTGTCCTGATTAAAAGCCGCTTC
>CAUUKX010000086.1:0-8386 GCA_963545585.1 uncultured Lachnospiraceae bacterium
GAAACGCTTTGCGTTTCTGCCCGGGCGGGCAATCTGCCTAAAAAAGACTGTTCTGACGAACATGGGAAAGTTGAGTTACTGATATTAAGAATTTTTATGAAGTTTTAATCTATTTCTATCCGTCTCATCAGCGCTTGCCCTTATCATACGGCTCACCGGCTGCTTTCGGACCAACGGCCCGGCCGCTGAACAAAATCAGCGCCACAACGGTCAGCAGATACGGAATCGCATCATACATCTCCTTGGGCAATTGCCCCAAAATCGGCATCCCTAAAGCCACTCCCAAAGAATCGGCGTAAATACTGAGGATTTGCGCAAAGGCAAAGAACAAACTTGCCCCCAAAACGCCAAACGGCTTCCATTTGCCGAAAATCAAAGCGGCCAGGGCAATAAAGCCAGTGCCGTGAATGCCAGTAATGGTATACTGCGTGGTTTGGGTCAAAATCATGATGCCACCGGCCAACCCGCCCAAAAATCCGGAGGTCAGCACGCCGATATAGCGCATTTTATAAACATTGATGCCCAAACTGTCAACCGCCTGCGGATTTTCTCCGGTTGCCCGCAGCCGCAGGCCAAACGCCGTTTTATACAGCAGATACCAAGAAAGCACCACTATCAGTATTGCCACATAAACCGTCGGATAAACATTGTTAAAAAACAAATTCCCAATCAGCGGAATCCGGTTCAGGAGTGGAAAGGGCGACCGCAAAAAGCCCTTGCTGAATGCTTCTGTTCTCTGCTGATGAAAGATGATCCCGGCCAAATAAACGGTAATACCGCCGGCAAAAATATTAATGGCCGTACCGGAAATCGTTTGGTCCGCACGCAGGTTAATGCTCAGGTAAGCGTGCAGCAGTGAAATCAAAATACCCGCCGCCGCACCGCCCAAAATGGAAATCCACGGCGCCCAAGCTGTAAACGGCTCCAAAAAATAAATCATCGTCGCCGCCGTAAAGCCGCCGATCATCATAATTCCCTCTAAAGCAATATTGACAACACCCGAACGCTCCGAATAAAGACCGCCCAGCCCGGCAATAATAATCGGTGTTCCATAAATCAGAGTCGCCTGAATAATTGACGCTAATATATCCATTATTTTGCCCTCCTTAATTTTTGGATCAGTTCGATTAAGCCGGTTTTCATTGCCACAAAAACAATAATCGAAGCCGAAATAATAACCGCAATTGCGTTCGGGATTCCCTGTCCGTCCATAATCGGCTGCGAGGCCTTCAGCGCCGCCAGCAGCATGCCGCTAAAGAGCGAGCCGATGCCTGTATTGCCGCCGATTAAAGCAACCGCAATCCCGTCAAAGCCATAATTTTCAAACGATGCTAATACCCGGCCTTTGCCAAAAGTCCCGGCTACGATAATCACCCCCGCTAACCCTGAAAAAGCACCGGCAATCGCCATTGACAGCGCCGCATTGCGCTTAACTTTCATACCGGCATATTCGGCGGCAAACGGATTGTAGCCGACCGCTTTCAGTTCATAACCGAAAGTCGTTTTGTTAATAATATACCCAAAAACAAGAATGGCAATAATCACAAGGATAAAGCCCCAGTGCAATTGGGAATTGCCGGTCAATTTCGACAGCAGTTTGCTTTGCAGCAAGGCACCGCTATGCAGCATGACAGTTTCATGCGGCTTCGAACCGGGAAGGTGCTTCAGCACATAATTCGATAAATATCTGGCCGTATAATTGAGCATAATAGTAACCACCACTTCATGCACATTGTACTTGGCCTTTAAATAACCGGCGATAAAGCCCCATAACGCTCCCGCCAAAGCGCCGCTTAAAATAACCGCCGGCAGCAGGATAATTTTCGGTCCGTCAAAAAGCACACCAACCATTGCCGCCATCATCGAGCCAACAATGACCTGCCCCTCAGCCCCGATATTAAACAGTCCTGTCCGAAAGGCAAACGCCACCGACAATCCCGTCAAAACAATCGGCATGATATAAACAAAATAATTCGCCAGCGTCCGTACCGAGAAAAATCTCTTGGCATCGCCGAAATAATCAAAGTTAAGGCCGAACACCGCCCGAATTACCGACTTAAAAAGAATAATTGGATTTTCCCCGGTAAGCAGCATGACCAGCGCTCCAAATAAAAACCCCAGTAAAACGGCAATTATCGGTATCCATTGGCTTAACCGCTTGTCGTCGGATTTATTTCCCATTTTGACTCTCCTCTCTGCGTTTGCCAGCCATCATCAGCCCCAATTCATTTTCATCGGTCTGATCGGCCATGACAGTTCCGACCAGCTCTCCGCCATGGATAACGGCAATCCGATCCGCCACATTCAGCACCTCATCCAGCTCCAGCGACATCAGAAAAACCGCATGCCCTTTGTCCCTTTCCTTAACCAGACGCTCATGGATATACTCAATCGCCCCCACATCCAAGCCCCGGGTCGGCTGCGCCGCAATTAAAAGCTCCGGCGAACGGCTGACCTCTCTGGCAATGATTGCTTTCTGCTGATTGCCGCCGCTCATTGACCGGGCTACCGTTTCACTGCCCATACCGGAACGAACATCAAACTCCTCAATCAGCTGATCCGACAATTCCCGGCGCGGCCCGAACTGAATCAGACCCTTTTTCGCTAAAGGTTCCATAAAATAGGTCTGCAAAGCCATATTTTCTTCCAGCGTAAAATCCAAAACCAAGCCGTATTTATGCCGGTCCTCCGGAATATGCCCGATACCGGCCAGCGTCCGCTGCCGAACGGATTCTTTTGTGATATCCTGCCCCTTAAAGGAAATACTGCCGCTTTCCACCCGGCGTAAGCCCGTAATCGCCTCAATCAACTCCATCTGTCCGTTGCCGTCAATCCCGGCTAAACAAAAGATTTCGCCCTTACGCACTTCCAGACTCAAGTTTTTGACCGCCGGCAAATTGCGGCTGCTTTTGACATTTAAGTCCTTAATCGACAGCACCACCTCCGCCGGCTGGGCCGGTGCTTTATCAACTTTAAAGGAAACCGCCCGACCGACCATCATTTCCGCCATTTGTTCTTCGCTGGTATCTTTGACATCAATCGTGCCGATATATTTGCCCTTGCGCAAAACCGTACAGCGGTCGGCCACCGCCTTAATCTCCGCCAACTTATGAGTAATCAGCAGAATGGATTTGCCCTCGGCAATCAGGCGCTGCATAATCTTAATCAGTTCCCGAATCTCCTGCGGTGTCAGCACCGCCGTCGGTTCGTCCAAAATCAAAATCTCGGCATTGCGGTACAGCATTTTTAAAATCTCAACCCGCTGCTGCATACCGACCGAAATATCCATGATTTTTGCGTCCGGGTCAACTTCCAGCCCGTAGCGCTCGCTGATTTGCTTCACCTTCTGCCGGGCAGTCGGCATATCCAAAAAATCAAATACTTTTTTGGGCTCAGCGCCCAAAACAATATTTTCCGTAACGGTAAAGTTTTCGACCAGCTTAAAATGCTGATGCACCATACCGATACCATGCTCGGTCGCAACATTGGGATCGGTTACTTTGATCTCCTGCCCTTTAATCTTAATCATCCCCTGATCCGGCTGATACAGCCCAAACAAAATGCTCATCAGGGTTGACTTGCCCGCTCCGTTTTCCCCCAAAAGCGCATGAATTTCTCCTTTGCGCAGCTGCAAGGTAATATCATCGTTTGCCCGGATTCCAGGGAAATCTTTGGTGATTCCCAGCATTTCAATAATATAGTCCATTTTCTGCCCCTTTTCATTTAATCATATCTCAATTTTCCCATGTTCGTCAGAACCGTCTTTTTTAGGTAGCCCGCCCACCCGAGCAGAAGTGCGCAGCACTTCGAGCCGGGCTCGTCGCATGGCGGGAGCGATAGGCAAATTGCGATGCCGTCAGCCGAAAGTGAAGCCATGCACCCGCTCTTTGAGCGGGATAGATCCAAAAAAGACTATGGCAGGTTGCCCGTCCGGGAAGAAAGGCTGCGCCTTTCGACAGGGAAACGTTGAGATTATAAAATCAGCTTCCGATTTTTCAAGCCCTGTTCTCCGGCAAAGGCAAATAAATCTTCCGCTTCTGCTGGTTTAGGCAAATGCAGTGCCACTTCCCCAGCCTTGCGCGCTCCTTTGCCATGTACCCGAATCAATTTAAAAAGCACTTGTGGATAATCCTTTAAGCAGGCCGCAATCTCTCGGATGGTTTCTCTTTCATCATAAAAATCCTTAATATAAACCAACCGCACCTCCTCAACCTTGCCCAGCGGCAAAAGCCGCCGCAGATTTTCCAAATTTCGAGCAAAAATCGTCTCTCCCGCTTTCTCTGTCAAATCAACCGCCTCTGGCCTCTCACTTAACGGCGGAAATTCTGCCGTCAGCGCTTCGCCTCTCCGCTTTCCTGCCCCAGCCGCTTCTTCGCCGGTCATTACCAAAGCGTCATGACTATGAGTAAAACCCGACTCGCCCACTCCCTTGTTATTCGGCTGCCCGCCAACGTGCCAAAGCCTGTCAGCCGCTTCTGTCGTCCCTGACCGGGCACGGCTTCTGGTAAAGCACAGCGCCTCTATGCCCTCGCCGATTCCTTTGATATCAAACAAAAAACGGTCGGTTTCCTGAATCAGCGGGAAAACCCTTTCATAATCAAAAAAGCCGTTGCTGTCAACATAGCAGGTCAACCCCAACTGATGGACCTTGCGAAACAAAACCGCCAACTCCTTCGCATAAATCGTCGGTTCTCCGCCGGACACCGTTATTCCCCGAATAAAAGGCATCGACCTGCGAATGGTTTCCATCAGCTCCACCAAAGAGAAGAAACGAGCCAACGGCGAGGTCAGCGGAATGGTTTCCGGATTATGACAGTACAGGCAGTTAATATTGCAGCCCTGCAAAAAAATACTGGTTCGGTTGCCGCTCCCCTCAACATTGGAAAACGGAATAATCCTTTGCACCGGCAAAAAAATCTCTGATAAATCGCTCATTCCGCTCCTTTTTTCTTAGCAGACTTCTAAGGCCTGCCTGCCCTTGTTTTGCGGCCGTCTGGCCTAAAAGCTCTGCCGGTCAGCTCGCCGCCGCATTTTGCCTTAAATTCCCACCCACCGCTAAGTACAAAAGCGGCTCGTGCGAATCCATAAAATAATTACTATTTTCTTTAAAATACAACTTCTTCTTCCTTGCGCAGACTCCGGTCAAAGACATGAGCGTTTTCATCCGTACCCGAACCAAACCAAGTCGTATCTTGCAGCACCGCCTGTCCGGCCCGGGCTTTGGCCACTTCACTTTTTTTGACCAAATAACCAGTTACCCGAACCAAATCCGTATTTTTTAAATACGTTGTAATATATCGGTAGCCCAGCGTAAATGCGCCGTCAATGATATCCACCACTGCGTCCAAATGGTCAACCGAGGTCTGATCAAAGGCAAATAAATCACCCGTCCCGGACGGGAAATAGCGGTGGAACGACGCCGACTGCTTTAAATGGGCAAGGAGCGTCGGCTCTTCGCCAACCCGAATCCGGTGCGCCGGTGTGTTGTTTTTATCTTCCTCATGCAGGCTCGCGCCGACTTGGGCATGCAAGAGATAATGCCCGCCGGTTCTCTCGGCATAAACGCCCGGATGCGCTGCATTGATCTCCTCTAATTTATCCATGATGGCAAAAGCAATCGCATCGCCCCGTTCGGACTGACCAAAGGTTTCCTGTCTCCCCTCTAAGCGCAGCAAATAATTGACCGCATCCGCCAGACCTACAATCGCCAGCATAGAAGTAAAGTTTTCCTGCCGGATAAAGCCTTCTTTTTGCAAAAAGCTGCTGGCAAAATAATGGGAACGCTCAACGATAAAGCGGTGGCGTTTATCCATCGTCGACAGCGCAAGCCTGGCCACCTTGGGAATCCAGTGATTAACCATATCTTCCGCCGAAGCAGCTGCTTTGGCAATCGTCCCTAAGCGCAGCCGGGTCAAAGTATACGCCCCGCCCGCCAGCGGCAGTGCATTATAGCAACTGGCAATTGCGTATTCACCCAAATCCTTGGTATAATAAGCATCATTGGCAAAAGATGGCTTGGATACCAATAGGCAGGCCTTAGCCGCAAGTTCGGCAAACTCCCGTGAAGTCTTGGCCCGATCGTATTTAATACTCATATTGGGCGTGGTGTTTTCCAGCTCAATTACCGCTTTTAAAATCAGCCGACCCGCTCTGGTTTCAACCGGCCCGATATCGGCATGGCAAAAGGAATCGGTAATAGTCTTGTCAATATGGTTTAAAAACCGTTTGATTCGCTGATAATCCGCTTCTTCATCGGTGATAAACGGCTCCAGCAAGCGGTCCAAATGCCCGATAAAGACCGGAAAGGAAGTAATCGACGGCACATGCGCATACAAAATCAGGAGCCCATCCAAACACTCTTCCAAATCTTTCGGCGCAGGCAGTTCTAAAAACTGACAGCCCTTTTTAATATAAACCGAATAATCCGGCACAATGTAGCGCGGCCGGTACATCGCATAGCCTTCGTTTAAATCGCAAATCATTTGATTTTCAATATATTCCCATTCTTCCTCGGTATAGCCGAGCAGCTCAACCGGCGAAATCATTCGCTCCGCTGCATTGGCCAGATTAAACAGCTTTTGCTGATAGGTCAGCGCCGGGTTGGTCGCGATTTGCAAAATATCTTCCTTGGTGGCAAGCATAGTATTCATCTCCATTCTTTTTTAGGTGCTGGTTTGCTAAGTTTTTCCGTCGGATACGCATTCTGAGCCGTAAAGCAAAATAATAGAAAAGCGAAATTAATCCTGCGCTTTCCTCTATTGCGCAAAACGAAAACCGTCTTTTTCGGCTGGCCACGCACCGAACCGAAACACGCCGGGTTTGACAAGGAAACATCATGCTGCATAAAAAACTTTCCCCTTGCGGAGAAAGTCAAATTTTTGTTAGTCTTATTTTTTAATCCCTAAAAACTACTTGATCCGCCCTACCCCAAGCCTATTATAACTTTTTTTCCGGCAATCCGCAATCTATTTTTATGGTTACACGTGCGGCAAGGGGAAAAGCAGAAAGACACCACTATTGCGCCTCGCTCCTGTTTCTATTTGCAGGCTTTTAACTTCACCGTCAAAAGTAATCAGCGGTATTTGATTTCCGAAGACCTTATTTTTATGCTTGTGCCGTTCTTTTGATTGCAGTATTCAATATAGGGAGCAACTTCCTCTCGCTTGGGTGCTTTCGGCCCTAAAATGACCTCGGTATATTCCAAATCTTTAGGATATTCAATATAGGTTCGCGGCAATCCCTTGCGCTCGCAGTCTAATTGTACGCTGGAGTCGCTATACGGTACTTGTTTTAACAAGCGCACTTCCTGTTCATAGCTGTAATCCGAGGACTTAAATAAATAACGGATTTCATCTAAGCAGGAGATTAAGAAAGTTTTTAGATAGTCGGGACAAATAGATTCTAAATTTTTATCAAAATATGCTGCGATATTCCATAGGGAGTCTCGAATTAAGTTAATGTAAGGCTTAACTTCCGCCTCCAATTCCAGTGTAAATTCCTCTTTTGTCTCTTTTTCTTCTTTTTCTTCTTTTTCTCCTTTTTTCGTTTTTCCTACATAAGATACTTTATAAGCATATATTTTATATGGTTCTTCCATGCCTTCTTTTTCATCATCCGAAGATACCCCTGCATTATTTGGTGTTTTTTCAGCACTTTTTTCTCCCGAAAGAGCCCCTGAGACAACTACTTCCCCTTTTATTTTTTGTGTGGACGAACCTCTCATGATGCTAGATAATTCTTCCTCTATTTCTTCTACAAAAAAATCATCTTTAAATACCAGACTGCACCCGGTTCCACCTGCACTGTATGCCTGCCACATTGGCAAATTATCCTCGGCTTTTGTTAAACTGGAAAAATAAACACCATATTTATTTTCTGTTTCCAGCGAAAAAATGTTTTCTGCCAGCCATTTCTTTTGTTGTTCTTGTCCCGGTATTTGTCGCAAATAATCATACAAGCACTTTCCCTCTTCCGGGTCATTCATATATGCTACATTATAGCATCTTAATCGAACTGGCGTTTTTGTATTGTCGCTGGAATCTTTATTTTCTTCCTTGGGCTTAATCAATTTAGGCAAAACTTTCATACTGGTGTAATGGGATAATTTTATTTCTTTATCTTCAAAAAATAATTCTTCCATTATTTTTCGGTAACTAAAATAAATAATCAAAAAATCTACTAATAGTTTTTTTAGTTTTTTTAGTTCTTTTGTTCCGCTATTCTTCAAAAAATAATCTAAATTTTTCCACTTTTCATTTACTAAAAGAATCTCTATTGCATTCATTTTCTCTACTTCAAATTTTTCTTGAACCTCTTTCAAATTTAATTTTAAACTACTCTTATCCATTTGAAAAATTTGATCTACATATATAGTAAGAATAGTAAT
>CAUUKX010000087.1:0-8196 GCA_963545585.1 uncultured Lachnospiraceae bacterium
TCTATTTAACGATTCTTCCTCTCCCAAAAGCGGACACTTTATTTTACCATTTATACCACCGCTACTTAATTTCTATTTCCATTCCGTCAATAGCCAAAAATAACTCAAAACTGCCAAACATAAACAACAAAATCACTGGCTCACACCGCACTGTCCTCACTTTTCGTCATTATAAATCCCGTAAGCCCGGCTGACTTCCTGAATAAAAATAATACCATGACCCGGTTTATCAATCTCCAGATTCTTCCGAATCGACTCGACGATATTTTCCACTGCCTCCTTGACCGATAAAATCAGCACAACCTCTTTTTCCGGTTCAATTTCCATGTTAAAGAGCTTCATCGTTTCATTCACACCCGATCCCCTGGCATTAATAATCGTTCCGCCTCTGGAACCGGCAGCCTTGGCAGCGTCAATTACCTCCTCGGCCTTGCCTCTGTTTACGATGGCCGTAATCAATTGATACATCGTCCTGTCTTCCCTTTCTTCATTCTCTGCTTGCTCCGCCGTTTGACTGTTCCCTATCATCGCCCGCATTGGTGTGGAAAAAACAATCCCCTTGTTTGGTTTTTCAAAATGAAAATCCCGAGCCAGCTTCATCATCACTTCCTCGGCCATCCGGCTGTCCGTTCCCATCAGTACCATTTCTTTTCTTTCATCATACAGCGAAAAAAAGTTCAAAATTGCGTTCTGAATCGTTCCCTTTGCCGGCAAAATCGTACCGCCCTGCAGCCCATAGTCCCTGGCCTTATGCATAAACTTACTGCCCAGTCCGTAACTAATCACCGCATAAATCAATTCAAAACCGGATGTGTGCTCAAAGCCCGCCATACTCATTTCTCCACTTCTTTTGTTTTCATTTTAAATACCAACCCCAAAAGCTGCAAGGTAATAATCGGCATCGTCGCCACCATTGCAATCATTCCGAAACCATCCGTCAAGAGGTTTGCGCCGTCAAACGCCTGAGCCGCTCCCTGAATAAAAGCCAAAATAAAGGTGGCCGTCATCGGGCCGGTCGCTACACCGCCCGCATCAAAAGCAATACCGACAAACAGCTTAGGTGTCAGAAACATCAGCCCAAGGCAAAGGATATAACTGGGCAGCAAATAATGCCATAACTGCACGCCCGGCACCAAAATCCGGATCACCGACAGCGCTACCGCTAGTCCAACACCCACCGCCAGCGAAAACAACACCGCTTTACGGTTGACATAACCGCTGGTCACATCCTCAATCTGATGGGTCAAAACATACACCGCTGGCTCGGCTAAAATAGTCGCCACCCCTAAAACCAAGCCAATCACAATAATATATCCTTTATTCTCCAGCAAAGCCAAACGATTGCCGATACTGGCACCGACATTCATAAAACCGCCATTGACCCCGAGCATAAATACAAACAGCCCGACAAAACCAAATAAGAAACCGGTTAAAAGCTTACGCAGCTCCCTTTTGGATAAGCGGAACGATACTTTCTGCAAAAACAGCAAAACAACAAATAAAGGCAAAACCGCCATCATGCTTTCCTGAAAATATGTTCCGATCAATTCACTGAAAGGTTGAATTTGCAGGATATCCGATTCGCCACCGCCGGTAAACTCACCCGACCTGCCAAAAAGGCTGAGCAGCATCACACCCAAAATCGCTCCGGTGGAAGCAATCGCTACCAAGCCAAAGCTGTCTTTTTCCGAAGCCTTGCTGTCCTTTTTTAATTTGGAAATACCCACCGACAGCGATAAAATAAAAGGAACCGCCAAAATACCGGTGGTTGAACCGGAAGAATCAAAAGCAATTGCTAAAAACTCTTTGGATACAAAAAAAGATAAGCCAAAAATAATAAGATAGATGACTAACAAAACCTGATACAAGGGAATATTATAAAAAATCCGCAAAAACCCAAACGCCAGCAGCAGCGCCAGACCAATCGACACCACCACCAGCAGACTCCAACTCGAAATCTGACCGCCGGTAACCAAGTTTACCTGATTGGCCAGCACCATTAGTCCTGGCTCGGCAATCGAAATAAAAAAGCCCAAAATCACTCCGGCAATCAAAACAATCCATAGCTTATTCGTCTTTGCCAGTGCCAGACCGGTTAAACTGCCCAGCGGCGCAATCCCAATCTCAACACCAATCAGAAACAGCGCCAAACCTAAAGTAATCAAGATGCAGCCAATTAAAAAGCGAACCAGCAAAGTTCCGCCTAAGGGAGTCAGGGTAAAATTAAGAATCAAAACCAGCACAATAATCGGCAAAACCGATGACAGTACCTCCTTTAATTTAGAAACAATCAGATTCAATCCATCCTTCCTTTCCGCCTCTTAATTTCCCGCTGCTTTTCCCATAAAAGCATTATTCTTAAACTGCACCCATCAAAAACCTTTATCCAAGCAGTTAATGTCAAAATCCATATCCGTCATCCTAACTTCAGCCCCGGCACGGCATTCAAATCCAGCCGGGCAAAGTTTCCTTTTAAATATTCATGATAAGCCGCCACTCCAATCATGGCCGCATTATCGGTACAATATATGGGAGACGGTACATGAAAAAAATACCCCCGCTCCCGACAGGCTGTTTCCATTCCCGCACGCAGCCGGGAATTGGCCGCCACTCCGCCGGCCAGCGCAATTTTCTTTAAGCCGCAGCTCTCCGCCGCCTGCATGGTTTTTTCAATGACTACGTCCGTAACCGCTTTTTGAAAAGAGGCCGCCAAATCCTCCCGGCAAACCGTTTCGCCACGCTGCTCCGCCCGGTGCAGATAATTAATCACCGCCGATTTAACACCGCTGAAACTGAAGTCATAACTGCCTTCGATATGCGCCTTAGGAAAAATGATAGCATCTTCATTGCCTTGCTTGGCCGCCTGATCAATTTTTGGTCCGCCCGGATAGCCAAGTCCCACTTGCCGGGCAATTTTATCAAAAGCTTCACCGATGGCATCGTCTCTGGTTCTACCCAAAATCGTATACTTACCGTAATCTTCGGTTTTGACCAAATGCGTATGTCCGCCGGAAACAATCAAACATAAAAACGGCGATTCCAGTCTCGGTTCTTCAATATAATTGGCGGCAATATGTCCGCTGATATGATGCACCGGCACCAGCGGCAGATTGAGGGCATAGGCCAAGGCTTTGGCTTCCGCCACACCAACCAAAAGCGCTCCCACCAGTCCCGGCCCATAAGTGACGGCAATGGCTGACAAATCTTCAAATTCGCAACCAGCCTGCGCCATTGCTTCACTGATTACCTGATCAATTTTCTCAATATGCATCCGGGAAGCCAGTTCCGGCACCACGCCGCCAAACCGCTGATGGGAAGCAATCTGAGAAGAAATAACATTAGAAAGGATTTCCCGACCGTTTACCACCACTGCCGCCGAGGTTTCGTCGCAGGAAGTTTCAATCGCCAAAATCCTTATTTTTTCTTGTTCCATAACAGCCTTTCTGCAATTTTCCTTTTATTCCGTCACCAAAAACTCTTCACCCTTAGCCCAACCGGCAATTTTCCATTGCTTTTGATCATCCTCATACAAAAGATAATCAATATAATAATTATTGCCTCTGACATTGGTATAAAATACTACGCTCACTCTGACGGTCTGCCGGGCAATTCCGTCATATTTTACTTTCTCCATATTGTAGGGCGCTAAAGCTTTGAAATCAACAACTTTTATTTTTTGATTCTTCTGCCGCTCCGTTTCCATCCACACCTTCAGCTGTTGTTCCGTTTCTCCGTTTTTCTCCAAAAGCTCCGGTGTAAACTGACTGCGCTGGAGTTTCACCAGTTCATCCAGTTCTTTTCTTTTCCATTCTTTGCTGTAAGTCAGCTTTAAAATCAGCGAATTAAGCGCTATCACCTGGTCCGGTGATTTGGCTGCTAACTTTAAAATCCTTTGTCTTTCCTCGGTATTTTTACTATCAAGCAACTCTATGACCTTGGCTTCATTCAAAACATTTGTTTCCTCGGTCGGTTTTGACTCCTGCTTTTTTTGCTGAAAAACATAAATTCCATACAAAACCCCTCCCAGTGCTGCTATCAACAAAATCACAACTATCCATTTCTTCATGACGAAATCACCTCAAACATTAATTATCATTTCTATCGAAACACTCTGCTTTTTCTGCAGAAACACTATCCATTTCCATTTTTTCCTAAAACTAAACTCCTATTCTGTCCGTCAATGCAAGAAATATCCGTTTATTCAAAAGTTAAAGTCATCGTTTCCCGATCCTTGGGAATGACCGTATTTTTAAAGATTGCTTTTGCCACTGGCAGATGCTCTTTCGGATAAATCAGCGACGGGCTGAAATGCGTCAGCCACAGTTTTTTTACCCCGGCCTTTTTGGCTAAGGTCGCTGCTTCTTCAAAAGTCATATGCTTATAAGCAACCGCATTGGTATTTTCCAGCTTGTCCGCGTACATTCCTTCGCAAATAAATAAATCGGAGTCTTTCGCTTCTTCCTCCATCGACAAAGTTGGCCTGGTGTCAGTGCAATAGGTCACATGCAAGCCTTTTCGCTCCTCACCCAAAACCATATCCGGCGTAAACTGTCGCCCTTCCCATTCGATTGTATCCCCTTTCTGCAGCTTCGACCAGAAACGAAGCGGAATATCCAGAGCTTTAGCATTCTCGGCATTAAATCTCCCTTGCCGGTCAATATGCAGAGCATAGCCGTAGCAATTGACTCGGTGGTTGACATGAAACGCCCGAATCCGATAGCCTTTCCGACTAATTTCTTCCCGTTCTTCCTTAATTTCATGAAATTGAATGGCAAAAGGCAGCTGCGGCACAATAACCCGCAGTGCATTTACCACTTTTTCCAAGCCCTTCGGCCCAATCATCAAAAGCGGTTCGGTTCGCTCGGAATTGGCCATAGCTAAGAGCAGGCCGGGCAAGCCGCTGATATGGTCGGCATGAAAGTGCGTAATACAGATGGTATCAATCTGTTTATAGCCCCAGCCCTGCTCCTTCAATGTAATTTGCGTTCCTTCCCCGCAATCAATTAAAAGATTGCTGCCGTTATGTCTAGTAATCAGCGAAGTCAGCCACCGGTAAGGCAATGGCATCATTCCGCCGGTTCCCAGCAAACAAATATCTAACATTCGGTTCCTCTTTCTATTGTAACATCTCTTTTACCTGGCGAGCTGCATTTTCCGGCGTAAAACCAAATTCCCGAAAAGCAATCTCAGCCGGGCCGGAAGCGCCGAAGCCTTCCATAGCAATCATTCGGCCGGAAAAGCCCAGATACTTATGCCAGCCAAAGCTGCTGCCTGCTTCCATCGCTAACCGCACCGTCACCTCCGGCGGCATGACCTTGGCCTTATATTCTGCCGGCTGCTTTTCAAAGAGTTCAAAGCTGGGCATACTGATGACTCTGGCCGCAATGCCTTCTTCCTTTAATATTGCTTGTGCTTTCATCATCGGCTCTACTTCCGAACCGCTGGCCATCAGTAATACATCCGGCACGGCTTTTTCGCAGTCCGACAAAATATAAGCCCCCTTTAAGGCTTCTTTGCCGCTGCCGGTGTAATTCGGTAAGTTTTGCCGGGTCAAAACCAAAGCAACCGGTGTTTGCTGCGAATGCATGGCCACATACCAACCGGCCGCCGTTTCTTTCGCATCCGCCGGACGGAAAGTGATAACATTCGGCATGCTGCGCAGCGATGCCAGCTGCTCTACCGGCTGATGCGTCGGTCCGTCTTCGCCGACACCAATGCTGTCATGCGTTAAAACATAAACCGGCGCAATATTCATCAGCGCCGCCAGCCGAATCATCGGCTTCATATAATCGCTGAACACAAAGAAAGTTGCTCCATAGGCCTTAAAGCCGCCGTGCAGCTCCAAACCGTTCAAGATACCAGCCATCGCCAGTTCGCGCACACCAAAATGTAGATTCCGGCCGGTGTAATCCTGCTTACTAAAGTCCCCTTGGCCTTTCATATATGTTTTGGTTGACGGCGCCAAATCCGCCGAACCGCCAAATAAAACCGGTGTTTTAGCGGCAATCCGCTGAATCACTTCACCGGACAGATTCCGAGTGGCATTCGGCTTATCGGCAAAACTCCAAAAATCCAGCTCGTCCATAAAAGCCAAATCCAGTTTGCCAGATAGTCGCTTTGACAGCTCGTCAGCCAACTCTGGATACGCCTTTTCATAAGCAGCCCAAGCTGCGTTCCATTCCGTTTCCGCCTGCTCCCCTTTTTGCAGGACTTCTTTGGCATAGGCATAAACATCCGCATCCACAAAAAAGTCTTTCTCTGCCGGCAATCCTAAATTTTCTTTCATTGCTCTGACATTATCTGCCCCCAGCGGCGCACCATGCGACTCTTCACTGCCCTGCAAAGCCGGACAGCCGTAGCCGATCATGGTATGCGTTACGATCAAGCTGGGTCTATTTAAATCTGCCTTGGCCTCGGCAATTGCTTTTTCAATCGCCGCCACATCATTGCCATCAGCCACGTCAAGTACCTGCCAATGATAGGCAGCAAAGCGCTTGGCTACATCTTCAGTAAAAGCAATCTCGGTACTGCCTTCAATTGTAATCCGATTGGAGTCATATACTACAATCAGTTTTCCCAGTCCCAGACTTCCGGCCAAAGAAGCCGCTTCTGAGCTGATGCCTTCCATCAGGCAGCCGTCGCCGCACAGGACATAGGTATAATGATTAACCGGTTTATACTCTTCCCGGTTATACCTATCCGCTAAATGCGCTTCGCCCATTGCCATCCCCACCGCCATAGCAAAACCTGCTCCCAAGGGGCCGGTCGTAGCTTCCACCCCGGTAGTGTGGCCATATTCGGGATGTCCCGGTGTCAGCGATTCCCATTGCCGGAACGCCTGCAAGTCTTCCAGTTTCAAGCCATAATCAAAGACATGGAGCAAAGAATAAAGCAATGCCGAGCCATGACCGGCCGATAAAATAAAACGATCCCGGTTATGCCACCCGGCATGATGCGGGTTATGCTTCATCGCTTTGGCCCACAGCGTAAACGCAGCCGGAGCCGCACCCAGCGGAAGTCCGGGATGACCGGAATTGGCTTTTTGCACAGTATCCGCCGATAATCCGCGCAAGGTATTGATTACTTTTTGTTCAATATTCATTGAGTTTCCTCCTTTTTTATTTCCGCCCACATGATTAAAGCATCTTCCGTCGGCTTTCGATAATAATCTTTCCGCATGCCGGCAATTTGAAAACCATTTTTTTGATACACAGCAATCGCCGCTGCATTACTTTTTCTGACTTCCAAAGTCATAGCTGTTATGCCCATTTGCTCGGCCTTTTCCTTTAAAAAAGATACCAATTTTTGTCCCCGCCCCTGCCCCCGGGCTGACTGGCTGAACGCAATATTGGTAATATTTCCGTCAGTCAGGATTTTCCAAAATCCGGCATACCCCACCGGCTCGTTATCTTCTATCCAGACATAATAAAAGGTATCAGGGTTATTCAGTTCATTTTCAAAGGCAGCCGCACTCCACGGCAAAGAAAAACTTTCTTTTTCAATCCTCAGTACGGCTTCTATGTCGGACAAACACATTTCTCTGATTTCTTCCATTTTACTTGCCTTTACTCACCGCATTCTCTTTCCGCCTGCGTCTTTTTCAAATAGACCGGTACAAGCTGACTGCCGGCAATGCTCTCTCCGCCCCGCAGCTTTTGTTCGCCCAAAAGAGCAATACTGGCTGCTGACAACTGATGCCGCCGTCTGTCCGGAATAAAAAGAGACTGCGCCTTCAATTGCGTTTTCAATTCCTGCTCAAACTGAAAAAAACCGTCCCCTGCGAGGGCAACTGCCTGCTCCGATGCCTGCACCTCTTTGATTCGGGCAATCACTTCCGTAAGCAGCAAAACCTGCGGCACTTCTCTCTCGGTCAGCCGTCCGGCTTCGGCCTGATACTGCGCATAATATAGTTCTTGACTTCTGGCAAACAGCAGCGTAAAAATCCGTCCCTGAAAATCAGCCAGATTATTGGCCAGTCCTTCTAAGGCTGACACCGGCACAACCGGTTTTCCCGAAGGCAAAGCCAAGCCCTTGGCCGTAGCAATCCCAATCCGCAAGCCGGTATAAGAACCGGGGCCTGCCGACACCGCAATTGCATCAATTTCCGCCAGCGTAAATCCTCCGAGGGTCAGCATACTGTCCAGCAAAGGCAAAAAAGTTTGAGAATGTGTCAGCCCTATATTTAATGTAAATTCT
>CAUUKX010000088.1:0-8170 GCA_963545585.1 uncultured Lachnospiraceae bacterium
CAATTTCATTTTTCGGTGTCTTTTGCATCTTTTTAATAAAACCATTCGTCAAAATCACTTTTTTATTTTCAACAAAAAAATATAATACTCTGGCAGCATCCGTTCCTTGTTTGGCTCTTATTTCAAAAATACCATCCAAAATTGATTTTGAATAAGGTTCCCGTAATTCGTTTCCCTTCAGTTCCAACAGTTCTAATAAACGAAAAAGCTTTACCTGCATTTTTACATTTTGCGATAAAATAAATTCTTCAGCCGGAAATGTGCCATCTTCTCTTTCAAAAAATTCTACAGTAAAATTTCCCATTTTCTCCTCTGTTTTATTATATCGTATATATCCTATATTGTCAACTTCCTACCACCCACCGGAACGCCAATACCCCGCCCAAATAGGCAGCAGCTAAAAGATAGGCCGCTGCGTCCGCCTTGCCGTATTTGAGCGGCTTAAACTTAGTCCGCCCCTGTCCGCCCCGGTAGCAGCGAGCCTCCATCGCCAGCGCCAAATCGTCCGCCCGGCGAAAGGCCGACAGAAAGAGCGGCACTAAAAGCGGCAGCATCGCCTTGGCCTTTTTGATAATGCCCTTTTGCTCAAAGTTCGCTCCTCTGGCTAACTGCGCTTTCATGATTTTATCCGTTTCTTCCAGCAAAATAGGAATAAAGCGAAGAGCAATCGACATCATCATCGCAATTTCATGCGCCGGCACTTTTACCCGCTCCAGTGGTTTGAGCAAACTTTCAATTGCATCGGTTAAAGCAATCGGCGGTGTGGTCAGGGTTAAAAAGGACGAGCCCAAAATCAGCAGTACCAGCCGCAGTGCCATTGCTGCCGCCGATAACACCCCCTCTTTGGTAATCCGAATAAAATGCCACTCCAGTAAGACCTGTGTACCCGGCGTTTGAAACAGATTAAAAGCCACCGTAATCAAAATAATAATAAATACCGTTTTTAACCCCCGCAGAATAAAGCGCAGCGGCACTTTCGTCAGCTTTGTCCCCCCCAAAAAAAGCAGGGTAATGACCAAATACAGACGAATATCGGTGCTGAAAAAAAGGGACAGAATAAAAGCAAAGCTGATAATCACCTTGGTACGCGGATCTAAGCGATGAACCACCGAATCCGCCGGATAATATTGTCCTATGGTAATATCTCGAATCATAATTCTTTTCTCCGAAGTTCTTCTTCAATCAGGGGCAGCGCTTCCTCCAAAGTAATCACGGCTGTGGGCAGGGTAAATCCCCTCTCCCTTAAATGATAGGCCAATTCCGTAATCTGGGGCACAGCTAATCCGATTGACAGCAAGGTATCTCTCTGGCTAAAAACCTCGCGCGGTGTGCCGTCTAAAACAATGCGGCCGTCATTCATGGCAATCACCCGGTCAACATATTCGGCCACATCCTCCATGCTGTGCGACACCAAAAGAACCGTCGCACCGGTTTGCCGGTGGAGCTGGCGAATCTGACGCAAAATGCTGTCGCGCCCCTTGGGATCAAGTCCGGCTGTCGGCTCATCCAAAATCAGGATTTTCGGGCGCATGGCCAGCACACCGGCAATCGCCACTCTCCGCTTTTGACCACCGGATAACTCAAACGGTGATTTTTCCATATATTTTTCTTTTAAGCCCACCAGCGCCGCCGCCTCTTTTACCCGCTGCTCGATCTCTTCCGGCGGCAGACCTAAGTTTTTGGGGCCAAAGGCAATATCCTTGGCAACCGTCAGCTCAAACAGCTGATGCTCCGGGTACTGGAAAACCAGCCCTACCTCCCGGCACAGGGTATTTAAGCTGCTGCTTTGCCCGGAAATCTTGCGGCCATCCACCTCAATCTCGCCGGATGTCGGCCGAATCAGGCCGTTTATATGCTGAATCAACGTGGATTTACCGCTGCCGGTATGACCGATAATCCCGGCGAACTCACCGTCTGCAATCTCTAAGTTAATATCCTTTAAGGCCGCTTTTTCAAATGGCGTACCGGCGGCATAAATATAATTTAATCCTTTGATTTTAATCGACATAATGCCTCCGCCATTTCTTCAATTGTCAGCTCTTGGCCGCTTAAGGGATAGCCGTCTTTTTTCAGCCGATAGGCCAACTCCGCCATTGGCGGCACATCCAGCCCCAGCTCTTTCATTTTCTCGACCTGAGAAAAGATTTGCTTGGGACTTCCTTCCAAAGCAATTTTGCCATGATCAATCACAAACACATGGTCAGCCTCAATCGCCTCTTCCATATAATGGGTAATTAAAATAATGGTGATACCTTCCCGGTGCAGGCGCTTGATTGTTTTCATCACTTCCCGCCGGCCGCTGGGGTCAAGCATGGCCGTCGGCTCATCTAAGACGATACAGCTTGGCCTCATCGCCAACACCCCGGCAATGGCAATTCTTTGCTTTTGCCCACCGGACAGCTTATTGGGCGAGTGCTTGGCATAGCGCAGCATTTTGACTGCCGACAGTGATTCTTCAACCAAAGTGCCAATCTCTGCCGTCGGCACACCTAAGTTTTCCGGCCCGAAAGCGGTATCCTCTTCGACAATACTGCCGATGATTTGATTATCTGGATTTTGAAAGACCATGCCGACGTTGCGGCGCAGCTCCCAAATTTGCTCGGTATCAACGGTATCGATACGGCCAACCGTTATACTGCCTTCGGTCGGGAAAAGAAAAGCATTTAAATGCTTGGCAAAGGTGGACTTGCCGGAGCCGTTATGCCCCAAAACCGCCACAAAGCTGCCTTTTTTAATGGTTAAACTGATATCGTCCAGCGCCCGGAAAACCTTTTTTTCCCCATTTTCCTCATTGTCCGGCTGCTGCACCATAAAATCATGACTGACATGCTCGGCTCGAATCATTTTTATCCTCTCTTTTCCTGTTTGCCATAAAATGATGCCGCTATCAAAAGTATCTTAACGCCTATGACACAGGCGTACTTCAGCTAATGCTTTAACAAGCTCTCCAGCGCATCCGGCATCCATATCCGCTTGCCAACGATAAAAAAGGGGTTAAGCCACCTTAACCCCTCTTTGTTCTTATACTAATTCCAAAATTACTACTTCCGCAGCGTCGCCTCTTCTTTCGCCCAGCTTAATCGCCCGGGTGTAGCCGCCCTTCCGGTCAACATATTTCGGCGCAATCTCAGCAAACAGCTTTTCTACCAAATCCGCCTGCTTGGTGTTAGCCCGCCGTTTGGAGTTTTCTGCCGGAACTTCCGTAACCGGATAAAGTACCTGAAGCATCTTTCTTCTGGCATTCATTCTGGACGGATTGTCCTTCTTCACTGTTTTCTGAATTTCTTCATATTGCGTAACCTTCTTGCCGTCAACAACTTCTTTTACCCGCTTTCCATCGGCCGTCTTCTTCGGAACTTTTTGAGTGACCGTAACTTCTGTAAAGTTGTCTTTTTCTTTTACGGCAAGCGTAATCAATTTTTCTGCAATTTTGCGAATTTCTTTCGCTTTGGTTTCAGTCGTCTTTATCTTACCATGATACAGCAGCGCTGTAACCTGATTTCTAAGCAGAGCCTTCCGCTGTGCGGATGTTCTGCCGAGCTTACGATACGCAGACATGCAAGTAACCTCCTTTATTTCCTATTCATTATTCGGTTTTAACGAAAGACCGAGTTCATTTAACTTAGCCAAAACCTCGTCTAACGACTTGCGGCCCAAGTTACGAACCTTCATCATTTCGTCCGGAGTCTTATTAATCAACTCCTCAACTGTATTGATATTGGCGCGCTTTAAGCAGTTATAGGAACGAACCGACAATTCCAGCTCGTCAATGCTCATCTCCAGCGCCTTTTCCTTGTCATTCTCTTCTTTTTCGATCATGACTTCCGCATTTTTCGCATTTTCCGACAAATCAATAAACAAGTTCAAATGCTCGTTCAGCACCTTAGCCGCCAGCGAAACCGCTTCATCCGGCAAAGTAGTACCGTTTGTCCAGACCTCTAACGTCAGCTTGTCAAAGTCTGTAATCTCACCGACCCGGGTATTTTCGACAATCAGGTTTACCCTCTTGACCGGGGTGAAAATCGAATCCACCGGAATCATGCCAATCGGCTGTTCTTCCATCTTATTTTTTTCGGCCGGAACATAGCCGCGCGAACGCGCCACAGTCAGTTCCATGAACAGTTTTGAATCACTTCCGCCGTCAAGCGTAGCAATTACCTGCTCAGGATTAACAATTTCAATATCGGCATCTGTCTTGATATCGGCGGCGGTTACTGTACCCTCGCCTTCAAATTCAATATATGCAACTTTTGCTTCAGAGGAGTTGGTATTTCCTTTAATCGCAAGTTTTTTGATATTTAAGATCACTTCCGTAACGTCCTCTTTGACGTTCGGAATCGTCGAAAACTCATGTAAAACACCATCAATTTTGATACTGGTTACCGCGTAACCGGGCAGGGAAGAAAGCATAATCCGGCGCAGAGAGTTTCCCAGCGTCGTACCGTAGCCTCTTTCTAAGGGTTCGATTACAAACCGGCCGTAGCAATTATCTTCTGATATTTCCTGAATATCTATTTTCGGTTTTTCAAACTCAAACATTATTAAAGACCCTCCTTTGATCTTGTATCATAAGGATTGATGGTTATACTCTTCTTCTCTTCGGCGGGCGGCAGCCGTTATGCGGTACCGGCGTTACGTCCTTAATGCTCGTTACTTCCAGACCCGCTGACTGAAGCGCCCGAATAGCTGCTTCTCGACCCGAACCCGGTCCCTTAACCATGACCTCAACTGTCTTTAATCCATGCACAAGAGCGGCTTTGGCTGCCGTTTCCGCTGCCATCTGAGCGGCATAGGGCGTCGATTTCTTGGAACCGCGGAAACCCAATCCACCGCTACTGGCCCAGCTTAAAGCATTGCCTTCTGCATCGGTCAATGTTACGATTGTATTGTTAAAGCTTGACTGAATATGAGCTTGTCCGCGTTCAATATGTTTTTTAACGCGCTTCTTAGCGACTCTTTTTACAACATTTTTCTTAGCCACGAATCTCAAACCTCCTTCTTATTATTTCTTCTTATTGGCGACTGTTCTTCTCGGACCTTTTCTCGTTCTTGCGTTCGTCTTGGTCTTTTGACCTCTGACCGGCAGACCCTTCCGATGACGAATTCCACGGTAGCAGCCAATTTCCATCAGTCTTTTAATGTTTAAGGCCACATCTCTTCTCAAATCGCCTTCTACAACCATTTGCGAATCAATGATATCTCTGATTTTGGCTACTTCACTGTCAGTCAGGTCTTTTACGCGAGTGTCCGGATTGATGCCTGCTTCTTTTAAGATTTTGTTTGAGCTCGGGCGTCCGATGCCATAAATGTATGTTAATCCGATTTCTATTCTTTTTTCTCTTGGTAAATCAACACCAGCAATACGTGCCATCCGTTTTTTACACCTCCAAATGCTATCATTAGTAAACTTTTGCTTCTTTCATCGGCGGCAAATCCGCCGTCAATGTATCCTCAAAAGCAGCTCCAAGCTCCGCCAGCAGATACGTCCGACAGGCTAAGACCCATGCTAATATCCTCCGGATAATAGGAAAGCGGTGAAATTAATACTATCCCTAAGATATTAACCGGCTACGATTCCCCACCGGTGGCAGCAACTCCCTGCCGCCAGCGGCGAAAAGCGCAGATTTCCGCAATCGCCCTTTCAATACATTCTCTAAATTATTATTATATCTTACTTTACTTAAAAAAGCAAGAAAATTGTTCAAAGTTCAGGCAGGCGGCTATGTAAGCTTGCCTGAACTTCTCTGCCTCAAATCTGTTAGCCTTGTTTTTGCTTATGCTTTTTATTTTCGCAAATAATCATAACCTTGCCTTTGCGTTTAATAATTTTGCATTTTTCGCAAATAGGTTTTACCGAAGATCTTACTTTCATTCCAGTAGCTCCTTTCTTAACTGCGATTCGGAAAGCTCCGCTTCGCCGCTGATTTCTTAGCTTTGCCGCATGGATAAGGCGGCTGGTATTATTTATCTCTCCAAATAATTCTTCCTTTGGACAAGTCGTAAGGCGACATTTCAATCGTAACCGTATCTCCGGGAAGAATACGAATATAATTCATTCTTAATTTTCCGCTGATATGCGCTAAAATGATATGTCCGTTTTCCAGCTTGACTTGGAACATGGCATTCGGCAGTTTTTCTACTACCTGCCCTTCCACTTCAATCACATCTTTTTTTGACATTCCTATTCCTCCTTCTCCAGCAACGCAGCAATTTCCTTTTGAATGTCGGCATTGCTCAATTTCCCGTACGACCCGATTTCTTCTGCCACATTGCGGCTCAACCAATGAGTGGGCTGAATATGCTTGATTTTTTTCTTTTTGGGCTGGTCAATCCGTCTGGACTTGCCGTTAACCAGATAGACATATTCCCCGGCGACTTGCACCGCCAAAAAATACTCTCCCTTATCCCGACCTGCCTTGGAAATAACCAACTGCCCTACTTTGATATCCTGCATACGTTACCTCACAGCGTCAACAGCTCATACCCATCCTCGGTAATCGCCAATGTATTTTCATAATGCGCAGAAATGGAATGATCCAAAGTCACAATTGTCCAATCATCCTTTAAGATTCTGACCTCCGGGCGGCCGATATTCACCATCGGCTCAATTGCCACCACTATCCCGGCCTGAAGCCTTGGCCCCCGGCCTTCGCCTCTGGGGCGGTAGTTGGGAATCTGCGGTTCTTCGTGCAGCTCCCGACCGACTCCATGCCCAACCAAATCTCTAACCACGGAAAAACCATTGGCTTCGACATATTCCTGAATCGCACCGGAAATCTGATACAGGTGATTACCGGGCTTTACCATTTCCATACCTTTATAAAAACAGGCTTTAGTTACTTCCACCAATTTTTTAATCTCGGCGGAAGCATTCCCCATAATATGCGTCCGGGCAGCGTCGCCATGATAACCGTTCTTATATGCGCCGATATCTAAACTGACAACATCGCCCTCCTTTAAAAACCGCTTTTTGCTGGGAATGCCATGCACAACTTCATCATTGATTGAGACGCAGATGCTGGCCGGATATCCCTCATAATTGAGGAACGAAGGCACAGCCCCTGCCTTGCGGATGAATTCTTCACCCAGCTTATCAATGTCATAGGTTGACATGCCGATTGCCAATTGGCTTTCCAAATACAAATGCGTTTCCGCTACAATCTTACCCGCTTCGCGCAGGTACTGAATCTCTTGCGGTGTTTTTATATGAATTGCCATAATTATCTTCCTAACTGTTTTTGAATCTCTGCTAAAATCTCCGTAACTTCCTTGGTTCCGTCAACTTCGCACAAAACCTCATTTTTCTTGTAATAAGCAATCAGCGGCTCAGTTTGTTCATGATAGACCGCCAAACGCTTTAAGACCGTTTCCGGCTCATCGTCCTTACGCAATGCAAGCGTGCCGCTGCATTTATCACAGACCCCTTCTGCTTTTGGCTTCAAATATTCAGTATGATACGATGCCCCACAGCTGGCACAAAAGCGCCGACCGCTCATCCGGTCAACAATAACCGTATCCGGCACGTCAATATTAACTGCATATTCTATCTTTCTGCCCTTTTCCTGCAGCATCCGGTCAAGACTTTCGGCCTGCGGAATGGTTCTGGGAAAACCGTCAAAAATAAACCCGGCTTTCGCATCCTCTTCCTCCAAACGATCCGCTACCAACTGAATCACTAATTCATCCGGCACTAATGCACCAGCGTCAATAAAACTCTTGGCTTTCTTGCCCAGTTCTGTTTCCCGGCTGATGTTGCTGCGCAGGATATCGCCAGTGGAAATATGGGGAATTCCGTATTTCTCCGCCATTCTTTTGGCCTGCGTACCCTTGCCTGCTCCCGGAGCACCTAACATAACGATATTCATAACTGCCTCCCTTTTCTTTACTTATTACTGGTACAGTTCTGCTCTTGTCGCTTAGACTCCTGCCGCAAACAACTATACTGTTTGCGGCAGAAGACCCTATCCGGCTTAGACGTTTAAAAAGCCTTTATAATGTCTGGTAATCAATAGAGATTCGATTTGATTGATGGTTTCTAACGCTACACCGACAACAATAATCAGCGAAGTTCCGCCGAAGTTAATCTGAGCCTGTGTCGTCCAGCGCAAAATAATCGGCAAAATGGAAATTAAGCCTAAAATCACGCCGCCGATAAAGACCATCCGGTTTA
>CAUUKX010000089.1:0-8012 GCA_963545585.1 uncultured Lachnospiraceae bacterium
CCTCCTAAAACTCCTTCTGCCTTAAATGCGCCATATTAAGGCTGCACTTAAATTCCAGAATTTGGGTTGATACCTCAGCATCCGCCGCTTCTACGCTGATACCGCTATATACTACCGGAAAAAAGTCACTGATAAATTTCCCCTCCGCATGAGCGGTCAAAGCAATAATCTGATAACCCAGTTTTTTAGCAATATAAAACACCGGTTCCAGTACATATTGGCTGGAAGCCTTACCGAACGGATTATCCAACACTACTGTCCGCCCGATTTTATCTTCGCTTTCCGGGATATACTTCTTCTCCTCAATATAATTTAAAATTGCTAAAAATAAGGCCATATTCTTACTCCAGCCTTCACCGCCCGACCATCTTTGCGAAGTTTCCCAGTCAAACAGATTCTTTGACAGTTCTGTCCGGTCATTGACCTTGCGGCACTTAATCCGTATGCCTTCATCTCCCAAAGCTTTCCAGATCAGTTGGGTCGAGTTAAAATCTTTACTCAGCATTGCTTTCTTATCTTTGCCGCTCTGTTCCCTGTCTTCCTCCTGATTAAAGCGATCATACTTATTGATAATTTCCTCAATATAGTTTCGAAATATCTTTTTTACCATCTCATTGTCGAGTTTGGGAATCACAAATTCAAAAATCAATTGTGAGCCGCCTCCCGTTACTACTCTGGTTTTATACTGAATATCGTGAATTTCTTCCAGCAGGCGCAGACAAAAACCGGATAAATGGCTTAAAAAAGTTTGTAAATCTTCCTCACTCTGCCGCATATTCTCCTCAGTCATTTCAATGCTACGTTTTAGACCAAAGCTGATTTTATCCTGAACATGCAAAAGTTCCTCATAATTATGACAATTGGCAATGCTGTTAATACAATTTTGCAATAAGCGTGAGTCTGCAATATTCTTACGGCAAAATTCCTGATACTGCTCCTGTTCCAGCATGATTTGGCTCAGACTTTCCTGGTACTGATAAAATGCCTGCTCCACCAATTTCAGATAATGATTGACCATTTTTTCCGGATTATAAGTATAATTGATAAAATCATTTTCCTGCACATAATCCTGATACCTATCCATCTCTGCGTAAATAAAAGCCTTCTGATATTTTTGCTCTTTTACTTCCAATTCATGCCAAAAATAGAGTTCTCTTTCCAGTTCCTTTTGCAAATCAACGATTCTTTGCCCAAAATCCTCCGCCTCTTTTCGCAGAAGCCGGCTTTCTTCCTCCAACTGCTTTTTTACTATGGATAATGGCTCTGTAAATAAAAAAGTTTCGGCAAAACCCAAAGCCCGCAGCTTTTCTGTTTCTTCCGCCATCTTTTTGTCTAATTCACTGATTTGAACCGACAGTTTTACTCCCGTTTTTTCCAGTTCTTTCAGCTCCGGCTCTAATCGGCGCAATTTATCATCCAGCTCTATTTGCTCCGATTCCTGAAAATCTTCCAATATCTGAACGGCACTCCTGGCTTTCCTGCGCCTTGTTTCTTCTTCTTTTTGAACTTTTGATAATCGCTCTTGTAAAAATGCCGCTTGCTCTTTCAGCACTGACTTTTCCGTATGAATTCCCGATAACTGCTTTTCCAGATTTTGGCTTCTTTGCATTAAAACTTCCAAAGATTCTTTTCCATACTTTATTTCATAGACCAGACTCTTTTGATATATCTCTCTCGCCTGTAAAGCTGCCTGCTCATTTTGCCACCGGTTTTTTTCAGCCATATATTCTATTTTCAGACCTTCCTGACTTTGTTTTTCCCTTGCCAGCCGTAACTTTTCTTTTTCTTTTTGCAGCAATACGCTCTTTCCATACTCCAATTCAATTTCAAGGCTCTTACACTCTTTGAGAATGGATTTATATTTTTGACATTTTTCATACCACATGGATAAATGGCTAAATTCTTCTTCATTGCTCTTTTTCTTATGCTGAAACTGCTCAATCTTTTGCTTATGGTAAGAAATTTGCTTTTCATTCTCCAGCAAAGACTGATCCAGTTCTTCTTCTCTGGCCAGCAGTTTGTCCATTTGCACATTTAAATCCCGAAAGTATTCATAAGGATAGCGCTGAAAAAAGGAGGCAATGGCTGTTTCCAAATTTTTTGCCTGCTGCAGCAGATCAAAAGTTTCCTGACGCTGCTCTTTTGCCGCTTCGGCTTCTTTTTGATGCCTGCTTTTCCATTGCTCAAAATAATCCTGATTTAAATTATCCAGCCAAGACCTGGGAAAAACCATATTGCTTTGCAAAACAGCACCATCTTCTAAATTTTCTGTTTTTTTAAGCAAAAGTTTAACTTCGGAAGCAGTTAATATCATGACATGAACAGTCAGCTTATCGGTATACTTTTTAAGCAGTTTTCCGGCTTTTTCGGCCTCCTCGCCGCTAACCACCACGGTAATCGCCCAAAATGGGTAAAGCTGATAAAGCCTTTCGCTTTCATAACCATAGTTTTGACATAAAATATCCAAATACTTTGTACCTAAAACAGCACTTGGCAAGTCATTGGCCATTTTTGAAACAATCTCAGCCAAAACAGGGTCCGCCACAAAATAATCACAATCCTGATACATGGTGTATAATCGGGACTCCAATCGCTCTTTTTCCAAACTTTCCTGATATGCTTTTTCTCTTTTTTGCAGGACATTTCCCAGCAGGTGATAAACCTGACTTTCTCTTTGATACAGACTATCTGTCTGCTCTAATGGAATATTGCCCAATTCTTCTATAATTCTGACCATCAGGTCAAGCGCCGATTGGTTTAGCAAGCGGCTTTGGGCCGTGAGTTTCCCTTTGCTTTCGGTCATAACCTGCTTTTGCAGGAGTAAATCTTTATTTTCATTGGCTAAGCTCTCAATCAGCTGTTTCCAGGCTAAAATTTCCTGCTCGATTTTACTGTTTTCTTCCTGCAAATTGCGTATTCGTTTCCGGCAGCTGTCCATTCTGCTGTCAATCGATTCCTGCTCCGCCAAATTAAGCCAATTCTCCAAGTCCTGCATTTCATTTTTTTGCCTTTTGATTTCCCCTTTTTTGATGCCATTTTCGGTGTGGATTTGGTTGAGTTCCTCCTGCAAGCGAATCTGGTCAGTCTGATTTTTTTCAATTTCCGCTTGATTGCTTTCCAGCCTTAACTCCACCTCTGTCAATTTGGCTTGATATTTTTCCAGTTCATTCTGAAAATGTCCATGCAAAAAGGCATAAGTGTTCTCTAACTCCTCGGCCAAGATTTCTGTTTCCGGGGATTCCTCCAGTCTGCTTTCCTGCTTTTGCAGCTCGGCGATTTGCTCCTGCAAAGCCGTTATCTCATAGTGGCAGATGCTGATTTCAATACTTTCCAGTCTGCTTTTTACAGCATCATGTTCGGTTTGTTTTTGAGCTTGCTCTAATTTGAGCTCCTTTTCTTCTGCCGTCAAAACAGCCAGTTTTTCTTCCAAACTGCGAATTTGCCAAGATAGATGGCAAAACCGATTTTGTTCCTGTCTTTGCTCATTCTCAAAGAGCTTTTGCTTGATGTCTGCCAAGTTTTGCTCTTTTTGATTTTTTTGAGTCAACATAAATTTCTTTAACGATTTTAAACTAAGAATTGCTCTATCACATTCCATCTCCACCTGATGATGGCCGGCATACTTTCTAATATAGGTTTCCATCTGCCTGAGAACTGCTTTCAACCTGCGAATTTCAGCCATCAATTCCTTATTCTTTTTAAAGTTTTCTCTTTGCTTTTCAAAGGTATCGGCAAAATTAATTTTTTCACTGGTCATCAGTACATCTTCCGCCACCGGAATCAGCAAATGCTCCATCAATTGATGCGTCGTGCCGCAATTTTTAAAAAAGGCTTCCATACCGCCTTCTTCACGATTAATCAAGGCAATTTTCTTCCACTGCTCCGGCACAATCAACAATTCCTTCTCCAGATAACTGCAGTAAGAACTAATCGTTTCAAAAGTCTTGGCCAGCATCCGCTTTTCTTTCATTTCCTTATAGTATTCCAAAATCTCAAAACGACTGGCCGGACGCCGGCTTCCGTCTATTTCCGTTATCGAAAAAGGGATGGCTGAAATATCTTGATTATCACCCTCACCATACTGATACACATATTTTAAGGACTTTAATTCCTGATTATCCAGGTGCAGAGAAACCGCTGTTACGGCATAAGTTCTTGGCTTTTCCCGAATGAGCCATTCGACCGCAATATGCGCCGGTTCGCCGGTCAGCACCAGAGTATCCTTGATTCTGCGGCCAGCCACTTCACTATGCGGAATAATTGCCTGCATCAAAAGCTGAATAAATACTGTTTTGCCAATCCCGTTTTGCAGCAAAATAACACTATGCTCCGAGCGAAAATCAAAGATGGTATCATTATACCTTTTCTCGCCGTTATCATAGATAATATTGGTTAATCTTACTTTTTCAATCGTTGCCACTTTGTACCTCAAACTATCATCTGTCAAGCCTGTATTTCTTCCTCGAATTCTCTCTCCCTATTCCCCTCTGAAAAATGATAAATCAAATCCAAAATCCCCCGATTATATTCATAGTCCATAAAATAGCGGGTAACAATAATCCGCATTTTCAGGGTTAGCGAGTATTCCTCCGGGCCGACTTCCATGACCAGTTCTTCTGCCTGCAAAAAACGAATGACATTATTTAAAAATGCCTTTCGGGATTTGGTACTGGCAATTTCTTTCGTCCCCTCTTTTATGATATCCAGTTGCTTCCAGCGCTCAATCATTCCAAGCCAGTTATATTCATACTCCCTTTCCAGCTGCTTTAATTTTTCTTCGCCAATCGCCGCCAGCGTTTCTATCCTATCATTCATACTGACCAGCCAGTCGCTTAATGTTAAAAACTCTCTGGTCATTTGCGAAGTATGGTAACTGTTATAAAATTCTCCCACCAAAATAATAATCGCCAAATACATCATGTAAATATCAATATTTTTACTATTGGCCGGTAAAAACTTTTTGATTTCTTCATTGCTGCGATGATAATCCGAGCTTTCCGCCAAAGGAATAAAATAATAATCATCACCGGCACCGATAATGGCCGCTTTGGCTTCGGCTGCAAAACTGTTCACCAACTGCCGAACTTCCTGCTCCGCAATTGCCCGGCAATCTTCCTTGGATGCCTTTCCGTTTTGCAGTAATTGATAATATATCTTGTGGGCTTCCATAATTTGTGATATTTGCATTTGATGCCCCTCCATTTATTTTCTTACTCAACTTTCCTCTTCGCCCATAATCTCAAGTCTGATTTCGGTCATTTCTGCAAATTCATTTTCTATTTTTCCATCCAAGGCTCTGGCTTTTATCGCCTTTATCCCCTTATTATCAATAAAGGCCTTATGAAATATATGCACTTCACTTTCCTGAACCGTCTTTATCTCCAAAGTACCAAAGTGATGAACTAATAGGAAAAACTGAAGAATACAGCGTTTCAAATAATTTTCCGGCTGTTGGCGATGCCGTAGTTTCTTTTGTCTTCTCTCCGCCTGCCGGCTTATTTCCGCTTGTGCCTCTATGTCTTTTTGTTCCGCTTCCGACAATTCTTGCAGCGCATTTAAAACCTCTTTGCTGCTGACTTGATTTCCTCTCACATTTTTCCAAATAAAATCCCATGCCTTGGCATATAATTCCTGACTCCATTCCAGTTCAGCTTTTTTAATATCTTCAGACAGCGGCATAAAAAAGGAACGGCTTTTTTCTTCCGGTTTTTCTCTTTCCATTCTTTGCCTTTGAAAAACCCGCACCGGTGACCAAAAAGTTTGCCGGGAAAATCCCAAAAACGGCTTGACAAACATTTTCACCGATTCCAGAGGCAAGGGCGTGGTCATAATTTTTTTGACAATATCCTGCTCAAAATTAAATGCATCTATTCCCACATGATAAAGCATTTCTCTGGCAGCTTCCAAAGCCACTGTCTTTAGTTCTATACTTTCCTCCAGCAAAAGAGTATGACTGTTATGCACTTCATTTAACTCCGTATCTACCCGCAACAGGATATTATACAGTTTTCGCTCTTTCTCTGTCCGGTTCATATTCTGCTCATAGCGCATCTTGGTTTCTCTGACAAAAGATACCAATTCATTAAATTCAATATGCTCTCTCTCCAGCCTTTCATTCACCGCTAAGATAATCCCCTTATATCTTTGATAAACATCATCGGAAATAATATTGCCAATGATTTCCGTCCGGATTTTCTGCATATTTTCCTTAATACTATTGACATTAATCCGCATTTCATCAATTTGCCTGAGAGCCGAATGAAACTCGCCCTTTTCCAGCTGCTTGCGTAAAATCAACTGACTGATTGACAGGGAAAACTCGGTATAAAATTCCTTGGTCGCAAAAATCAACTCCAGACCGTCCTCGTCTAAAGTATAGTACTGCTTATTTTCTGTCCTGTCCCAACCGCTGACTTTTAAAATATGATAGCTGACCACATCTTCTTTTTCGGTTTCAAAATTGAAAAAACGATACTCGGTCTTTTTGCCGTCAGCCGGTCTCAGGCTCTCAATAATTTCCACAGCAATCGCCAAATACTCCCTATCTTCGAGCTGATAGGTCATACTGCAAACTCTTTTTAAATAATCCGCCAGGTCAGATTTGGTAGTTTTATAATTTCTGGCCAGCATATTTTCAAAGAAAAATAAAAGGCTGCACAAAAGTAAGTCTGAATAACGAATGCTTTTTCCGGTTTTGTCCTGCTGCCTTTTTCTATCCAGACTGTAAAACATTTGAAAAAGGGCAATCTTTTGCATTCTCTCATGATAGCCTTGTAAGGTTTTGCTGTAATCTATCATTTTCACCCCTTATTTAAAACTCTTTCCATTTCCTGCTCCGACAGCATTTCCTGCGGCAAATAGAGGCCATTTTCAATGAGCTGCAGCAGCTCTTTGGCATTTACAAATTGACCGCAAAATCTTTCGATTTTTTCCTGGGCACAGTTTTGGCTTTCATGCCCCCGGACGGCTCCTTTTTTAAATAATGCTTCATACAATCCCTGATGCAAAGTTACTGCCATTTGTCCGGTCAGGGCATCAAAAATTTCAATTCCCTTTTTATCAAAATCACCAAAATACTCGAATTGATGTTGCCCTTTTAAAGGCAACTGCTCTTTCAACATTCGGCAAGAGGAAATAATCTTATAGCCTTGGCCGTAAATGACGGCAGCAAACTCCGTCCGTGCCAGAATATTCATAACCTGCTTAAAGGTGGTTTTATTTTCGACAATTAAATGACGATAAATTCCATTTGTTTCCTGACCGCCGAAAAGCATGGGATTTAAAGCAAAGGCAATTGGCTCATAGCGGTCACCTACGGTAAAGTGTTCCCACAAACCAATCTTTTTTAGCAGCTTCTTACCCTCTTTATACTCCAGCCATTTTTCATCGCCCACCAGACGAAGCGATAACTCCGGTAAATACAATTCTTCAAAAATGGTTTCTTCCTGGATCGAGCGATTGATTTTTAGCAGGACTTCTTCATCGCTTGCCATTTCCGCCGGATATTTATAATAATGATCGAAATGAATTCGATTGTCCAGCCGCCACTCCAATGCCCGAATTTTGTTCAGCTCTTCCTGGTAAAGCCTGGTTTTGTCAAGCCGAAACCTACTGCTGATTGTTATATCCTGTTTTTTAGAAAGTAAAATCAAAATCTGGTCTGCCACTAACTCTTTAATCACCGTTTCCAGTTCCTGTTTCCCAAACTTGCCGTCAGACATTGACTGCAGGCTAAAAAAGTCGATGGTTTTTTTAGAGTAATTTTTTAACCGGCTGATAATTTGTGACTTTAAGTCCATGAAAATCCTCACTTTTAAAAGACCATTCCATTAATTGAAACCCGTCCTCAAGATATTTTTCGATAAAATATTTTTGAAAATTTATTCTTTTCTATACTCAACTTTCCCCTGTTCGAAGTCCTTCGCACTTCTGCCCGGGCGGGCAGTCTTCCCTGATCGAAAGCTTCGCTTTCTGCCCGGGTGGGCGACCTACCCTGATCGAAAGCTTCGCTT
>CAUUKX010000090.1:0-7915 GCA_963545585.1 uncultured Lachnospiraceae bacterium
GCATAGGGTGAGGGCAGGAAAAACTCAGGCAGAACCTTTAGCCATGCCAGTCCCTGCCACAGCAGCAATATCGCAAGGACAATGCTGTACCGGTAAAAAAAATCAATCACTTTTTTGGTGTTTTTAATGTTTTTATTGTTTGCGGTGTTTTTGGTATTTTGCTGTTTTTTCTTCAATGCTCAATCCCTCATCCTTTGGGTGATAACTGATCTTGACATAGCTCATAACCGATGGCGCTCCTGCTTCCACCGCTATCCGCTGGCAGCCCTTGAGCATCTCCATCAGCACATCATAATCGCCTTCAATTACAGTTTCAAACGGGCCGACAAAATAATTCAAACCATAACCGGCAATATATTCAATCACCCGGTCAACAATCCGTACTATTTCGGCATTGCCCTCTGCTTTAGGCAAAACTTGAATTGCCATACTTGCATTTCCCATAAAAAAACTCCCTTCCGGGAGCGCTTAAACAAAAAGTCAAAGAAGAGCGGGCTTTCGCACCGAAGTTTTTTATCTCATTTCCCATATTCTGACGAACATGAGAAAGTCGAGTTTTTAACATACCAATCATCCTTCTGGATTTTTCTGTTATATTAAAAAAGACTTGCCCAAAGGGGCAAGTCTTCTCTTCCTTGTGATCATATCTTCCCTACGCCGGCATTATCCGAACAGGTCATACGGGTATAATCTCAGCCTTTTAAGCACCCCACGATATAAAATTATCCGGCCTTACGGCCGCTGACAGCAACTTTATTATACGCTGTTTTTCCAAAATGTCAAACTTTATTTTTGATTTTACCATTTATAGATTTTACCATTTATAGATTTTACCTTGCTTCGCCGATATTCCATGCTTTGCCGGCTTAAACTTCCAAAAGTCTGTTATTACACCCTGAACTTGGCAATCATTTCGGTCAGCTCCTGCGCCATTTCCGCCAAATGCGTGCTGGCCGTCGATATTCCGGAAGAAGATGCCGTCTGCTGCTGCAGCGAAGCGCTTACTTCCTGCGCCGATGCGGCATTTTCTTGAGACAGCGCCGATAAGTTCTCAATGATCTCAGACAAATTGCCTCTGGTTTCAGCTAATTTCGCTCCCGCCCGGTTTAGATTATCAACCGCTACCCGGTTCTTATCCAGTTCCATCGAAATAACATCAAACTGCTGCTTGGTCTGATCAACCTTCTCCGACTGCTTCCCTACAATGCTGCCGACTTCATTCATGATATCAACAGCTTCAGCAGTTTTGCCGGTTAAGTCGCTGACAACCCCTTTAATCTCCTCGGCAAAGGTATTGGACTGTTCCGCCAATTTTCGAATTTCATCAGCTACCACGGCAAAACCCTTCCCGGCTTCGCCTACTCTAGCAGCTTCGATTGCCGCATTCAGCGCCAACAAATTGGTTTGCTCGGCAATTGACTTAATCATATCACTGGCCGATTCAATTTGAATTGCACTGGTATTGGTATTTTCAATTACTTCCTTAACATTACCAGCTGCCTGCCCCGACTGCCGGGTTACATCAACCAATTCGGCAATGGCAATCTTACCGTTTTCATTAGCCTGAAAAACCTCTTTGGTAATGGCATTCAAGTCATCTACCACTTGCGTATTTTCATTTAAGGCACTTTGCATTACGTCCATTGCTTCGGCACCTCTTTGCATATCCTCGGCCTGAGAAACCGCACCCTGCGAAATATCTTCAAATGCCCTGGCAATATTATCAGCCGAACGCGAAGCCTGCTCACTGGTTGCGCTAAGTTCTTCCGACGAAGCGGAAACACGACCGGCTACATCATTAACTCCCGTCATCGCTTCCCGGATGGTACTTTTCACTCGAATCAGCGACTGGGCTATCCTGCCAATCTCATCTTTCTTTTTTGAATAAACCGTTAATGACGATTGACCACTGGAAGAAAAGTCATATTCTGCCATGGCCTGAATATCATTGCTTAACTGCGCAATCGGCTTAGCAACCGATACTGCAATCACATAAATAATTGCTCCCACAATGAAAAGGGAAATCAATCCAATAATCAGCATAAATATCGCTAAGGAAATGGAAGACGCTAAAATCTCACTCCTTGGCACCCACAAAACTAATAACCAATCTGTCATGTCAATTTTCTGAGAAATAAAAAAATAATTCGCATTATTATAACGATACTCAAACTGCTGACCGGCATTATTTATCAGTTTTTCTGCCAAAGGCCTTAAGTCTCCATTCTCTATCTCATAAATATTTTCTTCAACTTTATATAAATTATGTGCTACAAAATACCCATCCTGATTGATAATCTCTGCTTTGCCGGTTTTCTGAATTTGAACGCCGTCAATCAAAGTTTTAATGTCTTCCAACAAGAGATCGACTGCCAGTACGCCAATGCTTTTGCCGCCTGATTTGATTTCTGTGCTAAATGTAACCACTGCCTGATTGGAAGCAAGATCATAGTAAGGATCGGATAATACCACATCCCCTTTTCCCTGCGCATTTTGATACCACGGCCTTTTTCTGGCATCATAGTCAGAATCCGGCTTCCAGCCTTCACCATCTAAATAATGACCATCTTCAAACCCCATATAAAAGGATTTCACTATTTTCACTTTTTCCGTCAAATAAGATAATGTTGCCTCTAATTCCTTGTCATTAGGAAGTTTTCTTTCTATGCTCTGCTTTAAAATTTCAATATACGCCAATTCTTTTGCTAAAATTGTTTCAACATCGGATGTATATCTGGCTACCTCAATCTGCAAACTTCTTGCATTTTCTTTTAATAATAAAGTTTTAGAATATTGATAGGACACAAAAGCTAGAATAATCACAGTCAGCAGCACCGGTACCCCGATGAATATCAGCATTCTTTTTTTTAAGCTCATTTTCTTCTCCTTGATTTTAGCTGTACCAATCTATGTCATTTTCGCCTGTGTTTTCTAACTGGCGTTACTATCCTTCTTCTCCCATACACAGACCAGTGCATAAAATGAATCATTAATTTCCAAAAGCTTTATCGGTTCTTTCGGGCTTATTCTTTATCTTATTTTATAATTTTATTCATCTTTTTTCTCAAAATCCATTTTTACCGCAGTATCATCATTTAATAGGCATCTCCCTTGTTTCGGCTGCCGAAAAGCGCTTGAACTTTTCAGCGGCTTGCCTTATAATAATAAAAAAGGAATTTTGCACTTAATTACGCCAAAAATCAGCCCGCTTTTTGCCCGGAGCTGACTCCAATCGTATCATCTGTTACTATCAGAAAGGACTGAAATATAACTATGCTTCATCAATATGGTTATTATAAAATTGCTGCCGCCATCCCGGCACTTAAAATCGGCGATATTCGGCACAATCAGGCGGAAATCATCGCTTTCATCCGTCAGGCTGCGGAAAGTCAAATCTCTTTGCTGGCCTTTCCCGAGTTATGTCTGACTGGCGCCACCTGCGGTCAGCTTTTCAGCCAAAAACTATTGCAGGATGCCTGTCAAATGGCACTGCCAGAAATCGCAGCCGCAACCAAGGGACTTTTTTTTCCGGTGATTATCGGCAGCCCGGTCATTCATCAAGGTAAATTATTTAACTGCGCCGTCGTACTCAGCGACGGAAAAGTTTGCGGTATTATCCCCAAACTGATGTTAAACCCAGAAGAAACTCGGTATTTTTCTGCTCCGGCCGATGATTTTTCAGTTTCAACCGAAGCCCTGCTAAACGGCTGCTCTGCTCCGTTTGGCAATTCTCTGCTCTTTAGCCCTGAAAAAAAATGCGATTTTTGCTTTGCCGTGGAACTGGGCGAAGATTATAAAAACATCTTTTCGCCATCGGCGCTCAGTCTTTATACTCCGGCAACGGTCATTGTCAATCCGGCAGCACTCCCGGCCAAGGTCGGCTTTTTAGAGCAAACCGAGCAAAGGCTGAAAGCGGTTTCCCGCAGCAATCATCTTGCTTATTTACATATCGGCAGCAGCTTAGGGGAATCCAGTACCTACCACGCTTTCGCCGGACAGGCCTATCTTGTGGAAAACGGAAAAATCCTCAGCCGAAGTACGCCTTATTCTCAGGCGGGGCAACTCATTACTGCCCTAATTGACGCAGAAAAAGTTTCTTATTTAAAGCGTTCCGAAATCACGACCGGACAGGCCATTCCCGGCAGCAGCGATATTTTTTTGTCCTGTCAAAATATTTTGGAATATCCGGCTAATCCTGCGGCAGCAGAAAACAGCCTGCCGCTTCTGCCGCTCTTGCCGCGCTTTCCCTTTATCCCGGACGATGCCGCCCGGCTGGAAAGGAACTGCCGGGAAGTGATTGATATCACTGTTTCCGCTTGTATTCAGCGTTTCCGCCATGTGCAAAACCGCACAGCCGTGATCGGTATTTCTGGGGGGCTTGATTCAACTTTGGCTCTGCTGTTTTTAGCCGAGGCCTACCGCCGCATGGAAAAGCCTTTCGCCGAAATTATCGGCGTGCGGATGCCGGGCTTTGGCACCAGCGGCCAAACCTATGAAAACTCCTGTCAGCTGATGCAGCTGCTTGGCATCAGCCAGCGGGAAATCAATATTAAAGCCGCCGTCCTTCAGCATTTACAGGATATCGAGCATCCGGCTAATCAGCAGGATACCACCTATGAAAACGCACAGGCTCGCGAACGCACCCAAATCTTAATGGATATCGCCAACCAAACTGGCGGACTGGTCATCGGCACCGGCGATTTATCGGAGCTGGCGCTGGGTTTTTGCACCTATAACGGCGATCATATGAGTATGTACTCCCTCAACGCTTCCATCCCCAAAACCTTAATTCCCTATATCATTCGTTCCTTTGGCCGAAGCTATGCCGATTCGAATTTGCGGGCGGTTCTGGAAAGCATTATTGATACACCGATCAGCCCCGAACTCCTGCCGCCGACCGCCAATCAACAAATTTTGCAAAAAACTGAAGAACTGATCGGACCTTATGCCCTGCATGATTTCTTCCTATATTATATGGTCAAGTACGGCTTTTCTCCGAAAAAAATCCGGGCGCTGGCAGTGAACACTTTTGCTGGTGATTTCACCGCAGAAACAGTGGATAAATGGCTGAAAGTTTTTTACCGCCGCTTCTTTGCACAGCAGTTTAAGCGCAACTGTCTGCCGGACGGCCCGTCGGTCAGTGATGTTTCCCTATCTGCCGCTTTTTCTATGCCGAGCGATGCCAGCGCTGCTCTGTGGCTGACGGATTTAGAGGAAATCTTATGAGTAAAAAAGTAAGACGCCTCATTGACAGCTTTCACTATGCCATTTCCGGTATTGTGATTGCCTTTCGGGAAGAACGGAACTTTAAAATTCATACGGTTTTGGCGGTTTGTGCCATTTTTCTGGCCACGCTTTTAGCCTGCAGCCCGACAGAATGGATGATTATTCTATTGTGCATCGGTGTTGTCATGTCGGCTGAAATTTTTAATACCGCTTTAGAAAATACAATGGACTGGCTGGATCCGCAGTACAACAAATATGTAAAAAAAGTAAAAGACTTAGCAGCTGGTGCTGTTCTGGTTATTTCTTTGGCTGTCGCCGCTGTTGGTCTCCTGATTTTTGTACCTAAACTCTGGCCTCTGTTGATGCAGTTTTTTAAGATTCAATAAAATTTCAGTTCAATAAAATAATTGCTTTTCGGCGCTTTAATGAAAGCGGCCTTAATCGTTAGCTATAATTTGCCTATATCGAAAATAAACTTTCGTATAGGCAAATTCAGCTAACTACCTTGCCGAAATACCACGCACACGCAGTATTTCGGCAAGGCCGCTTATTTGTAACCGTTCAGCAAGCAGATATTTGCATTTCAACAAATTATCGGGGATTTCCCCAAATTATTATTTGCTTTTGTTTGATAATTTTCTATCAATCTCAACTGCCGCTTTTTTACCGGCTCCCATCGCTAAAATAACTGTCGCCGCACCAGTAACCACATCGCCGCCGGCATAGACATTTTCCATGCTGGTCATGCAGCTAACTTCATCAATTACAATGCAGCCATGACGATTGGTCACCATGTCCGGTTCGGCCCGCTTAATAATCGGGTTCGGGGTCTGGCCAATGGCAATAACCACGCTGTCCACCTCCAGTATTTCCTCGGAACCGGCGATTTCTACCGGACTGCACCGCCCACTGGCATCTGGCTCACCCAGCTGCATGTGAATAATTTCCATACCGCTGACCCGGCCATCTTCGCCTAAAATCCGAACCGGATTCGCCAGCAGACGAAACTCAATTCCCTCTTCCTTGGCGTGATGAACCTCCTCCAATCTGGCCGGCAACTCCTGCTCCGAGCGCCGATAGACAATCGACACCTGTCCTGCGCCCAGCCGCTTGGCTGTTCTGGCTGCATCCATCGCTACATTGCCGCCGCCAACCACCGCAACCTTATCCCCGGTCTTAATCGGTGTTCCGATGGCGTTTTTCTGATAAGCTTTCATTAAATTAACTCTTGTTAGAAACTCATTGGCTGAATAGACACCGTTTAGGGATTCTCCCGGAATATTCATAAACCGGGGCAGTCCCGCTCCGCTGCCAATAAAAACAGCCTGATAGCCTTGGGCAAACAAATCTTCAAACAGGATGGACTGGCCGACAATTACATTTTTATGCACCATCACCCCCAGCTCCAGCACCTGATCCATTTCTGCTTTTACCAGTTCCTTGGGCAAACGGAACTCCGGAATACCGTAGACCAGCACGCCGCCCAGTTCATGCAGCGCTTCAAAAATCGTAACCTCATAGCCCCGCTGCGCTAATTCATTGGCACAGGTAATCCCGGCCGGGCCGGAACCAACCACCGCTACCTTAATGCCGTTTTTAACCGGCTTCTCGATTCGAATTAAATGATTGACCCGAACATAATCCGCCACAAACCGCTCCAATCGGCCAATTGCCACCGGTTCGCCGTTTTTCCCCCGGATGCAGACCTGCTCGCATTGATTTTCCTGCGGGCAAACCCGGCCAGTAATACCGGGCAAACGGTTTTGAGCGGCAATCACTTCATACGCCCGCAAAACCTCACCAGCCGCCAGTGCCTGAATAAACTCCGGAATCGGCACATTGACCGGACAGCCGCCAACGCAGGGCTTGTGCTTGCAGTTCAAACAGCGCTCGGCTTCTTCTCTGGCCATTTCTATGGTATAGCCCAAGGTCACCTCGGCAAAGTTTTGATTTCTAATCTCCGGTGCCTGTTCCGGCATTGGCACCTTTGTTTTTGCCCGATTTACCATGTTTTCCCCTCCAGCCTGCACTTATGCTCTTCTTCTTTAAAAAAGCCCTGTCTTTGCATTAACTCATCAAATTCCACCAAAAACCCGTCAAAATCCGGCCCGTCAACACAGGAAAATTTCGTTTGACCGCCAACTTTCACCCGGCAGCAGCCGCACATACCAGTTCCGTCAATCATAATTGGATTCAGCGACACGGCTGTCCGCAGTCCAATTGGTTTTGTCACTTCCACCACCGCCCGCATCATAATCACCGGGCCGATGGCAATAACTTCATCATAATTTTCACCTTGCCGCAAAAGCTCCTTCAGCACATCGGTCACAAAACCGGTCTGTCCGGCCGAACCGTCATTGGTCACCAAATAAACATGATCAGCAAACTCGGCAAAATCTGGTTCCAGCAGAATCAGTTCTTTTGACCGGGCACCGATAATTACATCCACCTTCACTCCCCGCTTTTTTAACTCCCGCAGCTGCGGATAAAGAGGGGCTGCTCCTACTCCGCCGGCAATGCCAAGCACCCTTTCCTTAGCATAAAAAACTGCGGGCTGTCCCATCGGCCCCGCAACTTCAGGAATAAAATCACCAGCCTCAAGCTGCGCTAATTCCTGCGTGGAACGGCCAACAATCTGATAAATCAAAGTAATACTGCCCATTTCCCGGTCGGCATCAACAATCGTCAG
>CAUUKX010000091.1:0-7844 GCA_963545585.1 uncultured Lachnospiraceae bacterium
GCTTCAACAGGATAGTTGGACTTGTTTTGTTGTCAAAAAATGGGGAAACTCAAAGTGAAAAAACTTCTTGTCCCTTTTATAAGCCATATATGATAATATCCTAATATACCACAAATGAAAATGTCCCGTTTATGCCGGAAAAACTTATTGTCCCATTACTATAAAAGACGAGAGCACTAACACCATCTCACCTTGAACCTTGATTTTATTCTTTCATTTGCACCATTTGCACCAACACCATTTGACAAAGAACCAAGAAAGCAGGCAGTTTCCTCTCAAAACCGCCTGCTTTCCTATTTTTCGGGAATCAGTTCCCGTCATTGACCGAGCCGACCTCAATCCGGGCCATTTGCTTGAGCATCGAATAACGCGCCCATTTAATCGCCGGATCGCCTGCTTCGGCGCTGCTTAAAACTTCTTCCGCTTTCTTCATCCGCCGTTTGGCTCTTTCCACATCAATCTCATCCGGCCATTCCGCCGCATCCACCAAAATCGTCACCCGATCCGGCTGAATCTCAGCAAAACCGCCGTGAATCACGCCAACATGAACCGTATTCGGGTCAATCTGAATCTTACAGTGCCCGGTCGATAAGCCGACCGTCAAGGGAATATGCCCCTTAAGCACGCCCAAATCACCCTCGGTTGTGCGGAAAGTTACTCTTTCAACCGGCGCGTGATAAAACTGGCGCTCCGGCGAAATAATCACCAAATCAAATTGATTGTTTTTTAATTCTTCCGCCATGTTCATCACCCCTCAATTCGGCTGATAACATCGCTCATATTTCCGGCCATCAAAAAGGCTGATTCGGGCAGATCGTCATGTTTGCCCTCCAGGATTTCCTTAAAGCCCTGAATCGTTTCTGCCAGCGGCACATAGCGTCCGGCAAGGCCGGTAAAGGTCTCGGCCACGAAGAAAGGCTGCGATAAGAACCGCTCAATCTTTCTGGCCCGGGAAACCGTTACTTTATCGGCATCAGACAACTCATCCATACCTAAAATTGCAATAATATCCTGCAATTCATTATAACGCTGCAAAATCTGCTGCACTCGTCTGGCCACATCATAATGCTCCTGACCGACAATCCGCGGGTCAAGAATCCGCGAAGTCGAATCCAGCGGGTCAACTGCCGGATAAATACCCTTTTCCACAATCGACCGCGATAATACCGTGGTCGCGTCAAGGTGGGCAAAGGTTGTAGCCGGAGCCGGGTCAGTCAAGTCATCGGCCGGCACGTAAACCGCCTGCACCGAAGTGATTGAGCCCTTCTTGGTCGAGGTAATGCGCTCCTGCAAAATACCCATTTCGTTAGCCAGTGTCGGCTGATAACCAACCGCACTGGGCATCCGGCCAAGCAGCGCCGATACCTCGGAGCCGGCCTGGGTGAAACGGAAAATATTATCAATAAACAGCAGCACGTCCTTACCGCCTTCATCCCGGAAATATTCCGCCATGGTAAGACCGGTCAGCGCCACTCTCATTCTGGCTCCCGGCGGTTCGTTCATTTGTCCGAACACCATGGTCGTTTTCTCAATAACGCCGGATTCGGTCATTTCATGATAAAGGTCATTTCCTTCTCTGGTTCTCTCGCCAACGCCGGTAAATACGGAAAAGCCGCCATGCTCGGTCGCAATGTTGCGGATCAGTTCCTGAATCAAAACCGTTTTGCCTACGCCAGCACCACCGAACAGACCAATCTTTCCGCCCTTTTGATAGGGGCATAATAAATCGACAACCTTGATTCCGGTTTCCAAAATCTCGGTTTCCGTTGCCTGTTCTTCAAACTTCGGAGCCGGACGGTGAATCGACCAGCGCTCTCCGTCCAAATCCGGCTTTTGATCAACGGCATGACCGGTAACGTTAAAGATACGCCCCAGCGTCTTTTCGCCTACCGGCACTGAGATCGGCGCTCCGGTATCCACTGCCTCCATGCCCCGCATCAAACCGTCGGTGGAACCCATGGAAATGCACCTGACCGTATCATCGCCCAAATGCTGAGAAATCTCGACAATCAGCTTGGTGCCGTCGGCTCTGGTAATCTCGACGGCATTGTTGATTGCCGGAAGTTCCTCAGTCCGGAACTTGATATCCAATACGGCGCCTATGATCTGAGTGATTTTTCCAATTGCTTGATTTGCCATAAGTAAAGCACTCCTTCTTATAGTGCGTCTGCGCCGCTGACGATCTCGGTAATCTCCTGCGTAATCGAAGCCTGACGGGCTCTATTATACATGAGCGTTAATTTCTCAATCATCTCGGTCGCATTGTTAGTTGCTGAGTCCATCGCCGTCATACGAGCGCCCTGCTCGGAGGCGGCCGATTCCTTCAAAGTACCGAACAGCAAAGATTTGACATATTTCGGCACGATATAATCCAAAACCACTTCTTCCGATGGCTCATAATTCATCATCGCATAACTGCCTTCCCCATCCTCCAGCCGGAACTCTTCCGGGTTCAGCGGCAAAAGCTTCATGATTTTCGGCTCCTGACTTAATGTCGAATGAAAGGCCGTATACGCTACATACACTTCATCCGCCGCTCCGCTGTTAAAGAGGTCAATCACTTTTTCCGAAAGCCCTTTGGCCTCTTTATAATTGGGGTTTTCAATCAAACTGTTATAGCTGCCGGCCAGCTCAATCTGCTCTTTCCTGACCGCATCCTGCGCCTTTTTACCAGCGGCTATGACCATCGTTGATTCATTTTTATTTTCCTTGATATGCCTTAACACCAGCTTAATGATATTACTGTTGTAACCGCCCGCTAATCCACGATTGGAAGAAATTAAAACATACAGCACTTTTTTCCCTTCGCGCTTTTCCAAATAGGGATGATGAATTCCTTCGCTGATGGATAAAATGGAAGAAATCGTCCTATGGATCTGCTCGAAATAAGGTCTGGCTTCCAGCACACTTTGCTTGGCCTTCTGGAGTTTGGCAGTTGCCACCAGGTTCATGGCCTTGGTGATCTGCTGCGTAGAGCTAACGCTTTCTTTTCTTCTTTTAATATCTTTCATGGACGCCATATCTTATCACACCTTTTCTACGGACTTCTTGAATTTCGGCATAAATTCATCCAAGATGCCGGCAATCTGTTGATCAAGTTCCTTCGTTAAGCCGTCTTTGCCGGCCAACTTCGCTTTTAAGTCACTGTATTTGGTATCGATAAAATCAATGAATTCCTCTTGGAAACGAGCTACTTCCGTAACCTCCACATCCATCAGATATTTTCTGGTCGCCGCGTACAAAATCAAAATCTGATCGGCTACGCTCTTGGGCGTATACTGCGGCTGTTTCAGCACTTCAATAATCCGCTCGCCCTGCGCCAGTCTGTCTCTGGTTTCTTTATCCAAATCCGAACCGAACTGCGAAAACGCCGCTAATTCGCGGTACTGCGCCAACTCTACCCGGATAGGACCGGCAATTTTCTTCATCGCCTTGGTCTGCGCCGCACCGCCTACCCGCGATACACTAAGACCTGCGTTAATCGCCGGACGCACACCGGAATTAAAGAGTTCTGACTCTAAGAAGATCTGACCGTCGGTGATTGAAATAACATTGGTCGGAATATAGGCTGAAATATCTCCGGCCTGCGTTTCGATAATCGGCAGTGCCGTCAGCGAACCGCCGCCTCTGGCGTCGCTTAATTTCGCCGCTCTTTCTAATAACCGGGAATGCAGATAGAAAACATCGCCCGGGTAAGCTTCCCGTCCCGGCGGCCGCCGAAGCAGCAGACTCATGGCTCGGTAAGCCACAGCATGCTTAGACAAATCATCATAAATGATCAGCACTTCTTTGCCGTCTTCCATCCATTCCTCGCCCATCGCACAGCCGGCAAAGGGAGCAATATACTGAAGCGGAGCCGGCTCGGACGCCGTTGCCGCTACTACGGTTGTAAAATCCATTGCTCCGTTTTCCTCTAAGGTTCTAACCAATGCCGCAACCGTTGAGGCTTTTTGGCCGATTGCCACATAAATACATAATACATCCTGGCCTTTTTGGTTGATGATTGTATCAATCGCCACCGCCGTTTTTCCGGTTTGCCGGTCTCCAATAATCAGTTCCCGCTGGCCTCGGCCAATCGGCACCATGGAGTCAATTGCTTTGATTCCGGTTTGAAGCGGGGTATCAACGGACTTTCTTTCAATTACGCCCGGGGCGACTCTTTCCACTTGACGATAATGTTCGGTCACAATCGGGCCTTTGCCGTCAATCGGCTGACCCAGTGCGTTAACAACGCGCCCGATCAAAGCATCGCCGACCGGCACTTCAATAACCCGGCCGGTTGACTTAACCGTTGCACCTTCCATTACCTCTTTGCTTTCACCCATTAAAACAGCACCGACATTGTCCTGTTCTAAGTTTAATACCATGCCGTAGACGTCGCCCGGGAACTCCAATAATTCTCCGGCCATCGCCTTCTCCAATCCATGAATTCTCGCAATTCCATCGGCTACCTGAATCACGGTTCCTACATCTGAAACTGTAAGATCAGACTCATATCGCTTAATCTGCTCTTTAATCACCGAGCTGATTTCTTCCGGTCTTAAATTCATCTTGTGATTCCACCGCCTTTCTAATTGCTGATTTTAACTGCATTCAGCTGCTTCGCTAATTTACGCAGTTCGCCTCTGATCGTATGATCTACCAGCCGATCCTTCACCCGAATGATCATGCCGCCAATCAGAGCCGTGTCAATTCTGCAGTCTAATTCTATTTGTTTGCCTGTTTGCTTTGAAAGTTTAACCTTCAAGGCTTCTTTTTCTTCTGCCGTCAACTCCGCCGCCGAAGTGACATAGGCAGTTAAAACGCCCTTTTCCTCCTGAACGGCTTGCAGCGCATATTCCAATATTTTCTCCAGATGCGCCTGTCTGGCCTTATCCACGGTCAAAAGCAAAAGACTCATCAAATCTTGATTAATCTTGCCGGCCAAGGCTTCTTTCATCAAGTCTTTCTTTTTTTCCAATAACACGCTGGGCAATAACAAGATTTCAATAAAGCCCGGATTTTCCTTAATAGTACGCAAAACCAGCCGGATATCCTCTTCCATCCTGTCCAATTCCTGATGCTCGCGCGCAACCTCAAACAGGGCTGTTCCGTATCTCTTTCCTATTAATTCATCCATGCGTTATCACCCATCCCGTCCATTGTTTCGCGAATAAGCTGTCTTTGTTTCTCATCACTCATATTCGCTTCAATAAATTTTCCGGCTAAAAGAGTGGCTACCTCTACGATTTCATGACGAATATCGTCCTGAACCTGCGCTTTTTCTCTTTCAATTTCCAGCCGGCCGCGGGCAATAATCTTTTCCGCCTCCTGCTGGGCCTCAGCCAGTATTTTATGCTCTTTGTCCAAGGCTTTCTTGCGGGCTTCTTCCAGAATACTGTCGTATTCCTTCTGAATCTCCTTCAGCTTTGCCTCGTACTCTTCTTTCATCTTATGCGCTGCAAATTCAGCTTCGTCCGCTTCGTGAAGTTTACTGGCAATTCTTTCCTGACGCTGCGCCAAGAACTGCTTTACCGGGTTAAACAATAAATAGCCCAGTAGAATAAACAAAAGAAACATACTAAACATCACGATCAGTGCGCTGCTTACTGTTTCTGCATCCAGTCCAAACAAACGGCTGATTGGCTCTGCCGCTAAATAAACGGTTTGCAAGGTCCTACCTCCTTTCTGGTTGGCATCGGAACATCATATTCCGTTTCAAAAAGCCATTTCTTATTTGCTTAATTTTCCCAGTAAAGGATTAGCAAACATCAGGATCAAGGCAACAACGAAACCGTAAATACCGGTGGTCTCGGCTACCGCCGCACCCAGCAACATGGTCGAAGTAATATCGCCCTTTGCGCCCGGCTGACGTCCAACCGCTTCTGCACCTTTTCCGGCAGCAAAGCCTTGACCGATACCGGGGCCGATACCGGCAATCATAGCCAAACCGGCACCAATTGCTGAACAAGCTAAAATCAAGCCTTCGTTTGTAATGTGTTCCATAGATAATTCCTCCTTGTTAGTAACTCTCTTTCCCGGCCGTACCAGCCGCCTTAATCACCGGTTCTGATTCGCCTAAGAAAAAATGAATAAGTTAATGAACTTTTTGTTTCTTTTTGTCCGTTTCCGGCTTTCTATCCTGCCAGTCGCTGTCAAACTCCGCCCCTGCTTATGATTCCTCGACAATCACATCCGAAACGAAGATCATACTCAGCATGGTGAAAACAACCGCCTGCAGCACGCCGGCAAAAACATCTAAATAGGCATGCAAAAGCGATGGAATTCCGATTTTCATAAACCACGGCAGCATCGCATAATAAAGCCCCATTAGAATCGTTCCGCCAACGATATTACCAAACAGACGGAAAGACAAGCTGAAAGGCTTTGCTATTTCTCCGATGATATTAAGCGGTGTAAACGGCCAAGCCGGCTCTGTATACCCTTTTAAATAGGTGCCGATCCCCTTTGTCGTAATACCAAAATAATGAATCAGGAAAAAAGTAATCAGCGATAATCCCAACGGCACCGAGTAATTCGCCGTCGGCGGCCGGATTCCAAATAAGCCCGACAAATTCGACAATAAAATCAGTAAAAACAAAGAACCAAAATACGGGGTAAACCTGCGGTTCTTCTCTCCCATGCTGCTGCCAACAAATGAATCCAAACTTTCAACCAAAAGTTCCACAAAGTTCTGAAAACCCTTGGGCTGATCGGTGAAGCTCTTGATCTTCAGCCGCACAATCAGTGCGAACACAATCAAAACCGCCATCACCAGCCATAGGCTCAAAATGGATTCGGTAATTACAAACCGGAGAGGGCCGATGTCAAAATAAGATAAAACCTTATCGTCAAACGAAATCGCCTTCGTCGTTCCTAATATTGTGACGGTCTTAAATAACACGCCATCTGTAACCATCATTTTCTCCTTTCTTTTTTATTTTTTAAACTGCCGCCGGCAGGCTGTCTGCCGAAGGGCAGCTAAAATCTGTCCTTAAATCAGACTCTCTCCTTGTCCGCCGAATCTTTTTACCATCACAGCAAGGCTCAAGCAGAATCCCTGCTCTCGCAGCGTTCTTGTACTCTGCACTCTAATTGCGGAACAAGAAAGCCACTGATTTTAACGCTAAAAAGCCCAGCCGCTATTCCCGAGAGCAGCCATCTGTCGTTAAAAACACCTATCAGCAGTAGCCCCAGCATAACCAAAAGTCTGACCGCATAATGCTTCAGCATATATTTCTGGGCTGACTGCGCGTCTTTTGTAATCGCTCTTTGAATCGAATAAGACATGGAAAGAATCAACACCACTCCACCCAAACCGCCAATCACAAGACCCAAAACACCGTTCCATAAAACAGGTCTCAAAAATACAGCGATTATAATTACAGGGATTAGTAACAGCAATGTGCAAAGGCTATGAGATATCAGTAATAATTTTAGAGTCTTTTGATGCTTCGTTTTAGCTGTCTCCATCTTCTTCGGATTCCTCTTTCCGGGTCTTACTGTCTTGTTTCGGCATTTCCCTTAAAATGGCCTCCTGCTTTAAAACACTTTCTGACGGCGACTTCATAAAACTTTGAGTGATGTGATGCACATTGCGAAAACCAGCCGCGATTCCTATCAGAATCATCGCAAACAGAAAAATGGGGGCCGTTCCTAACTTTTGATCCAAAAACACTCCCAAAAACACTCCCATACCAATGGGAACTACCATTGTTATCGCTAACTGCGTCAAGAGAGAAAGTGCTTTTAGACTGTCTCTGTTAAAAAACATAAGCTCACCACCTATCTGGCTTAGTTATCATTATACCATTTTTTTTAAAATTGTCTATGAAAAGATTAGAATTTCCTAAAAAATACATCGG
>CAUUKX010000092.1:0-7844 GCA_963545585.1 uncultured Lachnospiraceae bacterium
CTCCAGTCTTTTTTATTCGTTCTCCACTAATCCCGGCTGCGGATCACCAGAAACTTGCCCTTGCGGATTTTTAGTTTGGCGCATTCCTTTGTCAGCTGATTGCTGAGCAGCCAGGAGGCCTGATTTTGGGGGATAGTCTGGTTCTTTAAAGGATAACGAAAGCCCTTTAAACTCAGTCCTTCCAATTTTTCTGACAGCGGCAGGATGCTGAAAAACGGATACTTTGCTTTGCTTTTAAAAGAAAGCCGCTTGGGACCGCTGTATGCCCGAATCCGGCCTTTGTCCGTCCAAACCGTCAGCTTCATGTCGGCAATAAAATCAAACAAAATCCATAAATTGCTCAGACTATGATCGAGGCGGCTCCCGACTGCGCCGAGCAAAATCACTTTTGGTTTTTTGAAACCGTAACTCTGACAGTCAGTGTCTTTTTTCGGCATCTGTTCAAATCCGGCATTTTCAGCCGGCAGGCGTATCGCCTGCCAAGCGGAAAACAAGCCCCGGCTGCCGCCCATATGCAAAAGCTGCACGGCCTGCAAGGCCAGATAAGTATCACTCCTATCTTTTTCCGGTGAAAACCGAAAAATCTCGGTTTGCCCCCTGCTTTTTACAGCCTGCAAAGTTTCAGCCGAAAGAGAATCCAAATCACCAACCAAAATATGGGGAATGATTCCATTTTGCCACAAAACCTCAGCGCCGCTGTCAGCAGCAATCCAAATCAGATTTTCAGCCTTTTTTTGCAACTTTTGAACTTGCCCGGCACTGACCGCTCCGCCGGCCACAATCGCATAACACCGCCGCTTCATATCTCTCCGCCTTTCTGCATAAAAAGCCGGTAACTGACCTTAACATCCTTGCTCTTGTCCCCTCGGCTGCTATTATTTTCTATTATTTTCTATTGCTTTCTATTATTTTCTATTGCTTTCTATTTTCACTTTTGCCTTGTCGGCCTTTATTCTCCCTTGATTTGGCGGATAGCCGCCGCGATATCGGCAGCGCCAAACACCGCCGAGCCGGCCACTAAAATATCGGCGCCAGCGGCCGCAATTTGGCTGGCATTGCCGGCATGAACCCCGCCGTCCACTTCAATATCATAGTGATACCCTTTTTCCTGCCGCCAGGCAGCTAATTTGGCAATTCGGTCAAGGGCTGATGGAATAAAGCTCTGCCCGCCAAAGCCCGGATTAACTGACATCACCAGCACCCGATCAGCCTCCGGCAAAAGTTCTTCCAGCATACACAAGGGTGTCGCCGGATTTAAAGTAATACCTGCTTTTTTGCCCAATTTTTTAATTTCCATCAGCAGCCGATGCAAATGCAGGCTGCTTTCCACATGAACTGTAATTGTATCAGCTCCGGCCTGAGCAAAGGCAGCAATAAAATCCTCCGGATGCCGAATCATTAAATGAACATCAAAGGGCTTCTCTGTCAAAGGCCGAATTTGCTTGACCAGCATCGGTCCAAAAGTAATATTCGGCACAAAATTGCCATCCATAATATCAATATGAATCTCGTTGCAGCCAGCTCGGTCAATCTGCCGAATATCCTCACCCAAACGGGTAAAATCAGCTGATAGGATTGACGGCGCTATTTTCCGTTTTTTATCCATTTTTGATCCTTTCTACCGTATTTTTCTTGTAACTTTCCTAAGCCGGAATCTTTTTGTTTCAGTTCTTCTTTAATTTGCAGATAGTTCCGGTAGCGCCCCATCCAAATATCTCCTATCTCGGCCGCCGCTTTAACGGCGCAGCCGCTTTCCCGGTCATGTTGACAGTCTAAAAACTGACAATCCGTTTCATACGCCGCAAACTCCGGAAAATACCGGTGCAGCTGCCGGTAACTGATATCCCGTAAATCAAAGGAAGTAAAGCCCGGTGTATCAACCACAAAGCTGTTTTCATCAAGTGCAATCAAATTGACATGCCGGGTAGTATGCTTGCCCCGGCCGATTTTTTGACTGACCGCTCCGGTTTTCATCACCACTTCCGACTGCCAAAAATTAACCAAAGTTGATTTGCCGACCCCGGACGGCCCAGCCAACACCGTTGTTTTGCCGGCCAGCAAGCCCCGCAATGTTTCTGGCTGGGAATGGTGTGCAGAAAAAACATGAACCGGATAGCCGATTGCCTGATAATGCTCTAAAAAATCCAGTCCATTACTCTTTAAATCGGCTTTATTAAAACCCAGCACGACCGGCAGCTTTTTCTGCTCCAGCATAATCAAAAACCGGTCCAGCAAATTAAAGTTAGGTTTAGGCTCTTCCAGCGCAAACAGGAGCAGTACCTGATCGACATTGGATACTGGCGGCCGGATCAGCTCGTTTCGGCGCGGGTAAATCCTGACGATAAAACCTTTGCCAGCTTCTCCGGCCGCTTCGATTTCCACATCATCCCCAACCAAAAGACTCTCTCCGGTTTTACGGAAGAGTCCTCTGGCCTTGCATTCTATCAGCCCACAATCCGTCTGCACATAATAAAAACCGCCTATCCCCTTGATTATTTTGCCTTTCATTCTGCTGTCTGCTCCATCTGCGCTTTCCTCCCTTTTCATTTTCTACTTCCTCTCTGCACAGCTTTTTTGTAAAGCGGCACACAGAGCGGTGTTTTTCTTCTAATCCGGCTTTATTCCTCGGTAAAAACGATTTGCCTGGTATATTGCTTGACTCCGTCCAGATAAACCGTAATAATGCCGGTACCGGTACCTTCAGGCGTCAGTATCAGCGGAAACTGGTCAATCCGTACTTCCGTTTCCAGCAGAACTTTTTCTGTATCTCCTTGGGTCAGCGTTACCTTAATGATACCACTTTCCTGAACCGGACCAAAAGGCGAATTAATCCGAATTTCCATTTTTTTGGAAATAAACTCTTTCCCTAAGCTAACAGACAAATCAATCGACGAGCCCTTTACTACCTTATTGCCGGGAGCAATGCTCATCATCACCACCCGTCCCTTTTCATAGTGGTCATTATAGCTTTCCGATACATTGACGATAAAGCCCAGTTCCGTCAGGCGGGCAATTGCCTCCTGCTTCGGCTGATTAATCAGCGGCGGCACTTCAACCAGTTCAACCTCCGCCCCTTTGCTGACATAGATGGTTACAATCCCGCCTTTGGGCAGCAGGCTGTCCGCAGCCGGCGACTGGCGAAAAACATTGCCGATGGCCGCCGTGTTGTTGTTTTCTATAATTTGCTCCACCGAAAAACCTTGTTCCCGCAGCTTTTTTTCCGCTTCGCTATAGCTGAAATTCAGCACATCCGGAACTGGCTTTTCCTCAACGCCCTTGCTGACAATAACGCCGATGATGGATTCCGCTCTAACGCTTTCCAGCGGCTTGGTATCCTGCTCGACAATCCGTCCCCGGGTCACCTCATCGCTGTAGACATAGCCCTCAATGGCATACTTCAAATCAGGATAACGAAGCGACAATTCCTCCACATTCAAATTAAAAAGATCCGGAACGGTTACCATTTTCGGCACCCAGTTCTGAATATTGGCTGGCACGATAATAGCCGTCAAAATCGCTACCACCACAAAAGCCGAGGCAATCGCTGCCCACCGAATCAGCTTTTCATAAGGATCTTTTTCCCCGCCGAAGCTCCGGTACTCCTTATTGCTCCAAATCTGCTTAATTTCATTTTTGGGGATGCTTAGTGTCGCACCATTGTCATTATTGGTATATTCAATAATCTCCTCCGGATGCTGATACGCCGCCTTCAGGTCCGTCAGCATTTCCTTGGCCGTAGCATAACGGTTAATCGTCTTCTTTTCCGTGGCTTTATAGATAATGGTTTCAAAATTGCGGCTAATCTTCGGGTTCTTTTCACAAATCCCAAGGAGCTTGCCGTCTAAATGCATGAGCGCAATATTAACCGGATTATCCCCGTCATAGGGAACCTCGCCAGTCGCCATCTCATACATGGTAATGCCCAGCGAGTAAATATCGCTGCCTTCATTTTGCACTAAACCCTTGACCTGCTCCGGGGAAATATAATGCACCGATCCGGTCAGAGTTTCATTCATATCAATGGTTTTATCGGTAATGACCCGGGCAATGCCAAAATCCATGACCTTAACCTTATTGTTTTTTGTCCAGAAAATATTTTGCGGCTTGATATCGCGGTGAATAATATGATTGTTATGGGCATGCGACAGAGCCGCCAAGACACTGGAAGCAACATGATAAATTTCCGCCTCGGTTAAAACCCTACGTTCTTTAATCACCGTTTTCAGGGTTTTGCCTTCTAAATATTCCATCACAATATAATGAAAATCATCCTCATCGCCGACATCATAAACCGCTACAATATTGGGATGCGACAGTCCAGCCGCAGCCTGCGCCTCCACCTTGAAGCGCTTGACTAAATTTTCATCTTCGCACAGTTCCGGTTTCAAAATCTTAATCGCCACATAACGGTTGAGTTTATGACACTTGGCCTTATAAACATCCGACATGCCGCCAGTGCCGATTCGTTTGATAATTTCATAACGATTGTTAATTAAATCTCCTTTATTCAGCATAGTCGGCCTCGCTTTCCCGCTCGTTTTTAACAAGTATGACCGTAATATTATCGCCACCGCCACGGTTTAAGGCTTCCTGAATCAATCCGGCTGCCAAAGACGGAATTTCCGGTTCTTGCTCCAAAATTTCTTCCAATTCCCAGCGGCGCAGATAACTGCTCAGTCCGTCGCTGCACAACAAGAGGATATCATTCTCCTTGGCCGATATGCTATAAAGATCGGGAGAAACACAGCTTTCCATTCCAATCGCTCGACTGATTAAATTGCGGTTTTGATGAGAAAAGGCCTCTTCCTCGGTAATCAGTCCACTTTCCTGCAAATCCTGCACTGGCGAATGATCCTTGGTAATTTGGTGCAGTTCTCCCTGCCGGTACAAATAAGCCCGGCTGTCACCAATATTAATCAGCACATATTCCTCCGGCAAAAGAATTAACCCAACCAAGGTCGTTCCCATATGCCGACAATCAATATTTTCCCGGCCATAAGCATACACCGCTTGATTGGCCTTATCAACCGCCGCCGCTAAAGCCGTCCGGCAGTCCTCAGACGGATGCTCCCGAAAATAAGCGACTACGGTGTCAATCGCCATCCGAGAAGCCACCTCACCAGCATTATGGCCGCCCAGTCCATCAGCCACCAAAAATAAATTCGGCGCTCCGCCCACTCGTTCCCGGCTGAAAAAATAACTATCTTCATTAATCTTTCTGACTTTCCCGATATCCGTTAATCCTGTTACCTGCATAGCTCTTCCTCTTTTTTCTTCAATTGGCCACAGGCTGCGTCAATGTTTTTCCCCAGCGTCCGGCGCAGGGAAACCGGCAGTCCCGCTTTTTCCAAATAATTTTTAAAAGCATATTGTCTTCTTTTATCCGGCGGCTGCTGCTCCTTGCGCGCCACCGGATTAATCGGAATCAAGTTGATATGACATAAAAGCCCGCGGCAAAAGCGAATTAGCGCTTCTGCGTCCTCCATCCGGTCGGTTTCTTGTTCTATCAGCCCGTACTCAAACGTAATCCGGCGATTGGTTTTGTCCACATAATAAAGACAAGCTTCTTTCAGTTCTTTAAGATTATATTTCCTGGCAACGGGCATGATGGCCGCCCTTTTTTCCTGTGTCGCCTGATGGAGACTGACTGCCAAATTCACTTGCCAAAGAAGGTCAGCAAACGCTTTTATCTGAGGGACTAAGCCGCAGGTTGAAACCGTAATATGTCTGACTCCCAGATTACGCCCTTTCGGATGGGCAATGATTTCAATAAAGCGTAGCAGCTCTCCATAATTGTCAAATGGTTCGCCCATGCCCATCACTACTACGGAATGGAGCGACCCGAAGCGCCGCTCACTTTCATAAAACTGAAGCAGCATTTCCGCCCCGCTTAAACTCCGGCTCAGGCCTCCGAGTGTCGAAGCACAAAAAGTACAGCCCATCCGGCAACCGACCTGCGAGGAAATGCAAAGCGAACTGCCAAACTCATAATTCATTCGCACCGTTTCCACATACTGGCCATCGGCCAAGCGATACAAAAACTTTTGCGTGCCGTCCGCTCTGTCGGTTTGAAGCCGAATCATTTCCAGTTCCGGCATCTCCGCTGCCTGCCTCAGTTTTTCCTGTAGCGCCTTAGACAAGTTCGTCATTTCTTCAATCCGGGTAACCTGCTTGCGATGCAGCCAGTCAAAAATTTGACCAGCTCTGAACTTCGGCTCGCCCAGCCCCTGTATCCACGTTTCTAGTTCCGGCAGCGTCAGATTTAATAAATTGATTTTTTGCTCTTCCATAAATTCCTTTACCTTAACCGTATAAGTTCCTCAACCGTATAAGTTCCTCACATTTATCTGGCAACTGTCAAAAAACCTCATCTGTGTTTGTTTTCGTTCCTTTCTCTGCCGAGAACGCAAAATCGCTTTTTAGTCCGGTTAATATTTTGATTTTAAATGCCTGCCGCAGCAGTACATAAAACAGCTGCCGCTTTATGGCCTTCTTTGCAGTTTAGCAATAAAAAAGCCCTGTAATTCTCCCGGTAAAACCTGCAGCATCCCCTGCTGCCAAATCAGCTTACCGGCGGCTGACAACCGCTGACCACCCGCCGTTTGAAAAACCGAATCAAGCGAAATATCGCACAGCGTAAACTCCGGATGCTTTTTTAAAAAAGCGCCGATTCTGTCTTGATTTTCCGCCGGCAGCAAAGTACAAGTGCTGTACAGCAAAGTTCCGCCGGGCGCAACATAGCGAGCTGCCTGCTCCAAAATCTGCTCCTGAATCTTACTGAGCTCAGCCACCATCTGCCGGGTCAGCCGGTATTTGACATCCGGTTTGCCGGCAATCACGCCCAGCCCTGAACAGGGCACATCAGCCAGCACGCAGTCGGCCGCTTCTTTCTTGCGGCCATCGGCCTGCGCCGCATCCTGCACCGTCACTTCAATATTTTTTAAACCTAAGCGGCGAATATTTTCTCTTATTTTTTCAGCTTTAAACTCCGATAAGTCCGATGCAATCAACTTTGCCTCCGGCAAAAGCGCCGCCAAATGTACACTTTTTCCGCCCGGCGCTGCGCATAAATCATAAATTAGCTGCGGCCGCTCCGCTGCGGCCAAATAACCGACCAGCATCGAAGCTTCATCCTGAACCTGAACATATCCCTTTTGAAAAACTGCTTCTTCCTCAATGCTGCCGCTGTATTTCCTAACCTGCGGGAATAATACGCCTTCCCCTCTAATCTGCTCCGCTCGGTGCTGCAAAAAAGCTTCGACCTCTGCCTGTCCGGCTGCATCCGGTACAATCAGCCGCAAACTAAGCGGCTTTTCCAGTAAAGAGTCACTTAAAATGCTTTCCACTATCGAGTGCGAATAGCTTTCCTGCAAAAGCGCAATAATTTCCTGCGGAAAAGAATAAAAAGACTGCCAATCTCCCTGCCGGCGCAGCGACTCCAAATACTCCGCCGCCTCCGCCTGACTTTCGGCCACCCGGCGCAGCAGGGCGTTAATATAAGGAACGGCCCGAAACCCGCGCCGTTCTTTGGCCAGTTCAACCGCCTCATGAACCACCGAATAAGCCGGAATCTTATCCATATACATCAGCTGATAAAGCGACAGCCGTAAAATCTCATGCACTGCCGGACTCAGCTTTTTCAGGCGCAGCTTGGAATAATAACGCAGCAGCTTATCCAGCGTATATTCTCTTTCCAGCACGCCCTGTGCCAGCCTCTTAATAAAAGCCCGCTGCGCCCGGTTCAAATCAGGATAATCCGCCATCTTTTGCAAATAAATCGTTTTAAAAAAACGCTTTTCCGTGCGTTCCAGCAAAATTTCCAGCACAATCGCCCGTTCTCTTTT
>CAUUKX010000093.1:0-7773 GCA_963545585.1 uncultured Lachnospiraceae bacterium
GACGGCGGGCAGGAACGATAGGCAAATTGCAATGCCGTCGGCAGCAACATGCCGGCGCCTTTTTGATTGCTAGGCCCGCCTGCCGTTTTGGCTTACGCCAGCCACATAAAACAGCGGAAAGCCTTATCTTTCATAGCTTTCCGCCTTTTCGCTTTCCTTTATTTTCTGAGAGAATCCCCTCAAACCACCTGTTTTTTGAGGCACTCCCTCAAATCATCTGTTATCACTCCAAATGTAAGATAAAAATGCCTTTTTTCACGCCGCTGCCATGTGCAAGCAAAGCAAATTAGCTGCTCCTGCGCAATGTCGCCATGCTATTTCACCGGCATACCGCTTTCCACCGGACCGTCTAAAGTAACGGCTTTCAGCTTACCATCGGCCGTATCGGCAAATAACAACATTCCTTGTGATAATTCGCCCCTGAGCTTAATCGGTGCTAAGTTGGCCACCACTACGACTTGCTTGCCAACCATTTCTTCGGGTGCATAATGCGCAGCCACCCCCGAAACAATCTGCCGAACCTCATTGCCTAACTTGACCTGCGACACCAACAGCTTATCCGCTTTCGGATGTCTTTTACATTCCACGATATGTCCGACCCGCAAATCAACTTTAGCAAAGTCCTCAATTCCAATTTCCGGCTTACTTTCCGCTTCTTCCGGCTTTTTCCCGCTGTCCTTTTGCACGCCGGCCGCCTTTTCTTTTTCCGAAGAGAAAGCCGACAAAGCTTCTAACTCTTTGGCCTCATCAATCCGGGCAAACAGCACTTCGGCTTCACCGACAAAGCTGCCGACCGTCATGCCGTCAAAAGCAGCTAAACTGTCCAAATCTTTTTTCTCGGAATGAATCTGCTTAAAAATTCGTTCGGCTGTTTCCGGCAGGAAAGGCTGTAAAAGTACCGCTGAAAAACGGATTGCTTCCAGCAAATGATACATGACCGTTGCCAGACGCTCTTTTTTCGCTTCGTCTTTGGCCAGCAGCCACGGCTCGGTTTCGTCAATATATTTATTGGAGCGGCGCAGCAGCGTCCAAATCGCATCCATGGCATCGGCCACCCGAAGCTCCCTCATTCTTTCGTCTACCAGCTTCGGCGCAGCCAAGGCCAGCGCAATCAATTCCTCATCCGCTTCGGTTTTAGCCGTCGGCGGCAAAATCTGACCGTTAAAATATTTTTTCTGCATGGCAATGGTGCGGTTGACCAAATTCCCCAGCACATTAGCCAAATCACTGTTAATCCGCTGAATCACCAACTCATAGCTAAGCGAGCCATCGCTGGCAAAGGGCATTTCATGCAGCAAATAGTAGCGGACGGCATCCACGCCGTAACGATCGACCAAATCCTTGGCATAAATCACATTACCTTTGGACTTGCTCATCTTATCCGCTCCCATCAGCAGCCAAGGATGGCCAAATACTTGCTTCGGCAGCGGCACGCCCAAAGCCATCAGCATAATCGGCCAATAAATGGTATGAAAACGCAGGATATCCTTACCGATAACATGAACATCAGCCGGCCAGTATTTTTTAAACTGCTCATTAGAGCCATCTGGATCATAGCCGATACCGGTAATATAATTGCTAAGGGCATCAATCCAAACATAAATAACATGCCCGTCCTCAACGGTTGTCGGAATCCCCCAGTGAAAGGACGTCCGGCTGACCGCCAAGTCCTGTAGACCTGGCTTTAAAAAGTTATTCACCATTTCATTTTTTCGCGATTCCGGCTGAATAAAATGCGGATTTTCCTCAATATGCTTCATCAGCCGATCCTGATACTTGCTGAGCCGGAGAAAATAGGCATCCTCAGAGGTTGGCGCAACTTCCGAGCTGCACTGCGGACATTTGCCATCAACCAACTGCGCCGAGGTATAAAACGCTTCGCAAGAGGTACAGTACATGCCCTCGTATTTGCCTTTATAAATATCGCCCTGTTCGTACAATTTGCGGAAGATTTTCTGCACAACAGCTTCATGGTCGGCATCCGTCGTCCGAATAAACTTATCATAGGAAGTATTCATCATATCCCAAATTTGCCTGACTTCGCCGGCAATCTTATCGACATGCTCTTTCGGCGTAATGCCTTCCAGTTCCGCCTGCTGCTGAATCTTCTGGCCATGCTCATCCGTTCCGGTCTGGAAAAACACATCCTCACCTGCCAGCCGGTGATACCGGGCAATGCTGTCAGTCAGCACGATCTCATAGGTATTTCCGATGTGCGGCGTCCTGGACGTATACGCAATGGCCGTAGTAATATAATATGGCTTTTTTCCCATGATAAACTCCTTTTTCCTGTATTAGTCTTTTTTCAATACTTTCTTTTTGATGTCTGCTTAAAACTTATTTTCCTTCGAGGCAGCCGCAGTGAAAACGCCTGCCCGTAAAAACACTCTGCTCCCATCAGCAAGATGAAAAACCGACAAAACCGGCTTTTCTTCCTTCGCCGCTTTTATTCCGCACTTAGAACACTTTTTTATTATAGTCAGAAAACCGGAAAATGTAAAGAGCGAAAGAAAAAAAAGCTGAACTGCCTGCAAAACCCTTATGCTTTTACAAATTTCTGATTTGGACTTTTTGGTTTTTCCGGCATTGTCATTTTGAGCTTTCCGCTGTCCAACAGCGAAGCTACTATTTGTGACATAACATAATTTTTAGATTTACCAATAAACGCTACTATCTCCGCTCTTGTTCGGGGAATAGAGCAAAATTCTGTCAGGGAGTCGGAAATCGACATTGTTTCTGCAAATAACCCATTTTTCATAACTACCTTAAATTCACCGCGCACAACCGAAAATATCGGAGCAGGAAGTCCGGCGCCAGCAAACTCACGGCGCATAGTCGGAATCCCCGAATATCTATTCTCCGTAATTTTCAAAAGTTCAAGCATATTGGCAAGAGCAGCATTTCTTGTTTCCGGCCGAACTTTGCCAAGGGCATCAATTGATATTCTTCCGTACAACCCGCCGCTATTGATAATCTCCATCCGATCACGATACATTTCAATCCGAATCGGTACATTTTCGGTATGAATACTATAATCTCTATGAACCAAAGCATTTAAAATAGCTTCCCGAACAGCCTTTATCGGGTATTCCGGCTTATCCGCCCGATATCCGCTGTCATCAATTATTGTTTTTGTCCGGCTGTTTCTGCGCACAAATTCAACCGCTTCTTCAAGCATATCCGGAATTGCACCGGTAATGCGCTTATTATCTATAAAACGCTCGCCGTCATTCCCAATTGCCCCTTGCTCTGTTCCCGGCAAAGATACTGCCGTAATGCATAATTGCGGAAAATAACCTTGCGGATATTTGGAAAATGTCATCAATCCCGCCAATGTCGGATAACCATCCTTAGTAATTCCCATAAGCTCGAATATTTCTGCTTCAGCAACATTGTCTGCCAGATTCTTACGCTCCCTTTTTACTGCGGCTAAATATTCCATCATTCGCTTTTCGTTTATCATCGTCAATTTTACATTATCCACTGTCCGAATATCGTCACGGGTTCTTTTCCGAAAAGCCTCATAACTGTAAATCTCATATTCATTCATTGGCTCATCTGATTCACCGACTCGGACATAAGAGCCTTTCATGCGCCCTACTCCTTTATAAAAAACAGGACGCTCCGAAATATCGACCCCCGGTATTTCGGCTGATACTACTACCTTTCCGTCAATCTCACATACGGTGAAAAGGGCACGAACAGAAGGTTCCATTTGCTTACATTGTTCCGCTACCTTTTTTTGTAGGTCTTGCGCATTGTAAACACCCTTAACCAAGTAATTGTCTTTTTCATCAACACCAAAAATAATGATACCGCCTTCGTCTTGATTAGAAAACGAAGAAAGCGTATCGAATAATCTTGTCGGGCAACCGACAGCCGCTGTTTTTAGTTCCATTGTTTGTGTTTCCGTTTTTAAAGTTTTTATATCTAAAACGATTTTTTTAAGATCTTCCGCTTGCATTCTCGCTTCCTCCTTAAAAATTACAGTTTCATCACTCCATGATGCGGGTATCAAAAGATGAAATCCTTTTGCAAAGAAGCCTCACAACAATTTCTCATACCTTTAACACTTATATCATACCATATACTGCTCAACAGTTCAAGAATCAACTGTATTCCATCAAAAATTAACGATAAATTGAACGAATTAACGATAAAAATAAAGAATTAACGATTCCGTTAATCTGAATCGTTAATTCTTCTCCAGCTTTTATAATATATCAAGTCTTAGATATCTTCCCTAACCAGCGGCATGCTCATGCAGCGCGGGCCGCCCCGCCCCCGCGAAAGCTCGGAGCTGGTCATTTCCAGTACTCTGACACCGTTTTCGCGCAGAGTTTCATTCGTCACATAATTGCGGTCATAGACGATTACTTTGCCCGGCTCGATGCAGAGAGTATTAGAACCGTCATTCCACTGCTCCCGCTCGGAGGCAACAGCATCTTTGCCGCCGCACTGAATCAGCGTCACCTTGTCCATCTCCAAATGCTGCGCCAAGGCATCCGCCAGCGAAGTGTTAATCTCAGTCACTTTCAGCTCCGCCTTTTTGTCCCCTTTTTGAAGCTTAAAAATCCGCAGCGTTCCCAAAATTCCGGGATGAATTGTAAACTTATCATAGTCAACCTGCGTACAGACCGTGTCCAAATGCATAAACGCCCGAATCGGCGGAATGACCAGCGCCAAAATCGTTTCAATCTCGGCCGCTTCATCAGCAAAAATATTCTGCGCCAGCTGCTCGAGCGCCTCCGCCGTAGTCCGCTGCGAAATCCCCATCATCAGTACCTTGCGGTTTAAGTTTAAAATATCACCACCCTCAATCGCATAGGGAAACTCCCGCTTGTAATAAAAGGGAATCTGACCAGCAAAATCCGGATGATTTTCTAACACAAGCTTTCCGAACAGCGTTTCCCGCCTTCTGGTATGAGAATACATACAGTTTAAGCTGACACCATTGCCAATACAGGCAAAGGGATCTCTGGTAAAATAAAGATTGGGAATCGGGTCAAGTATGAACTGACTGACCGTCCGAACCAAATCCGCCAACGGCCGCCGGGTTTTTATGCTCAAATCCCCCGATCTGACCCCTGACATCATTTTCAGCACCAATTCCTTTTCTTCTGCAATCTCATTGAAATAGGAAAATAAATATTCCCGCATTTTTCGGTCAGCGACATTGCCTTCGGTAATAAACTGTTGAATAAACGGCACTTTCAGTTCGGGATGCACTTTTAAGGTCTCGGCTGCCAAATCCTCCAAATAAATAACCTCAATTCCCTGCTCCTGCATAATCCCTGCGAACTGATCATGTTCCTTACAGGCCGTTTTTAAATAAGGGATATCATCAAACAACAGCCGTTCCAAATCCCTCGGCACCAAATGCTCCAATTCCTCACCCGGCCGGTGCAGCAGTACCCTTTTTAATTTTCCAATTTCACTTTTTACTTGAATTGCCACCATTTACCTCCTATGTTTCATCTATCCTTACCCGCCTGCGTCCTCATCATCCTATATAACATCTTGATAGAAACGACGCTTTTGCCGTCTCCCCGTTTAAAGCAGTGCCGACAACTCATCTACTGTTGCACCGTTTAAGTAGGCTTCAATGATTTGCCGCCCTAACGGCAGCAAATCAGGATGCAAAAACTTCTGTACTTCCTCTCTAAAGAAATCTTCCAGTATTTTGGCACCCGCATCATATCCTTCGATGCCGACTTCCGGTTGTAAGTGCGTTTTTAAAAGGCTCTTGGGAAGCTGGCTGCCGTCCACCTTAATGTTTTCTAAGCAATAGCCCAGCAAAGTACAGCGTGCTGGTGAAATTTGATGTTCTTTAAAGTTAAAATTACCTTTTCTGGCCAAATACTCCCGGTCCAGCCATTCCGTCATAAAACCGACCTTATATGCACCGACATGCTGATTGGGAATCAGGACATAGCGAGTATTCGGCGTATTTTGAATCTGAGTCAGCAGCAGATTCGCCTGATCGACCTTCCGGCCGGTTGCAAACGGCCAATACGAACCAACACCCTCACTATGCATACCGTCCGTATCCAAAATACTGGGATTGCCGTGACCGCGAGGCGCAACTAAGCGCCACAGCCAGCCCAGCGCCGGTGGCAGCAAATGCAAGAAACCCATAATTCCATAGCTTGGATTTTCCTTGGTGCAAACCGGTACCCGCACGCCAAAAGAACGAATATCCACTCTGGCCGAGCGTTTGACCACACCGGGTACATAATCGCGCGGCATCACCACTCTGGGATTGGGGCAACGCTTGGTTTCCGTATCCATGGTATGCTCCCAAATCAAACAGGTCGCGTTCGGCCGCCCCATCATATTCAGGAAAATCAGCGGCCCCTCGGGATGAATTGTCAGCCGCTCGGTGAGCGGCGCTGTTCCGTACTGGGTAATATGATCTACCCGCCAAAACCAGCCTGCTTCTGCATCCTGAATCACCAGCTTGCCGCTGCCATCCTGCAAGGACGAATGGCACAGCGCCATATCATCGGTTATTGGATGAAGTTCACAGCTATCGTTTAATTCCAAATAAAAAGCCTCTTGCGTAATACTGTTGGTTGCTAACTTGACCCGACCATCCGGTTCCCGATGAATTGCTTCCAGCATTTCCGACTTGCCGCCGCCGCTGGCGCCCTCGTGCAGTATTGTCAGCACATTGTCATAAGGCGTAATCACTTCCACCGTAGAAGCGTGGATCGTTGTCCAGCCCTCTCGTTCGCCGATATTTAAAAGCATACTGTAAATCCCTTTTTTGGCAGATGGCCCCGGGTACAGATTGTATGCAAAAATTTCATGCATTTTATCCAAACGGTTATGGACAACCACTTGTTTGCCGTTAAAATGGGTATGGCGGAAAGGCGGCGCTACGAATAAAATTGCCTGCGGGGTAAAAGCAACTGGAATCTCTTCCGCCGGAATAAAGCCCTGCAAATCAGCCAGTGCCGCTGCAAAAAAGCCGGCATTCTTCGGCACAATCAGCAGCGCCGGATAAGAAAGGCTGGCCTCAATCGCCGAACCGGCAGTAAAGGGCATGACAATCAGTTCTCTTTCGCCCAGCCAGTTTAAGGTTTCTGTCCGGAGCTTTGAAAAGTCATAGCCATATTTTTCCCGGAACTTAGGTTTATCCGTTGGCTTATCATCGGCAATCGCCATACAATTCGGGTCACGCCGGCGCATATATGCCTCCGGATAATTCACCACCGCTCCGTTTTTGGCCTTCATCACCCTTGCTTCCACCACCCGGCATTTTTCACCGGAATCATAGGCTACTTCTACCTCGCCATTGACTGCACCTTCATAAGTAAGATCTATCAATTGCTCTCTGCTCCCCGGCACAACAACGCCCTTGCTGCTAATCAGCATTTCTTTAACATCCGCAGGGATTACTAATTTTTCAAGTATTTTCCTCATATCTTCTCCTCAGGGTCAGTAGTAAATAGGTCCTATCTTAATCACCCGACCATATCCGGCTGAAAAGAGCTTTATACAAGCCTTTTCTTTTTAGGAATGAAAGCATCTTAATGCCAGCCGTTTTTTCAAGCCTGCCGGGGGAATGATTTTATTATACTCAACTTTCCCCTGATCGAAGTGCTTTGCACTTCTGCCTGGGGGCAGCCTACCCTGGTCGAAAGCTCCGCTTTCTGCCCGGGTGGGCTGCCTACCTAAAAAAGATTGTTCTGTCGAACATGGGAAAGTTGAATTATTATGTTTTTCAGTATATCATATATTTTTTTGCAAGTCAAACTTTTTGAACTT
>CAUUKX010000094.1:0-7696 GCA_963545585.1 uncultured Lachnospiraceae bacterium
TATAAAATTGATGCGGTGTTAGCTGTCATTTTGGAGAAGAATCAAAAGGATATGGTCATTAAACCGGAGTTTATTGGCGTAGAAGCAGCTAAGGCGATTGCCTTAAAAGATGCGGGGCTGGGCGAGACGGCGCAGAAGGTGGTCTTTACTAAAGAGGAGCTAAGCCGCAATCAGGGCAAACCCTGCTATCTGCTGGAGTTTTACACCGGTCAGCATGAGTACTTTTATAAAATTGATGCCAAAACCGGTGATATATGGGTGCGCCAGTGCTATATCCGGCTGGCAGAAGCCAAGCAGATTGCGATAACAGATGCGGGCTGCAAGGATGAGGTAACCTTTATTCTGGAAGAGCTGGCAGCACCCGAAGGTGTTAAGACGCCATATTATCATTTGATTTTTGCCAATGCGCAAAGTCAGTGGGAATATAAAATTGATGCGGTGTTAGCTGTCATTTTGGAGAAGAATCAAAAGGATATGGTCATTAAACCGGAGTTTATTGGCGTAGAAGCAGCTAAGGCGATTGCCTTAAAAGATGCGGGGCTGGGCGAGACGGCGCAGAAGGTGGTCTTTACTAAAGAGGAGCTAAGCCGCAATCAGGGCAAACCCTGCTATCTGCTGGAGTTTTACACCGGTCAGCATGAGTACTTTTATAAAATTGATGCCAAAACCGGTGATATATGGGTGCGCCAGTGCTATATCCGGCTGGCAGAAGCCAAGCAGATTGCGATAACAGATGCGGGCTGCAAGGATGAGGTAACCTTTATTCTGGAAGAGCTGGCAGCACCCGAAGGTGTTAAGACGCCATATTATCATTTGATTTTTGCCAATGCGCAAAGTCAGTGGGAATATAAAATTGATGCGGTGTTAGCTGTCATTTTGGAGAAGAATCAAAAGGATATGGTCATTAAACCGGAGTTTATTGGCGTAGAAGCAGCTAAGGCGATTGCCTTAAAAGATGCGGGGCTGGGCGAGACGGCGCAGAAGGTGGTCTTTACTAAAGAGGAGCTAAGCCGCAATCAGGGCAAACCCTGCTATCTGCTGGAGTTTTACACCGGTCAGCATGAGTACTTTTATAAAATTGATGCCAAAACCGGTGATATATGGGTGCGCCAGTGCTATATCCGGCTGGCAGAAGCCAAGCAGATTGCGATAACAGATGCGGGCTGCAAGGATGAGGTAACCTTTATTCTGGAAGAGCTGGCAGCACCCGAAGGTGTTAAGACGCCATATTATCATTTGATTTTTGCCAATGCGCAAAGTCAGTGGGAATATAAAATTGATGCGGTGTTAGCTGTCATTTTGGAGAAGAATCAAAAGGATATGGGAAATAAGCTGAAGTCGGAATCTTCCTCAGAGCCAGATAGGCAGGAAAGCTGGGAAAGCCGGGAAACTTCAGTGCCTGCACCCGCATCGAAACCAGAGTCAAATAAAAAGTTGAGACCATAATCAATTTTCCCATGTTCTGCAAAAATAGAACGCTTTTATAGGTAGACCGCCCGTCTGGGCAAAAGTGCGAAGCACTTCAATCAGGGGAAAGTTGAGACCATAATAATTGTAAGCAGGAAATATAAAAAGGGCTGTTGCACTTTAAGATTTTTACACAAGATTTAGGAAAAATCTTTGCGATCTATCGCAATATCTTGTGTAAAATCTGGATTTTGCAACAGCCCCTTTTTACAGCTTAAAATACCGGACAGTTTGATCCTGCCATGACCAGATGATCAGTTCATCTCCGTTTAAAGCAAAGTCAATATCTTTGTTGTCCGAGCGAAAAGCGGCGTAAGCAATGCCGCTTCTGTCGCAGACAATGATATAGGGTTTGCCCTGATACAAGGTATGATAGACAAAATACTTGTCGCTCCGCTGCCATTTGCCGGCGTCGGTTGACAAGTGCTCCCACTTGCCGCCCCGGCTACGGCAGAAGGAGTAGGAACTTGTTCCAGCAATGGGCAGTGCCCAGATACAAGTACCGTCAGCGACGGAGATAGAGGAGAAACCTACCGGCAGTTCAACAAACACTTCGTTTTGGCCAGTTATTAAGTTCAGCCGGAGCAGGCTTGCCTTTTGGTCGGCGGTAGTGTAATAAATCGCATCTTTATCGGTAAAAAATTGCTCAACGGCGGCGGTTAATTTTTTATGATGATTGGTTTTTAAATTAATTTGATAAAGACCGCTGCCATCTTTGTCTTGAACCGAAGCATACAGGTAATCGCCTTGAATACAGTATTTTTTGTTGCCGTCGCCAATGCTGTAATATTTATCGGGCAAGCCCATAGTTTTGATTTCGCCCTGCTGATTCATCAGGATCAGTCCGGGCTGAGGGCCAGCCACGCTGAACAGTCGGCCGAGCCACTCACCCTGATAAGGCAGGAGCCATTCAAAGCGCCGCTGGCATATCAGACGGCTGCTGCCGCTGTCCGGCAGAAAATACTGCCACTCGGTGCCCATAATGGCTCCGCCAAAATGAGAGGTAAAGAGCAGATCGTTATTCGCCAGCAGCCAAGGGTAATGAAAGCCGTTGCTTTGACCGGGAACTTTAACACTGCCGATTTTTTCTGCGCTGCCGTTTAGAGGTCGTCGCCAAAAATCAACAGAACCATTCTGACTACTTTGGCCTTGGGTAACAAAATAAAAGAGCAGGCCATTTTTATAAACAATTGGGTCGGCAAAAGCGTTTTTAGGGAGAACAATACTTTGCATTTCTTTTAGCGGCGGGAGTGATGACGGAGCGGGATTGAGCGCTGGAATCTGTTCCAGCAAATTCTGGGGTTTTTCTTCTTCCCAATGACCCTCATAACCGCTGCTGCGGATATCCAGTCCGTTTTCGGCGGTAAAGCAATAGTTTAAACCCAAAAGCTCAACTGCCATATGCCAGGTCAGCGGCAGATAAGTTATATTTCTGAAGTTTAAAATCGGATAGGGCTGATTGTTTAAATCCAGCAGTTGGCCATTGATGCTGATCGGATACCAAACCGGCTGAGCGGATAAGTTTTTATTGGGCATATCGCCGGCAGCGTTAAAGCTGGGGTCGGCATAAGAAAGAGTGATTGACCAAGGCGACGAAATCGACAGCATGGATTTTTCTTCGATCCAGTGTGTCATCAGGTTTAAAAGTCTACTATGGCTCTGCGTCATCGGCAGATAGGAAATGCCCTGATAAACGAGGATTGGGAAATATGCGTTCTTTTGCTGCCGAAGCAGCACGCCGTTTAAGCGAATCGGAAAATCAGCCACGCTGACCGGTACTTTAGCTGGCACGGCGGCGGAGAGCGGAACATTCATGTGCAGCACAGAAAAGACCAGAAAAAAAGCAAGTAACTGTCGAAAGTGCGAAGTTGACCGGTTTTGATTAAGTATCTTCATAATGACCTCCTGTCTCGGTATTTGGCTGGTTGGCTGATGGATTACTCAATTTGTACAGCTGCTAATTCCAGATATTTGCCGAGATTGGTTTTAAATTCGGTTGCGGTCACAATCATGGTTAGCACCTCCTGACTACATTATAATGTGAAACCTTCCCTATTATCATTATACTGAAACCGTACAAAAAGTCAAATAAAACAAGCAAGGCATCAGCTGAGGAGAACCTTGAAACACTGCATGCGCAATATGTTTCTGAAATTGAATGGCAAACCAAAATATCCGCTTGCGGGAATCGTTTCGACAAAATTTTATCGGGGAATTGGGTTTGCAGGGGTGGAAAAGTATGCTACTATATTAGAAAAAATATCAGACTTTTATAGCAAAAGATGGAAAGAGGAGAAATGGAAAAAATAAAGAAAATCAAAAAAAGAGACGGCAGTGTGGTTGATTTTGAGGTGAAAAAAATCGGAACTGCCATGGAGAAAGCATTTCATTCGGTGGGCGAGTCCGTTTCTTCCGAAGAGTTGACCGCTTTGACGAATGCGGTGACGGAATTAATCCGGCAGCGCTTCGGAGCAGAAGGAGTTCCCGGCGTGGAAGAAGTACAGGATTTGGTTGAATTGACGCTGATTGACCGTAAATATTATTCGGTCGTCAAGGCATTTATTTTGTACCGGTCAGCTCACAATGACAAACGCCGGAAAATAGACGGATTTAAAGCATATATTCAGGATCCGGATACGCTGGCATTGATTAAGGGGATTGTCAAGGAGTTCCGTGCTGAGGAATATGATTTGAAATATTTGCTGGCCAAGTTAGAGAGCTTTGCTAAAAAGGAGATGACGGAAGAAGATTATTTGAAGGCGTTGATTCGGGGAGCCGCTGAGCTGACAGCCAAAGAAGCGCCGGATTGGGAGTTTATTGCCGGCCGCTTTCTGCGCCTTGGCCTGCAAAATGAAATTGATCAGGAAAATGCCCGGCACGGAGTGTTCAGCTTGCCGGAAAAAATCAAAAAATGGGAACAAATGGGACTATACGGCGCTTATATCAGGAAAAATTACGGTAATGATGAAATCAGTCAGTTAGAAAGCTATCTGGTACCGGAAAGAGATGTCTTATTTACCTATTCGGCACTGGATTTGCTGATGAAGCGCTATTTAATCAAAGATACCGACGGCCGTATTCTGGAAACTCCGCAGGAGATGTTTATGGGCATTGCCATGCATCTGGCGCTGCCGGAGGGCGAAAATCGAGTTAAATGGGCGAAAAAGATTTACGATATTTTAAGTAAATTGCAGGTTACGATGGCAACGCCGACCTTATCCAATGCCCGCAAGCCTTTTCATCAGCTTTCGTCCTGCTTTATCGACACGGTGCCGGATTCGTTAGAGGGCATTTATCGGTCGCTGGATAATTTTGCCCAAGTCAGCAAGCATGGCGGCGGTATGGGGATGTATTACGGCAAGGTCAGAGCGGCGGGGTCGGATATCCGCGGCTTTAAGGGCGTGGCCGGCGGTGTTATTCGCTGGGTGCGGCTGGCTAACGATACAGCGGTGGCGGTTGACCAGCTGGGTGTGCGCCAAGGCAGCGTGGCGGTTTATTTGGATGTCTGGCATAAGGACGTACCGGAGTTTTTACAGCTGCGGACGAACAATGGCGACGACCGGATGAAGGCGCATGATGTGTTTCCGGGAATTTGCTATCCGGATCTGTTTTGGCGGCTGGCCAAGGAAAATATTGACGCTGTCTGGTATATGATGTGCCCGCATGAGATTAAGACAGAAATGGGCTATGCCTTGGAGGATTTTTACGGCCAGCAGTGGGAGGAAAAATATTGGGAATGTGTTAAAAACCACCGAATTTCCAAGCGGACGATGTCGGTTAAGGAGATGGTCAGGCTGATTATAAGGAGTGTGATTGAAACGGGAACGCCGTTTGCTTTTAACCGTGATACGGTCAATCGCTTAAACCCGAATAAGCATCAGGGTATGGTTTATTCCTCGAACTTATGCACGGAAATTATGCAGAATATGAAAGAGATTCGCTCGCTGGAGACGGAGATTGTAACGGATGGCGGGGAAAGCATCGTGCAGACGAAAACAGCAGCCGGGGATTTTGTGGTTTGTAATCTGGCGTCGCTCGTGTTAGGGAATTTAAATCTGGATTCGGAGCAGGAATTGGAGGAAGTGGTTACCACTGCTGTCCGGGCGCTGGATAATGTTATTGATTTAAATTATTATCCGCTGCCCTATGCCGCAATTACCAATCAAAAATACCGGGCAATCGGCCTGGGCACCAGTGGCTATCATCATGCCTTGGCGCAGCGGGGGATGGCTTTCAGCTCGGAGGCACATTTGCGCTATATGGACGAGGTGTATGAAAAAATTAATTATTATGCAATTAAAGCCAGTTCCGATTTGGCGGCCGAAAAAGGGAGCTATGCTTATTTTGCCGGTAGTGAGTGGCAGGATGGCCGGTATTTTGAGCGGCGTGGCTATGTTTCGGACAAATGGCAGGCGTTAAAAGGCAAGGTGGCGAAGCAGGGACTGCACAACGGCTATTTGCTAGCGGTGGCGCCGACCGGATCGACTTCGATCATTGCCGGAACGACAGCTGGGGTTGACCCGGTTATGAGCCGGTATTTTCTGGAAGAAAAGAAGGGAGCAATCATTCCGCGGGTGGCACCGGGACTGAACGCCGAGACTTTTTGGCTGTATGAAAACGCACACGATATTGACCAAAACTGGGTTGTTCGTTCGGCGAGTATCCGCCAGCGCCATATCGACCAGGGACAGTCGGTTAATTTTTATATTACCAATGATTTTACGATGAAGCGAATTTTAAACCTTTATTTGCGAGCATGGGAAGAAGGCGTAAAGAGCATTTATTATGTCCGCAGCAAATCGCTGGAGGTGGAGCAGTGCGACAGCTGCTCGGCGTAGCAGGATAAAAAGTGCTTTTTTGTTCCCGCAATTTGCATATCGTAAAGCACTGCGCAGGTGGGGCATCCGTCCGGTTTAAACAGACTATGTTGACAGACAGGGAAAAGAGAGAACATAACGAAAGGAGACAACAGTGGATAATAAAATTATCAGAAAGGCGTTGTTTAATGAAAAGGGCGATATTGAGTTGAGCAAACGGCGGCTGATTAACGGCAATACCACCAATTTAAATGATTTTAACAATATCAAATACAGCTGGACGAGCGATTGGTATCGGCAGGCGATGAATAATTTTTGGATTCCGGAAGAAATCAATATGAGCCAGGATGTCAAGGATTACCGGCTGCTGGATGAGGCGGAAAAGACAGCGTATGATAAAATTTTATCATTTCTGATTTTTTTAGACAGTATTCAAACGGCCAATTTGCCCAATATCAGTGAATATATTACCGCCAATGAGGTCAATTTATGTTTAAATATTCAGACCTTTCAGGAAGCGGTACATTCGCAAAGCTACGGCTATATTTTAGACAGTATCTGCTCGCCGGAGGAAAGAACGGAGATTCTTTATCAGTGGCGGGATGATCCGCACTTGCTGGCCAGAAATAAGTTTATCGGCGACCTGTATAATGAGTTTTATGAGGAAAAATCGCCGTGGCTTTTGGCCAAAACCATGATTGCCAACTATATTTTGGAAGGGATTTATTTTTATTCGGGCTTTATGTTCTTTTATAATTTGGGCAGAATGGGCAAGATGCCCGGCACCGTGCAGGAAATCCGCTATATCAACCGGGATGAGAACACACATTTGTGGCTGTTCCGGTCAATGCTGCTGGAGCTGAAAAAAGAAGAGCCGGAACTGTTTACCGAAGAAAAGGTGGCGGTGTACAAGGCGATGATAAAAGAAGGGGCGGAGCAGGAAATCCGCTGGGGCCAGTATGTGCTGGATAATAAGATTCCGGGGCTGACCAATCAGATGGTGGAGGCCTATATTAAGTATTTGGGCAATCAGCGCAGTATGGCGCTGGGCTTTGGCCCGCTTTATGAGGAGCATCAAACCGAACCGGATGCGATGAGCTGGGTCAGCGAGTACTCTGACCCCAATCAGATCAAGACGGATTTCTTTGAGGGCAAGCCCAGTGCTTATTCCAAGGCGGCAGTGATTGAGGATGATTTGTAGGCGGCAGCCCGCAGAAATCGTTTGCTGAAATGTATTTTATAGCCTTACTTCAATTAAAGCTGCGATAAAGCCATTCTGCATTTTGAGGGTTTATGAATGTTGCCGGAGTGGTAATGATTTTTGGTGGACTTTTTAAAATTTCATAAACCCGCCTTGATTGACAATTCCTGTTTTGTATACTATAATTGCAGCAAGTGGGGAAATGTTTTTC
>CAUUKX010000095.1:0-7629 GCA_963545585.1 uncultured Lachnospiraceae bacterium
AGATAGTTAAGGGTTTGACGATTCATTATGTCGAATCGGCGGAGGAAGTTTTTGCGTTGGCGGTTCTGCCGGCGAAAAAGCCCCGCTCCTCCGGCAAAAAGAAAGCGACCGAGTAGTATAAGGCACAGCTACAGTTCGGGTGAGCTAATCGCTTTGTCATTAAGCAGAAAGCGGCTGAAGCCTAAAACGATAGGAATTGGTTTTCGTTTCTGAAGCAGCGGGTGGAAATGCAAGTCAAAAAGATGATTCTCGAATAGAGTAATTGCTGGAAACAATCAAAAAGGTCTGTTGCACTTTAAGTCCATTATCCAAGATATTGAAAAGATTTATCGGTATACAATATCTTGATATAAGTTCCTATTGTGCAGCAGCCCTTTTTGAGTTTGGGTTATAAGCAACGAAATCCTACTGAATTAAATCAGTGCAAGGATTCTGTTTTTAGCAGTCAGTTTTTAACAATCCCCGACAAAATATAGCAGTCCGGTGTATCCGCTATGATATCAATATCAAAGTACGGCACGAAAGCGGCAGCTTCGTCAGCGGCGCTTTGCAGCGTCCGTGATATGCTGTGCTGATTGCTCGGGCCGCTGTGCCGATGATTGATAACCTGCCGGCTATGGTCATGGGCAATCACCATTCGTCCGCCGGTGGTTAAAATCCGGCGGAGTGCGGCCGCCAGTTTTTCCGGCTCCAAAATATGGGGATAAACATTAAAAACAATTGCCCAGTCAAAGCCTGTTTCCGCAAAATCCATAATATCTGCGCAATGAAAACGCACTGGTTTACCTTCGGCTTTGCGCCGAGCCAGTGCAATCATTTTCTCCGACACATCAATGGCCTGATAATCAGCCGGTTCATAGGCGAGAATATGCGGTACGAGTACGCCTGTACCGCAGCCGATATCGAGCACCTTTTGTCCTTTTTTCAGGCCAGTCAGGCGTAAAATCGCAGCAATCCGGTCATGGTCATTATGTACATGGCTATCCCAATGGTCAGCGTGTTGATCAAAAAAATCTTGCATTAAAGTAGACATACATTTCCTTTCTGGTTTGACATTAACTCTAATTTTTTGGCTGTGGCTATGCTTTCAGCTGAAATATCATGATTTCAGGAGCGGCCGGCCGGAATTCCATAGTCCAGCAGAGAATTTGACAGCTGCTCCTTTTTCGTTGATCGAATAGTTTTTAGTTGTCATAAACACGGGCTTTATTCAGCAGTAGCAGAAGCGAAGGAATAAAGATTAACTGTAAAATAATACCGGGCAAACCTTTGGTCACTGCACCGATCACAAAAGGCAGCGGCGAAAGCTGCATTCCGGTGATGGTCAAGGAAAGAACAAAGACCACCAGACCGGCTGCAATCCGACCGCCCACCATAGCAATCAGCAGGCAGAGAATTTGCGCCAGACTCCGGTTTTCCACCAAACGGCGCTGGCGGGTAAAGGACACCAGTCCGGCGTAAGTAGCCAGTTCTGCCATCATAATAACGGCCATTGGGAAAAGCGGCGGCATACTGGTCAGGACAGAGCTAAGCAAGGGGGTTAATAAACCCACCATAACAGCCGGCAGTGGTGATAAGAAAAAACCGGCCAGCAGTACCGGAATATGCATGGGCAGAAAAACAGGCCCGCCCATTTGAAAGAAATGAAAGCCCATCGGCAGAACAATGCCTATGGCAATAAAAAAGGCAGCTTTGGTTAATTCGGCAGGTTTGAAAATCGGTTTCATGGAATTCTCCTTTTCTAAGCATAATAAATTTTTCTTGTAACTACCGGCCGGAGAATATTTTTTTCAATCTGTGTTGGAAAAAGTCATTCCGGCGAAGTTGTTTTGAAGAAAAACGGAAAGGCAAATTCTTTTGCCGACTTTCGGCTTCAGCCGAAAAGTTGTCTTACATTAGTTTAACGCCGCTTCAGCGGATGGCCTTTTGGTGATGGCCAAAGGCAATTATAAAGTTTGTATGTGCAAAGTCTAAAAATAATATAACATATTTTAACGAGACGAACAAGAGGGAAACAGAAAATTCTTTTGCTAAAACTACATTCCAAGCAACCTAATTTGAATAACTCAACTTTCCCCTGATCGAAGTGCTGCGCACTTCTGCCCGGGCGGGCAATCTGCCTAAAAAAGACGGTTCTGTCGAACATGGGAAAGTTGAGTGAATAATTTTAAAGCGTATAAAAAATCTGGCCGTATTGCTCAAAATGAAAGGAAAAGATCCATTTCTTATCATTCACGCTAATTCCCTTGCAAATTCCCCATTTTTCCGCTACAATAAATTTAAGTTTTAAGGACTGAAAATCAGATTTTTGAAGGAGCTTGTTATGAACCGCCGGTATTTGATGAGATTATCACTTTCCATTTTTTTGCTGCTGTCTTGTATAGGAGTATTATATATTACCAATATCACTTTAGCGGAAAATAGCAGCAGTCGGGAAAAAGAGGCTGAAGCGATGCCAAAGACATATCCGGCGCTGTCGGAAGAGCTGATTTATGAGCTACAGGGCGCTAATTTTGAGGATTATTCGTTGGATGCGGGCAAGCCTGCCCTGATTAAGCAGCCGCATCATCGTTTCGTGCTGCTCAACAAACAAAACTATTTACCGGCAGATTTTGTGCCGAAAAATTTGACCATACCCGGCATTCCGTTTGTCGGCGGAGAGGGCAGCCGAAAGATGCTGGTTTCGGCTGCGGCGACGGCGGTGGAGCAGCTGGTGGCAGCCGCTATACAAGAAGGTGTTGTCCTGAATGGCGTGTCGGCCTATCGCTCCATTGCCTATCAAAAAGAAGTTTATGCCCGCAATGTCAAAAAATACGGCCAGAAGCATGCCGATCAATATAGTTCGGTGGCCGGTTACAGTGAACATCACAGCGGCTTGTGCCTTGATATCAGCAGTCCAAGTGTTGGCAATGCATTAGAGGAACGACTGGGCAAAACGAAGGAAGGACAGTGGCTGGCGGCCAATGCCCATCGCTATGGCTTTATCATTCGCTACCCCAAGGGCAAAGAAGCCATTACCGGCTATGCCTATGAGCCGTGGCATATTCGCTATTTGGGAGCGCCGCTGGCAACGTATCTATATGAAAATGATTTATGCTACGAAGAGTTTATCGGTTTGGTGCAAAGCGGTCAGCTGCTTATTCCAGAAAAGCCGCTGGCTCAGTTTACTGACCGTGAGGTTTTAAAAGCGCATCCGCACTGGCAGGCGCTGGAGCTTTTGGCGGTAAAAGGCGGGCTTTTGCCGGATGCCGAGAACCGTTTGCAGCCGGAGCGGCCCATCAGTCGGCAGGAGTTTTTAGCAGCTGCACTGCACTGGCTGAGTCAAATCAGACCGGCAGAGGCAGCGAACCGCCCGGTTGCCAAAGAAGCCAGTCAAACGGAAGCGGAAAATCAAGCTGCGGTCAAGAGCCAAAGGATCGATGACAAGCAAATGAAGACGGCAAGCCAAACGGCAATTACAAGCCAAGTCACAGAGAAACGACAGGGACTGAGAACAGAAGAGCTCATGAATTTGACCGTAGAGGCTTTGCGGGCGCAGGGCTTTGGCGTTTATGCTGAACTGCTTGAGCGGGCGGCCAGATATGGCATTGCGCTGATAGCCGATACCGATGCTGGTTATGACCAGCCGCTGTCCCGGGCAGAAGCAGCTATGATTTTGGCGGCATTGGCTGAGCGGGCTTTGGGCGAGAGCCATTCACTGGCAGGTCAGTTACAGGATTATGTTAGCGATGCTTTTCTTTTGCGGGGCAGCCCTTATCAGGCAGCAATTGAGCAGATGATAGCGGCCGGAGTGATTGCCAATGCAGAATTTCAGCCTGCGGCAGCCGTAACCAGAGCCGAGGCAGCCGTCTTGCTGATGCGGCTCTTTCAGCCGGCAGACCGACAGGTCAATCAAAAGCTGGAGATTGAGCGGCTGAGCGATTTGACGGATGATTATCAAAGCAAAGCGATGTGCTTATTTAATAATGAAACAAAAATTTTTGTCTGGCAAAAAAATGAAACCATGCGTCTGTCTCCAGCATCTCTGACCAAGTTGATGACGGTTTATCTGGCTTTGCAGGAGATTCCTGATTTACAGCAAAAGGTCAGCATTGCCAGTGCTTATCGCAGCCGAGTACTGCGCTCTGGGGCTAGTATCGCCGGTTTTTCCGGGAATGAAAAGGTGAGTTATGAAGATTTGGCGTATGCGGCGCTGTTAGCGTCCGGTGCAGAAGCGGCCGGCACGCTGGCGATTCGGACGGCGGGCAAAGAAGCGCTTTTTATTGAAGCCATGAATCAAAAAGCGGCGGAGTGGGGCATGAATGACACCCATTTTCAGACGGTGGAAGGGCTGGATGCGGAAGGGCAGTATACGACGGCCAAAGATATGATTATTTTTCTGGAAAAAGCCTTGCAGGATTTGCGCTTTTATCGGATTTTTACCACGGCGGCCTATACCACCGGCAAAACATGGCAGCATCCCGGCGGGCTGCGGCTGACCAGTACGGTGCTGGGTAGTATTTCGTCAAGTGAGGAAAAGGGCTTTCATATTATCGGCGGCAAATCCGGCACTACCAGCAAGGCCGGTCTGTGCTGGGCAACGCTGGCGCTGAAAAAAGAAACGCCGTATCTTTTAGTCACTTTGGGTGCGCCGCTTGACAATATCTATCAGCCGACCAAGACCCAAAAAGCGGATGCTTTAAAGATTTATGAAAGAGTGATGCCGCCGCTTAAAGATACCGGGCAGTCGGCAGGGAAAAATTAGCAGCTAAGAGCGCCGGATAAACCGCCGATTTCTTCTCTGCGTCCAGAATAGAAGTAGGGCAGGAGAGAATACCTGCTGATAGAGAACAAAAAGGAAAGAGGGAAACCGAAGAAAAATTGTTAAGAAAATAATTAAATTTATACAGTAAATGATAAATATTCTCATTTGATTTTGGTAAATTTTACAGCTTGACTTTTGAAATATTTTTGATATAATCATATTCATAAATGATGTTGATTTTCATTATCAATACATTTAATGCTAAATGGCACTTATAGTGTCAGATAGCCTCCTTAAATAGCCTTACCTTATTAACCTTGAAGATTATTAACGTAATCTTCCCCCTCTAACCAAGGGTAGAAAAACAAGCGGCCTAACCTACCGCTTGTTTTTATTTGCAGTTTTAGCATCCCCACACGAGGTGCTGTATTGCCCAAATAAGATTTTAAGTTGGAGTTGTAATAGTAAGAAGGTATTTATGTTATAGAAAGGCCATTCGTGAAAATGTTAGATGAAATCAGAGCTTATTGGGATGAATTAAAAAAAGAATATGAAAAGAGATATCATCAAGCTTTTTTGAGCGATTTTGAAAGTTCAAAAGAGTATCTCGCCAGAATGAAAAGTTATCTTTTAGCAAAGCAGAAAGAATGTCCATCCGATGTTGATGTGGTTTGTACACTTGCTTCTGTTGAGTTAGAGCTTAGAGAGGATAAATTTGATTATATAGAATTTCTGGATGGCTTTTTAAATGAATTTGAAAATTCTTTAGAAAATGACCAAAAAGCAAGAATCTATACGAATATAGCTTTTTGGGATGATTTTTCTAAAGATAGTTTAAAGTATTTTAATAAAGCTAAAGATTTGAATTCACCATTTGCAGAAACTTATACTGGTTTGGGTCTCTATTATTTTAGTGAGTATGAATTCTCTGGAGAGGAAAGCGACTTATCAATAAGTCATAATTATTTTAAGATAGCGAGAGAAATGGATGAAAACTATGTAACTTCCTTAAACTATGCAGTATCTTTATATGAACGTAAGGAATATGAAGAAGCAAAAGAAATATTGATAGACTTACTCAAAATTTATCCTGATAGAATGCGTCTGTTATTGTGTTTAGCTTATTGCGAGGTGTATCTTGGAAATAAAAATAAAGCAATTTCTTATGCAGGGAAAGTAAAGCATGGACAGGATCATAATTATAATTTAAATACGGATGATATTTCAGAAGACCAAATTATTGATGTCTATTATGCACTGGAAGAATATGACACTTTTTTAAATCTTTGCGGCGATTGTGTTGAGTACTATTATATCGCAGAATGGGAAGAATATTTTTATGTTCTATGGTTAAAAAATCAAAAGGAAAAATTTTTTAGTCTTGAAGAAAAGAATCGAAAATATTTTGAAGAGGCTATAAATGAAGCTATCGCTGATGAAGAATATGATAGTGAAAAAGAGAAACAAGAAACGATTGCCAGTTGGGAAAAAGATAAAATGGATTTTGAAGAAATGATTTTTCGGATAAAAAATGGAACTTTAAGGCCTGAGATAAAATTAAAATTATATCCGGAGTATTCATGTTTTATGGTGGATTGTGTTAGACACAAATGGCTTGGCTGAAACTGGAGGCGAAAATCTGGGTTTGACATTTTTTCGGGTTAGCGATAAAATAAGAAGAGGAAAGGCTTATCAAAAGGGGAGGAAAAGCATGGAGATACTGACCGTTCATCAAAAAGGGAAATCGCAGATTAAATCGAAAAATCGCCTGAAAATCTTCAAACTGATTCTGAGCAGCGGCGGGATTTCCCGGATTGAATTGGGGAAAAGCCTGCATTTATCAGCGGCATCGGTAACCAGAGCAGTAGAGGAGTTGGTGCGGGCGGGACTGGTTTATGAAGAAAAAAAAGAAATTACCTTTGTTGGCCGGCGGCCGGTGTTGTTAAACATCAGAAAAAACAGTTGTTACAGCATGGGGATTCATATCAGCCGACGCAGCATCAGCCTTTGCATCCAGAATTTGTTGGAGGAAGTGATTTACGAAGCCAAGGACAGCATTGGGGGAATCAAATATGCGGCAGATTTGCTGCAGGTGTTGCATCAAATGATGAATCAGGCCTTGGAAAAAAGCAGTATTTCCAAGGAAAAAATTGTCAGTGTCGGCTTGGCGGTCAGAGGCATTGTCAACCGGCAGCGGGGCACTGTTATTTATTCGGAGCAGACACAGGAGATGATTCCGATTGTCGAGTCGGTCAAGTCGCTGTTTGACGTTGCGGTATTTTTGGAAAACAATATTGATGTCGATTTAAAATCCGCCTATTCTCAGGAGTTTCCGCATACCGACGAATTGGTGTATGTTTTTGCCGACGAAGGTATCAGCGGTGGGATGATTAGCGGCCGGCAGGTAATCCGCGGCTGGAACAAAATGGCAGCTCAGTTTGCTCATTTGCTGGTGGAAGAAAACGGTCGGCTGTGCAGCTGCGGCCAAAAGGGGCATTTGCAACCGTATTTTGCCAAATCGGCAATTGAAGCCGAGTATCAAAGCCAAAGCGGTCAAACCGGTGTTAATCTGGTTCAGATTTGCGACAGGGCTGACCAAGGGGAAGAAATCGCCCAGGCGGTGCTGCGTACAGCGCTGGAAAAACTGGCGGCGGCGATGGCGCAGGTGATTGTTTTGTTTAATCCCGGTGTTATTGTGCTGTGCGGCGATATTTTTGAACATTATCCTGACAGTGTCTCCTTTTTAAGAGATACGGTGGCGGTCAGAGTCCCGATTCCGCCGCTGCTGAACTTTGACTGGCGGGTGCGGATTCGCCGGGACATCCGGCCGGAGCGCAATGTCGCTAAGTTAGCGCTGGAATATTTATTGGAACAATAAGGAAAGC
>CAUUKX010000096.1:0-7495 GCA_963545585.1 uncultured Lachnospiraceae bacterium
AGGTTTGAGAGAATAGAAAGATAATTTATATTTTGCTTGCTTTTCATTGGTTCAAATCCCCTTACATCTTTTTTTTAGTGTATCAATTTATTAAAAAAATGTCAAGAAACACTATGGTTATTTATGAAACTTTTTGCATTCTCTTCTCACCCGCTGCCTTATAGTTTGGCCGAACATGGGAAAATTGAGTTATTAATTCCACAAATTGTGGACGACTTTTTGAGAAAAAAATGTTAAAATAAAATTAATCAACTTTCCCATGTTCGACAGAACAGTCTTTTTTAGGCTCGTTGCTTCCAGAAAGGCTACGCCTTTCGGCGGCGGGCAGGAACGGAATGCGATTTGCGAAGAAAATCGCGAGAGTGGGTCCATGCAGACTGCCCGCCCGGGCAGAAAGCGAAGCTTTCGATCAGGTAGGTCGCCCACCCGGGCAGAAACGCATAGCGTTTCGACCAGGGGCACCCGCTCTCTGAGCGGGATAGAGCCCAAAAAGACTATGGGAAAGTTGAGTAAAATTAGTAAATGATAGGCTGTCAATAATAATCAACTATCGGAAAACCAAGCTGTAAGCAGCACCCAGCAAGTAACAAGCCGAAAACAATAGGGTAACCCGGAACAAATCAGGCAATTTAATATTAGGAGGAAATCATAATGACGCAAAAAGCAGAAATGAAAAGAACAAGTCTTGCCGGAAGTCAAAACAAAATGCCGATTACCTTTCGTTGCTGGATTACCGAAATAGCAAAAAAAGGAAAGATTTTGAGTAAATCAGAAAAAAGCATTCGGCAGGCATTTTGGGCATTGCTGCTCGGCATCAGTATTTTAGCTGGGTTATGGAGTTTTGGCGCTGTGCCAGTGAAAGCAGCCGGTTTTACCGATATCAAGGGCAGTGAATGGTATGCCGCCGATGTTACCGCCTTAGCGAGTAGCGGCAATGAAATCATCAAGGGCTATCCCGATGGCAGTTTTCGGGCGGATACCAAGCTGACAGCCGACCAGTTTATTACTATGCTGGTACGGGCAGGCGGCCAAACGGCGGCGAATAACTCCGAATACTGGGCGATTCCTTATTTAAACAAGGCAAAAGAAATGGGGATTTTACAGGACGGTGATTTTTCTGATTTCCGGGCAGAAATCAGCCGCGAGGAAATGGCGCTGTTAATGATGCGCTTTTTAGCTGGTCGTGAGGACTTATCAAAGTTAGAGAGTGCTCAGGCAGAAGAAGCTATCTTGGATTTTGCGTTAGTTGGCGCTTATCAAAAGACGACGGCGGGAAAAGAAGCGTATCAAAAAGCGGTTAAAGAGGCCTATACTCTTGGCCTTTTGACTGGCTATGAAGATACCAGCTTCAAGCCGCAGGGGATTTTAACCAGAGCAGAAGCCGCCACTGTCGTTATGCGCCTTTTAACCCCCAGCCGCCGACCGGCCTTTCAGCCGGAAGTGATGAAGCAAAAGCGGGAGGCAGAGCTGACGGCTCACTACTACGGCGGCAGTAAATGGGTCAATCCGGCGGATGAAAGTATTCCCAAGCTGACCCGGGTGCTGGAAGACCGGAATATGACCAAAGGGAAATTGGATTATTCGCCGAGCCTTGGGGAAGTGATTGAAAATGACTATTCCGATCCGTCTTTTGATGAAATAAGCGGAATTATTAACTATACTAAAGAAGGAATGGAATCACCGGGGCAGCTGGAAGATGTTGAAAAATTGCTGCTGCGCCGTTTGCCAAAAGCAGAAGTGGAAAAGGTAATGCAGTTTTTAAGAAAGAAAACCAGTTCGGATACCCATTTGGATTATGCAAGTACTGATTTCTTTTTAGCTCAGGATCGTTATATTGTACGGTTTGAAGAAGTTATAGGCTTAACGGGGCAATCATATTATGTTTGTTTTAATATTTGGTATATGAATCCGGAATGGAAAGAATTATATGAAAAAGCTTATGATTTTAACTATCATAAAATTAGATAAAAAAAGGAGACTGCAATGAAAAAATATCTTATACTTTTATGGCTAATTAGTTTGCTGGTGATGCTGATTTTTCCTGTTCAAGCCGAAAGCTATTATACTAAAGAAGATATGGAAAAGACTTTGGAAATTTTTGCGGCTCAAAATAAATATTATCAAGAAACAGATATCAAAGCCTTTAGTGAGGAAATTTGGACAAAGCATGGGCTGTTGGTTTTGAAAAAACAGCCCAAAACCCAAAATGACCTTTTGTAAAAAAAGAAAATAAAGTTAGTAACTCAACTTTCCCATGTTCGCCAGAACAGTCTTTTTTAGGCAGACTGTCCGCCTGGGTAGAAAGCGAAGCTTTCGATCAGGGCACCTGCTCTCCGAGCGGGATAGAGTCAAAAAAGACTATGGGAAAGTTGAGTTAATAACCAAAAGCAGCATAAAAAAACCCATTCAATTTATTTAGGAGGAATTAGCGATGGCACAAAAAGCAGAAATGAAAAGAACCAATCTTACCGGCAAGGCAAATAATATGCCAATTATCCCAATTACCCAAACGGCTGGAACAGTAAAAAGATTCAAAGGATTTCGAAAAGCAGAAAAACAGATTCGGCAGGCGTTTTGGGCATTGCTGCTCGGCATTAGTATTTTAGCCGGATTATGGAGCTTTGGCGCTGTACCAGTGAAAGCAGCCGGTTTTACCGATATCAAGGGCAGTGAATGGTATGCCGCCGATGTTACCGCCTTAGCGAGTAGCGGCAATGAAATCATCAAGGGCTATCCCGATGGCAGTTTTCGGGCGGATACCAAGCTGACAGCCGACCAGTTTATTACTATGCTGGTACGGGCAGGCGGCCAAACGGCGGCGAATAACTCCGAATACTGGGCGATTCCTTATTTAAACAAGGCAAAAGAAATGGGGATTTTACAGGACGGTGATTTTTCTGATTTCCGGGCAGAAATCAGCCGCGAGGAAATGGCGCTGTTAATGATGCGCTTTTTAGCTGGTCGTGAGGACTTATCAAAGTTAGAGAGTGCTCAGGCAGAAGAAGCTATCTTGGATTTTGCGTTAGTTGGCGCTTATCAAAAGACGACGGCGGGAAAAGAAGCGTATCAAAAAGCGGTTAAAGAGGCCTATACTCTTGGCCTTTTGACTGGCTATGAAGATACCAGCTTCAAGCCGCAGGGGATTTTAACCAGAGCAGAAGCCGCTACCGTCGTTATGCGCCTTTTAACCCCCAGCCGCCGGCCGGCCTTTCAGCCGGAAGTGATGAAGCAAAAGCAGGAAGCGGAATTAGCGGCTCACTACTACGGCGGCAGTAAATGGGTCAATCCGGCGGATGAAAGTATTCCCAAGCTGACCCGGGTGCTGGAAGACCGGAATATGACCAAAGGGGGATTACACTATTCGCCAAGAGTTCAGGATGCGATTGACAATGAATATCCAGATTTGAGTATTGATGAAATAAGAGGAATTATTAACTATACTAACGAGGGGATGGAATCAGCGGGGCAGTTGGAAGATGTTGAAAAACTCTTGCTGCGTCGTTTGCCAAAAGCGGAAGTAGAAAAGGTAATGCAGTTTTTAAGGAAGAAAACCAGTGCTTATACTCACTTAGATTATGCAAGTACCGATTTCTTTTTAGATCAGGATCGTTATATTGTACGGTTTGAAGAAATCAAAGGTTTTACGGGGCAAGCATATGAGGTTTGCTTTAACATTTGGTATAATTTGGATTTAACATGGCAAAAGCTATACAAAGAAATTTATGATTTTGACTATCATAAAATTCGATAGGAGGAAACGATAATGAAAAAAGGATATCTTATATTTTTATGGTTGGTTAGTCTATTAGTAGCTTTTGTTTTTCCTATTCAAGCCGAAAGTAATTATACCAAAGAAGATATGGAAAAGACTTTGGCAATTTTTGCGGCTCAAAACAAATGGTATCAGGAAACGGATATCAAAGCCTTTAGTGAAGAGGTGTGGGCAGAACATGGGCTGTTGGTTTTAGCCAAAACAGCCAAAAAACAAAAAATCGATTATCAGAGCATTACAAAAAATGATAGGTGGGAAATAGTCTATAATATCAATAAAAATAATCAATGGAAATATCTGGGTACTACCCCAGAGAACTATTTGGTAGAAAACCCGGATTATCCGGCGGACGCATATAACGGCAAGCCGTTTAGCCAATTTAACTGGATAGAAAATCAGAATGAGAAAACCAGTTTATGGCAAAAAATAAGATGGCTTTCCGAAGCAGAACAAGCCCGCCAGCGCCACTACTATATCAACCTAATTAAAGACAGCTTTGAAGCCGAGTTTGGGAAAGGCTTTGACCGAGAAAATATCACCCCGCAGATGGAAGAAGCGATGCTTCGGGCGGCGATTTTGGTTTATCCGATGGCCGAAGGCAAGCGCACCCTGATTTCTTTTCGTAATAAGGGCAAGAACGGAAAAACCTATGAAGTAACCGCCAGCATGCCCAAAGATTGGCCGGGACCGCCAGAACCGGGATCAGAATCAGAATCAGGAACCACCACCGAAGAACTGGTTCAGCCACTGATTCCTCAGGCGACTGATTTTGGCGGAGCAGAGCTGCGGCTGGCTTCGGAAAAGCCGGGGCAGGAAATCTTTGATGTGGCAAAAGGAATCCCGGCCACCGAAAAGCTGTATGCCAACGTGATTACCGACCAGTATCTGGCTAAGTGCCAATGGGAAAAGCGAACGGTTACAGCGGAAGAAAAAAAGTACGAAAAAGATAAAAAAACCGGCAAAACTAAATTTATCGGCACCGAAAAAAAGGTATATACCTATATGGCAATTAAAAATGCCACAGTTTATGAAATTGCTTCGGCTGAAATCAATAATCCAGTTCTGCCGGGCGGTCAGTTGACCCTGACACCACAAAATTACAGCAAAGTAGCCGTTAGTATGACCCAAGGCAGCTATCAAAACGGCACAACGGTTGACGCATCTTTTTCGATTAACGGCCAGCCTGTACCTGTGGGGGAAATGGTTCCGCCTTCGCCCAAGATTAGCGCCGATGTTTTGTATCAGGACGGGATTGTGATTCCGGCGGAAACGCCCAATCAAAAAGACGCACCAAGCACCGGCAAAGTCATTTATCAGCTGGCTTTTTCCTATGGCGGGGAGTTTCCGACCATTCAGGAAAAAAACCTGACCGGCAATCCAGTAACAGCCCATACGCCGGTGGTTTGCTATCCCGGCCTGTCAGAGCGAACCTTTAGCCCGGGTGAAAAATATCCAAAAGCCAAAGACGAGCAAAGGCAGTACTTGAAAGAAGAAAGCTTTGCCATTACCTATCCGCTGACTGGCGAGCATTTAGACATTCCCGGCTATGGCGACCGCGATTACAGTACTTATACCGCCAAACGACAGGTGCGGTTCAGCTTTGATGTGTATGAAGGTGCAGACTATACCGGCATTTATCGTCCGGCTGGGAAATGGTATGATTTTCCAGCCGAAGCGGAAAACGATACGACCAGCTATTTTATCCCCGCTTGGGCCAAAGAAGGAGAGAAGCACAATATTTCTTTCCGCAGTCTGCCGGTCAATTTAAGGGATGAAGCCAGTAAAGCATTTGAATACTCGGCCAATAAAGATATTAAAAATGAAAAAGCAGTTCAGGATGCTGCCATGGCAGTCTTTGGTAAAGTAATGGACAGCCGGATTTTGCAGATTGGCGATGGACGAAACTATGCCAGCTTAGAAATGCCGGTTTATCCCCAAGTAGGGAAGCTTGCGAACCGGCAGGACGGCATTGCCTTGGGGATGCCAGTTGACTTAATGCTGACCACCAACAGTGATTTATTTTATCAAGCCGATTCGATTAAAGTAGTGCCGCATTATTTCTTTGTTGATAAGCAGGGCAAAAAAACCGAGGTGGATTTGTACTATCACGGCAACCAAAAGCTGAAGCAGATTAATACTGCCAATACCGAGATTGAGCAAAAGGCAAGATTAAACGACTTTGCATCGTGGATTAACAAGAAATACTTTGAGGATACGGCCAAGCTCTTAGAAAAGCAAAAAAGAAACAATGATATGAGCTATCAAAGCTATTTGGACGCATTTACCGGCAGCCGCTATGTGCCGCTGGGGGATAACAGCAAGCTGGTCATTGGCGAGCGGTTAAAGCTTTACAGCGGGAGAGAGTTGGCGGAGCAGATTAAAAAGCCGAAGGAAGTAAAGACCGATGAGGTGTACCTTTCACGGCAGAACTGGTATCTGCGCTTTTTCCTGCCGAATGAAACCTATGCGGTTGCCAAGGGAACTAATTTTCAGGGAAAGAGTGGGATTCGGCTAAGGGAAGAGCCATTTTTGCATGATGGCTATCTCTTGGTACAGATAGAATGGCAGATTTATAAAAACGGAGAGCTGTACTTCCGCTATTTGACAGAAGCCACGGGAATGGGAAGTCTGCCATATAAAGGGCAGTATGGCGACAGCTTTTTCTATGACAGCGAGCGCCGGGCTTCGCAGCGGCTGAATTAGGCCTTTAAAAGAAGCAGTGACTGAAAAAAGCTATAATTTAAGGGCAGAATTGGCGGCGAAGGCATTGCGGCTGAAAGGGAGCTATGGATTGTCGGGAAAGGGAAAACATGATAAGATAGCGGAGTTGAGTTTAGAATAAAAAGGCTTTGCCATATTATTTAGGCGGAGAATAAGCGGAGAGGATTTATGAAATTACTGGAACTGCAAAATGTAAAAAAAAGTTATAGAAAAGTGACAGCGGTCAACGGCCTGTCGTTTACGGCGGAAAGCGGCGAAATAATCGGGCTTTTGGGAGTAAACGGTGCCGGTAAATCAACCACGATTGAAATGATTGCCACTTTGTTAAAGCCCGACAGCGGTTTAATCTATTATAAAGGAAAGGATATTCAAAAAGAGCCGCAAGTAATTCGGCGGGAAATGGGATATGTTCCGCAGGAGATTATGCTTTTTTCGGAACTGACGGGCAGGCAGAATCTGGATTTTTGGGGCAGAGCCTATGGTCTTGACGGCCGGGTGCTGGCCGAAGCGATTGCTTGGGTGCTGGAGCTGTGCGAACTGGGAGCGCAAATTGACCGGCCGGTACGGGAATATTCCGGCGGTATGCAGCGCCGAATCAATGTCGGTACAGCAATTTTGCACCGGCCGCAGCTTTTGATTTTGGACGAGGCGACGGTGGGAATGGATGTTTTGGCGGCAGCTAAGATTATGCAAATGCTGCAAAACCTAAATCAAAGCGTGGGTACGACGATTTTACTGACATCGCATAACATGGCGGAAACAGAAACTCTGTGCCAGCGTTTCCTTTTGCTGAAGCAGGGGCAGCTGAGAGCGGACAGGCCAAAGGCGGAACTGCGAAAGAATAATATCAGTCTGTGCGATTGGTTTATTCGGGAGATGACAGAATAGGAATTTTTTCAAAAAAATCGAAAAAGTTTTGTCGAACAAATTAAAAAAATCGAAAAAATTTTGAGTTTCCCCGTTTTTTGACAACAAAACAAGTCCAACTATCCTGTTGAAGCC
>CAUUKX010000097.1:0-7169 GCA_963545585.1 uncultured Lachnospiraceae bacterium
ATATCCTTTGGCACAACCAATGTTGATATTGGCCCGGAGCTGAGAACGGCGCTGACGGAAATAAAACAAAAGGATAAGCTGAAACTCTCGGTCGGCAGCGATGGGCTGTCGGCATTAGCGCTGAATTATTCGGAAGAAATAGCGCCAATGGGCAGGATCATTGTTCAAAGGCCGGTAGAAATGCCGGAGCGCTGGGTGCGGGCATTGGGCAATACTGCGGCGATTCATAAAGAAATGAAACCGATGTTTACAGTGAAAGGAACAGCGGCCAAAGCCTTTATTGCCTCGCTTCCGGCGGCGACCGGGCAGGAGCGTTCCGGCTGGCTGACCTATTCGCCGGCCGGGGTTAAGATTTTGCCGCGAAGGAGTGCGGGCGCAGTTTGGGTTTCCGGTCTGCACCGGCTGTCAGCTTTAAAACGAGTAATGACCGATACGCTGGGGCTGTGCTTTTATACGCAGGCGGAGGAAAAGCAGGGCGGAATGATGATAGAGGCAGATTTGGGCTGTGCCAGACTGACGTTGAGCCTGACGGCGGAAAGCTGGCAGGGATATTCCGGCGAGGGAGCGCTGTTAGAGGGGTTAGCGCAGCCGGAGGTGATGGAAAATGCTTGGGAGATCGGCTCTGTCCTCAGCTTTGAGGCCAAGCTGAATGAAAAATTATTAGCCGAGAAGTGGCGGCTGTCCGGCGGACAGGCGGAAGCGGCCTTGGCTTTACTGGCTGCCTCCGGGAAATTGGGCTATGACTTATATGAAAACAGTTATTTTCATAGGGAACTGCCGGAGGAACCGGAACGGGTGCAGAAGGATAATCCCCGTCTGACAGCGGCCCGAAAATTGATAAATCAAATCGAAAGTATCGGCGGCGGGCAATGGATCGTACATTCGCAGGATATGGACTATCGGGTTACTTACGACCCGAATAGGGACATAAAAGAAGCAAAGTGTACCTGTGCGTGGTATTTTAATCATCAAAACAGCCGGGGGCCGTGTAAACATATATTGGCGGTTCGGTTAAAGGAAGGAAGCTATGAGCAGCAGGATTGAAAAGGCGGTGGAAATTTATCGGGCACTGGGCTGGGAGGACGCATCAGCGGAAGAAGTTCTTAATTTGCCGGCGATTACATCGGATCAGAAAAGGACGGCCTTAGCCGGATTAAAAAGCGGTGATTGGTTTGATTATAAGGAAACGGATAACGGCTGGGAAATGGTCAAGATAGTGGATACTGATTTGAACAGGCTGGCTTTGTTTGCAATTGAAGTAGGTGTAGATGCCCGACGGGCAGCCGATGTTCTGCGCACGGCAGATGATACTGCTTTAGAGATTATCAGCCGGCGGGGCGCGGAATATGCCGCTGATTTTATTACTTTTGCCTGTACCGCCCGACGGCGGATGTGGGAACATTCACTCAGTGCTTTTGGGAATTTGGCGGTGCGGCTGGTAGATCGCTTTCAATTAAAAGTTCCGGAGAGCATTGAATATATGAAGGATTGGTCGGCTTGCGCCGCACATGCTTTGGGTTTGGCGGCAGAGCTTCAATTTCAAAAATCGGCGGATTTGCCGGGGCTTACGTTAATCAGCTGGCGGTTTGCCGAACATATTCGAGTCGGCGCGGCGCTGAATATGCCGGTTACCGGCCCGTTCGGGCAAGTTTTCCCGGAAGGCTGCCGGAGAGGCTGGATTGTCCGGTCAAAAGCGCTTTCCTTGGCTTTTGCGGCGTTGGACTCATCGCTTCGACCGGGCGACCGCAAGGTGTGGATTCGGATACTGGATCAGTTAGGGCTTAAAGACGATGAAATCATCAGGCGTACGGAAAGTCTGATTCCTTTGCTGGCTTGCGGCGATTCACCGGTGATTGAGCGATTGGCACCGGTTTTGATTGAAAAGGCAGATGAGGACAGGCTGACAGAAATATTACTGGCGGCATTTTCCGGTAAAGTCAAGAAAACCAGACAATTACTGCTGAAATCTGCTTTGAAGCGGAACTGTCCTTCGGACAAAGAAACGCTGGGCGAGTGGTTGTCTTTATTGGCAGCGGATTCGGACAAGGCTACAGCGGTTTTGGTTCGGAAATTGATGGAAAAATGGCAAATCAGCGTGCAGTCTGCGGATGAAAAAGCAGAGCCGCAAGGATTGTGGCAGCGGATGCCGAAGCTATGGCAGATACCGGATTTTGCCGTGGGTGAAGTGACGCCGGAGCATTTAACGGAACTGGCGGTCACGCTTTCAAACCGCAGCGCTTTTGTGCATGATATTGTAACCGAGCGATTTTTAGCACTGACCAATCAGTTGGCGCAAACAGATCCGCAAAATGTCAAATTAAGTCTGGCCGGGCTGCGGACAGCAGATTTTCCGCTTTTGAGTCATACCTTAAAAAGCTGGTGCAGGGACGAGATGCCAAGCATTGTGATTGACAGCGGCAACATGCCGACGGGGCTTCTATCGGCTCGGATTTATCAGGTTTGCCGAAACATTGATAAAGTTCCCTGTCTTTTATCGACACCCAGTTTTGACGATTTGTCCATTCGGCTTTCGGACTTGGTTAGCCGCTTAGAGCAATATCAAAGGGAAAAAGCAGATATTTTAGAGGCGGACTTTCAGTTGGCCCTGGCCAGACTGGACATTGCCGGCAAGACGGCGGCTGATGTCAAAGCGATAGGAAAGCTTGACCTGCCGCTGATCGGCTTACCCATGACGGCGGGCGAAGCGGTACTGCGTTATATTAAAGAGCCGATCCCGGAGCCAAGTCTTGATTTAAAAAAATTGGCTTATTGGCGGCGTCCGATTTCCAGGCCCGAGTGGATGAAGATTTTCCCCGATCGATTTGATTTGGGCTGGAACAGCGAGGAATTGTTTTCGATTTTTCCGTTGTGGGGGGATTATGCGTTAAGCGGAATTCGCTGGGATAGTGAGGTCTATCATGGCCAGGGATTGATTTTGCGGCAGACGGTTCGGCGCCGGCAGCCTTTGCCGTCCGGAGCAAGCGTTAATCTATTAGCAGCGCAGCGTTCCAATTTGCCGGATGAGGCGGAAAATGTCGCCATAGCGGCAATCGAAGCATGGCAGCGGGGACTTTTGCACCCGGGCATGGCGGACATTGCCTATTTGGACTGGCAGAGCGGAGAACCGACTAATTTGGCGGCACTGGCAGCGGCTTTTGATACGATTGCCGGCGATGGGCTGTTAGCGGTCGTCTGGCCGCTGATTGACGATTTGGTGGCGGTGTCGTTAAGGGCAGTTCGCCTGTTAGCTGGAACGGCGGAATTGGTAAAGGTGGCTGAAAAATATTTGCCGGAGGCGGAAGCAGCAGTCGAAAAGGCAATTGCAGAAAAATCAGTCTTAGATTTGCCGGCAATTCGGGCTTTGGCAGATAAAAAAGGAAATTCCATTGCCGTAACGACCGCCAAGGCGCTGGTAAAGGGATTGCCGCCGGCAGAAGGAAAAGCGGCTGTACCTGAGGAAAGGGGATTCGAGGTTCCGTTTGCTGAGGTCTGGAAAACGGAAAAGATAATGAAGCCGGTGATTGAGGATGAAGCAGTGCTGTGGGTCGGTCAGACCACGCTGCGGACGGCACAAAAGCTCCTGCTCTTTCATTTAAGCATACCGGCGCATAGACAATTCCGGATCAATGCCCCGGACTTGGCTAAATCAGTAAAAATGACACCGGATACAGCCGGAGAATATCAAATTGTCAATACCGGCTGGGTGTATTCCATCAGTGCTGAAGGGCAGATGGAAGCGGTTCTTGCTGCGCCGGGCGCGGAAGAGTTTGCCAAGGATGAGGCTTCCGTTTGGCTGCACTGGGATGAAAATGCGAAAAAAATAGCAATTTCCAAATATCGGAATTGGCGTGGGGGCGCAAGTGGTCCGTTAGACGGCGGAAATATACCACCGCTGCCGTTATCGCTTTTAACTGTGGTAATTGGTCTGCTGGCGCAGGACGGCGAGGCTGCTTATTCGGTTCCGGCGGTGGCGGCGGAATTGATTAAAAGGGGAGAGCTTCATTGCGAAGTGGTAAAAAGAGCGGCAGCAGTTTTGCTGAAAAGCAGTGAAGCGGTCAGTCCGGCGAAATTAGTCCGCTCACTGGAAAAGAATATTTACTGGCTGCCGGTATTTTATCCGCTTTTAACCGAAAGTATAAAATATGCCGGTCGGCAGATTGTCCAAACCCAAAAACCTCCGGTTTGGGTTAATCGGATTTTGGAGATTGCTGTCCGCTATGCGGCCTACTTAAAAGAAGCGGCCGAGCGAGGCCTGATTTCAGCAGAAGAAGCCAAATGGACAGGCTTGGTGGAAATTGCCGATGCCAAAGCCAAATCAGCAGCAACCGAAAAAGCCCGAACCTTGCGGGCGCTGTTGGGAGTATGAAAAGGAAAAAACAAGACCGTGGTTGAATAATCTTGAAAAGGGCAGAATAATTCTGTAGGAGTTGAGTGATGAGAAAACTTTGTCAGAAGATATAAAAAGTAGGCGGGTATTGGTTCTGCCCTTGCTGTCAGATAGATTTGAGGTATGATATGGAAGCAGAAAATATTAAAGAAAATCAGGAAGACCACAAAAATAAAGTGATTGAAATTATAAAAGAATATTCAGTTGTTATTCAGAGATTATTTATTATGTTTTGCTGTATGATAAATGCGTTATTGTATGTGATAAATTATAGCTATGCACAGAAGGCGGTAGTCTTTTATGGGATTCCTTCGGGTTACTTTTTTAATAGTATTGTTGATGATAAAGTTTTAGGATTTGGGATTATAGTTCTATATTTTATTATTTTAGGATCGCCGTTTATTTTTAAAAATATGTTAAAGAATAACAAATTAAGTAAATGGGAGAGTGCAAGTTACTCTACTTTGACTTCAATAGTAACATTTTTTGTACTACTAATCTTTAGTGAGAATGTTATAGAAAAATTTAAAATTTCAATATCAATTAACATCATTTTTGTAATTGATATAATCATAACTCTATTGACATGGGGGCTCTATTTTTATCTTTTTTTAAAAGTCTTTGACAATATAAAAGGCGAAACTCAGAAAGAAAAAAGAGAAATTGAAAGAGAAAAAAATAACAATGCTAGTAAGAAAAATATAAAAAAGAAAGAAGAAAATGGAATAATCATCAATGTAACAGTTATAATTTTTTCAGTGGTAATGACGATACATGTACTTACGATGCCTATATTAGTTTTTGATAAAATATTAGCTCCGCCTGAATTGAAAAAGTATTATGAAATTATTGAGTTGAAAGATACGAAAAATAATATTATGGCAGTCGTATCTTATAAAAATGGGAAAGCAATATTGATGGAATGTGAGATAATGGAAGATGGAAATAGAAACTTAAAGTTAAAAAAAGGAAGATATTATCTAAAAAGTATAGAGGGTTATCCAATAGAATATAAAGAATTTGATGAAGTAAGATGTGAATATTAAATTTGATATTTTTCAAGAAGAATGAATAAAATTTCCAAATAAGTTTAAGTAAAATATTTTTATTATGTTTTATTGAATGAAAGGGCTTGACATTATAGGAAGGAGAGATTATGAACAAGGTTCGGTTTCAGGCGGAACTAATGGCATTAAAGGACGAAGGGTATAAAGAGTTTAATCAAAAACTGATTCCCAATGTACTGGCCGAAACGATGATCGGGATTCGTACCCCGGCGCTGCGAAATCTTGCCAAGCAGCTTTTTAAGGAGCGGCAGGCGGAATGTATGGAATTTTTAGAGGAACTTCCGCATTGCTATTTTGAGGAAAATAACCTTCATGCTTTTTTGATTGAGCAAATGGGAGATTTTGAGGAAACATTGGATAGGACGGAGACGTTTTTGCCCTATATTGATAATTGGGCAACCTGTGATTCGTTTTTGCCGAAATTTTTTAAGAAAAGATCGAAGGCAATGCTGCCGCTGATTAAAAAATGGATGGAATCGGGGGAAACCTATACGATTCGCTATGGCGTGGGGCTTTTGCTGGCGAATTATCTGGACACGGAATTTCAGCCCGAATATTTGGAGTGGGCAGCGGCGATCCAGTCGGAAGAATATTATGTTAAGATGATGATTGCTTGGTATTTCAGCATGGCGCTGGTCAAGCAGTATGATGCGGCGCTGCCGCTGATTAAGGCTCGGCGGCTGGAGAGCTGGACGCATAACAAGGCAATTCAAAAGGCCAGAGAAAGCCGGCAAATCTCGCCGGAAAGAAAAGAATATCTAAAAACTTTAAAAGTATAATGCAAATCCCCATGTTGCTGCGGCCGCATGGGGATTTTACCAAATGGAGATTTCATCGTATTGAGGATCGGACGCGGGTTTCCAGTTGTGGTCAAAGAAGAGGGTATAAAAGCGGCTGGTTACGATTCGGCCGTCTAAAAAGACCAATTCTTTTTGATAGGAGCCGACAAGCTGAAAACCGCATTTTTCAATGACCCGCTTTGACCGAATATTTTCTTCATTATGGCTGATAAAAAGTCCGTCCAATTTTAGAGTTTGGCAGGCATAATAAATCACCGCCGAAAGTGCCTGCGTCATATAGCCCTTGTTCCAATAATCGGAATTTAAGACATAACCGACTTCCCGCAGGCGCTGGCCGTGATAATCTTTGGCAAACGGCTCCGGCACCGGGTTCTCGTGCAGGCCGATGCTGCCGATTACTTTGGTTTCCTCTTTCAGGACGATGGCGTAAACGTCGCCTGCCTTTAAAAAAGAGCGCAAAATCTTAGCGGAATGAACTTTATTCGGGTGCGGCCGCCAGCCGGCATTCGGGCCGATTTCAGGACGCTTGGCATATTCATAAAAATCATTTAAATCACTCATCCGAAAGGGCCGCAGCAGCAAGGCTGAGGTTTCAATCGGTTTTAAAAGTTCGTTGCTCTGGTTCATGGAGATTCCTCTGCGGTCGGCTAAAAATAAGAAATAAAAAAAGCGTAAGACGGGACTCGAACCCGCAGCCCTCGCCTTGGGAAGGCGATGCTCTACCATTGAGCCACTTACGCAAATATTTGACTAAGGCTTTCTTTTGAAAGAAATTAGTTATAGAAATACAAAAGAAAACTCTGCCAAAACCAAATGTATTATACAACAAAAATTTCAGAAGAGCAAGTGAAATTTTTTTTCTTGAGTTTCCGCAGATTTATCCACAGGTCATCATTTTTAAGATTCCTTCATCAA
>CAUUKX010000098.1:0-7043 GCA_963545585.1 uncultured Lachnospiraceae bacterium
GCAGCGCTCAATGCCGATTTATGTGAGATTTATACAGATGTGGACGGCGTTTACACGGCTGACCCCAGAGTGGTTCCGGATGCTCGCAAGATTGAGGAGATTACCTACGATGAAATGCTGGAACTGGCTTCGCTGGGGGCTAAGGTGCTGCACAACCGTTCGGTTGAATTGGCTAAAAAGTATAAGGTCAATTTGGTGGTGCGTTCCAGTCTGAATAATCATAGCGGAACTTATGTTAAGGAGGAAACAAAAGTGGAAAGAATGTTGATCAGCGGCGTGGCAAGCGATGCCAATGTTTGCCGGCTGGCGGTATCAAATATTAAGGACGAGCCAGGAAAAGCGTATGCAATTTTCTCCCTGCTGGCCAGAAACAATGTCAATGTGGATATTATCCTGCAGTCAATCGGCCGGGCGGATAAGAAAGATATTTCCTTTACGGTTGAAAAGAAGGACAAAGACGAGGCTATTCGCCTGTTGCAGGAGCATCAGACGACAATTGGCTTTGAAACGATTGAGGCCGAGGACAATATCGCCAAGGTATCCATCGTCGGCGCGGGAATGGCGGCTAATGCCGGCGTAGCGTCCAAGATGTTTGAAGCGCTTTATGATGCGGGTGTTAATATCAATATGATTTCCACCAGTGAGATTAAGATTTCGGTGCTGGTCAGTGCCGAGGACGAAGAGAAAGCCGTGACGGCGATTCACAATGCTTTTTTCCGCAAGGAGAAATAAAGCAAGCGCTAGTTTTAATAGTTTTAAACTTAACAAGACCTATTCCTTTAAAGATAAGGAATGGGTCTTGTTTTGTTAGAAAAGATGAGGAGAATATAATAAAGCATTGCCAATAGTGTTAACAAAAGATAATCAAAAATATATAAAAATAGCAAAATAAAAAAGCAAAAATGTAGAAAAGTTGGAAAACGCTTGACGAAAGATAATAAAAAATATATTATCTTACATAAGAGATAAATTAGAAATGCAAAAAAATATAAAAATGATTTAGAAAAGGAAGGAGGAAATTTATACTAAAACAAAATAATTTGTTATGTTTTTGTTTACAAAAAGTTGTTTACAAATATTCGAAGAACTGTAAGCAATGAAAGAAATTATGATTCAAGATTTAAGGAGAAATTGATGAAAAAGCACTTAAACTGGAAGAAAAAGACGAATAAAATAGTATCCTTACTATTAGCGGTGCTGCTTTTGGCAGGAACTTTTGCTAATAATGCTTATGCGGTCAAGGTCAGAGAAAATGAAGAATATAAAGCCGGCTTGACTTTAAGGCCAATCTCGGAGATGTTTTATTTGGATAAAATCTTAGAATGGAAAGCCTGGAAAAGCCCAGACGATAATTTAAACCGGGCCAGTGTGCCGCTTAGGGAGAGGTTTACCGGTCATGTGGTCAATCCTCTGGCCAGCGCCGAAGCCAAGGTGCAGTCAGTGCCGCTGATGAACTCCAAAAATGATGAGGACAACTCGGTCAACGGCGATGAGTTTGATTGCTTTGCTTTTGATTTTTGGCAATATGTTGATCAAATGGTCTTTTGGGATGGCCCGATTCCGACCGCCGATGTAATTGATGCCGGTCATAGAAATGGGGTGCCGGTTTATGGCACTTTGTTTTTTAACTGGTCAAGTTCAGCGTCTGATCGGGAAATTTTGAAAAAGTTTTTAACGAAGCAAATCGTTGATGGAAAAACAATTTTTCCGGTAGCGGATAAACTGATTGATATGGTTGAATTCTATGGCTTTGACGGTTATTTTATCAATCAGGAAACTGATATGTTTGAGCCGTGGGGTGAAACCATGCGTGAATTTATGCTGTATGCACAGCGTAAAGCCAAAGAACGCAAAGGCCGGATTCGTTTTTCTTGGTATGACGCGATGTCAAACAGTGGTGATAGATTTCATTACGATGGGGTAACGACCGGCAATGATTTTTTTGTCAAACCCTATGGTGCCGATCAGCAGTATGCCGCTGATGAGTTTTTTGCTAATTTTAACTGGTCAAGTGCGAAAAATGACAATACGGTCAGACATATGAAAGAAATCGGCCGTAATCCGTTTGATGCCTATGCCGGCTTTGAATTACAGCAAAGAAGCTATAACACGGGTATTAGTTATAGAAGTTTATTGGATGGAGAAGGGAAATTAAAGCTGTCAATCGGTCTTTATACGCCGGACTCGATTCGGGGAATGGCGGTTAGTCCAGAAGATTATCATGAACAGGAAAGAAACTTCTGGGTTGGTTTTGACGGCGATCCGACAACCAGCGGTGATTCTAACAGCAAGGGAAAGATGTGGCGGGGAATTGCCCGATTTGTAGCCGATAAGTCGGCGGTGATGCAGCTGCCGTTTAATACCTATTTTAATACCGGACATGGCCGGCAATGGTTTATCGACGGACAAGTATCCAAAGATGCCGAATGGAACAGCCGTGGCGTGCAGGATATTCTGCCGACCTGGCGCTGGTGGATTCGGACAGAAACAGGAGCCGGAGAGGCACTAGCGGCCAAATATGACTTTACCGATGCTTATAACAGCGGCAATTCGATTCAGTTTTATGGGAGCCTGGAAAAGGACAATGCCAATCGGATTATGCTGTACAGCACTCATTTGGGAACGGGAGCCGATACCAAGCTGAAGGTAGCCTATAAGGGCGGCAAAAACAGCAAAGCATATCTTGAACTGGGAACAGCCGAAGATTATGCGGAAGATGGATTCCATTCCTTTGAGTTGCCGCAGGCAGCAGATGAAAACTGGCAGACGGCGGAGATTGGCGTGGGTTCTTTGGCTGGTCAAACGATTCGTTCCATTCGGCTGCGTTTAGAAGCCACGGAAAATGAAGCGGATTACCGTTTTAACTTAGGCCAGTTGGCGCTGTATGACGATGGGGAAAAGCCGGAGAAAGTAGAAGATTTGCAGGCGGATGAGGTTATGTTCCGTACTTCTGCCAATGCCGAAGCAAGACTTTCCTGGACGCCGGTCAAAGATGCGGAATATTATGAGGTTTATCAGGAAAACGCCGATGGAAGTAAAACCATCATCAATGCAACCTCCAGTCAATATTTTTATGCGGAAAAGATTTCGCGGACAGCTGATATGACCGGAACAACACAAAAACTTTTTGTGGTAACGGTTGGCAAAAATGGTGTTAAATCTGACCCGGCAGAAATGATATTGGACTGGCAGATGGAAGTAGCAGATACCGATGCGCTGCCGAAGAAGAACCCGAATCTTTGCTTGGAAGCGGAAGTAACGGATAAATCACATGAAAATGATTCGGAACCGGCGCGTAATGCTATCAACGGAACAATCAGCGGTAATACGGATAAGTGGTGTGCATCGGGAGCGTCTGGCTGGATGAGCATTGCTTTTCCAGAAGCAAAAACGGTGCGCCGGGTAGCGGTTTATCATGCCGAAGCCGGCGGTGAAGGCGCAATCATGAATACACGCGATTTCAGTATTCAGTATAAGGACAATAATGGCCAGTGGCAGATTGCGCATAGTATTCGGGGCAATACTCAGGCGGTAACGGACTTTGATTTAAGCGAACCGATTACAGCTAAGGAATGGAAGCTGGATATTACGCGGGGCGATATGTCTCCGTGGACGGCAATTCGGATTTATGAATGGCAGATGTTTGAGCAGGCCAAGGACAATAAGACGAATTATATCCCAATGCGTTGGGTAGAGGCCAAGAATATGGCTGACGATCAATATCAGGTTACTTTCAAAAATATCGAAAAAGATATGGAAGTAAGAATTTATAAAGATAAGGATTTGACAGAACTCTTGGCGAAAAAAACAGCGGATCAAAAGGGCGATTTGGTATTTGACGACCTGACGCTGACGATTCCGGCTGGTGAAAAATACGGCAAGGTCTATTATGTGGCCAAAGCGGCAGGGATGCTGGACAGTATCCGCATGACTTTGATTTATCATAAGAAAGAAACAGAAATTAAAGAGATCGAGCTGGTAAAGATACCGGAAAAGAAAGTTTATGCCTTTGGCAGCCCGCTGCGGGTTGGCGATGGAAGATTGAAGCTGATTTATGAGGATAATTCGGAGCAGGAAATTGCACTTACCCCCAGTATGGTAAAAGGCTTTAACTCCAATTCTCCGACCGAGCAGGAACTGACCGTTGAGTACAAAGGTTTTACCGCGCCGCAGACTTTTACAGTAACAGTAAAGGCCAAGACGGAAACAATGGCTGTTACGGGTTTAACGATTAAGGAAGAACCGAAAAAGAATTATTTCTTAAATGAACCGCTGGATTTGAGCGGCGGCAAGCTGGAAGTAATTTATGAAGATTTGGAAAAAGAAGTAATTACGATGACTGGTGCCGGCATTGAGGTCAGTGGTTTTGATTCGACCACAGAGGGCGAAAAGCAGTTGACTTTTACTTATATGGATGCGCAGGCGGTTATGACGATTTATGTCAGCAAGAAAGAACCGGTCAACAAAGAAAAGTTACAGGAAACCATTGGTCAGGTTCGCCTCTTGATGGAAGAGGAAATGTTTGAAAAAGCGGAAGACGACTTGCAGCAGGATTTAAAAGCGGCGCTGGCCGCAGCGGTTGCTGTCTTTGAAGATGAGGACGCAGACAAAGACCAGGTGGCAGAAGCAGTAGCTAACCTTCAGCAGGCGATTGACCGCTACCTGCAAAGAGTAATCAAGGGTGCTGAGCTGAAACAGGCTCCGGCTAAGACAGAATATGATTTTGGCGAAGAACTGGATCCGGATGGCGGCGTGGTAACGGTTACCTATGGCAATGGTCGGACGGAAGAGGTGCCAATGACCAAGGGCATGATTCGGGGCTATGAGGCAGAAAAAGCTGGATATCAGACATTGACGGTAGTTTATGAAGGTTACTTGGCCGGAGAAATTAAGGTTCGGGTCAGAATTGAACAAACCGAAAAGATCAAAGCCCTGAAAGCGGCGATTGAAGCAGGCAAGGCGGCCAAAACCAGTCCGGAATATGAAAGAGCAAGTCGGTTGGCCAAAGAAGCGCTGGATAATATTCTCCGCCGAGCTGAACTTTTGGCGGAAGAAGGAGCGGATGAAAATACGCTGGCGCAGGTAATTCGCGAAATTGAACAGGCAATTTTGGATTTGTCCAGAGAAATTGCACCGTTGGTACCGTATACGCCTTCGGAAAGCCAAGAACCGCAAACTCCGAGTTTCCCGATTCTTCCCGGTAAAAAAGAGGAAAGAATTGAAGATGAGAAAATTGCACAGGCTTCCGCAGAAACTTTACGGGCGCAGGAATTATCCAAGACACTGAGTCAGGAAGACGATAAAAGCCGGATTATGGATTGGGCGGCGAAGAGGATTACCGATCGTCAGTTGATTCAAAGTCTGAGTGATACGGCATTGACGGAGTTGGCGGAAAATGTGGCAGCGAAGTTTAAAGACGAAGCCAAAACTAATTGGTACGCCAAGGAATTAAGTGCGGTTCAATTGATTGGCTTGGTAAATGGTTATGAGGATGGTACTTTTGGAGCGAATAAGGAAGTAACCGGTAAGGAATTGACGGCAATATTGCTGCGGGCAGCCGGAATGGCGCCGGCGAAAGGTGAAAAGGCCGGCGATTGGTTTGCTCCGTATTTACAGGCGGCGGAAAAAGCGGGCTTGCTGAAGAAAGTTTCCTTTGATTTAAGCAAAGGATTGACCCGGGAAGAGGTTGCAGCTTTAGCCTATGCTTTTGCAGAGCTTACCGGCAAGAAACCGTTGGCAGACGGAACGGAAGTGAAGTTTACGGATAAAGAAATGTTTAGTGCCGATTATGAGGAAGCAATTACTTATCTGACACAAAACGAAATCCTAAAAGGCTATGAGGACGGCAGCTATCAGCCAAAAGTACCGGTGAAACGGTCGGAGGTTGCTGCGATTGTATACCGTTTGCTGAAAAAATAGGATTTGGCTGGTATAAGGAGTTTAACAGCAAAAACAAAATAAAAAACTAAACTAAAAAGCGCCGGTTGTTCTGGTAAAAAGAGAACAACTGGCGTTTTTAGTTGGTCTTAAACTGATTTTTAATCTCCGGTCGAAGCCTTAAATATCAGTTCGGACAGGACATAGGTTACGGCGTAAGCGGAGGCCGGATATTTCATCCGAAATAAAAGCTGGTCAGCTAAGCGTTTGCCTAAGTTGTCGGTCTGAACCAGCGCTGTGGTCAGCATATCAGCTACATTGCTGTATTCCTTGCGGCCGTCAAAGCCAGTCATAATGACATCGCCCGGAATCGAATAACCATTGGCGGATAAATAGCTTTCCACATATTGAGCAACAAAATCACTGACACAGACAAAGGCTTCGGGCATTGATTTCAGATTTTTCAAAAAGGCATGAATTTCTTCCTCGTAATGATAAATATTAATCGGATCAGTCAGGCAGATTGCGGGGTCAACCTTTAGGGAATAATCGGCCATTGCATCTAAATAGCCGTGGTAGCGTTCAAAATTGGTTTGAGCATAATGAATATCGCCGATAAAACCGACACGAGAGCAGCCTTTGGCCAGAACATGCGCTGTCAGTCGTTGAGTAGCGGAACGTCCTTCAATCAGCACCAAATCGCCCTTTAGGTTTTCTGCCTTGGTCTGCGGCGGAATATCTAAAAAAATTAGAGGAATGTCTAATTGATTAATCAGTTTCGTCATTTCGGGGTCATTGACGTTTAAAACGATAGCACCGGCAATCTGACCGGAGGTTAAAATGGCCGGCAGTTGATAGTTATCCTTGAGTTGGGTGGGAACATAGGTATACATCAGGTTGATATTATATTTATTTAATTCTTTGGCAATCTGATGAATAATATCCATCCAAAACTTGGAGGAATCCGGTCGCGAAACGATGACGGATACGGTTGGTTCGGCTTCTTTTTTTTGATCTGAGGGAAGCATAGAAGGGATATTATTTTTTAAATAGCCCATTTCTTTGGCTTTTAAAAAGATTTCTTCTTTCAGCCGCACCGAGATTCCGGGATAGTCATGAAAGGCTTTCCAAACAGAAATTCTGGAAATACCGATTGCATCGGCAAT
>CAUUKX010000099.1:0-7038 GCA_963545585.1 uncultured Lachnospiraceae bacterium
TATTTCCCGTGCCTGTTTCGGTATTACGATCTGACCTTTTTCCCCAACCGTAGCTGTCCAAGCATATTTCCCTTTTGGTGTTTTCACGATGATTGACCTCCTTATAGTATAATTTGTATAATTTGTATGATTTGTATAACTTATTATACCATATCTTCTCAAAAAGACAAGTACTGATAATATGTCATCAAACTCACTGCTGCCACACCAATATACTTAACTCAACTTTCCAAAACTTCCTATTAAATAAAAAAAGGAAGTATAGCCATTGCTCTACTTCCTGCTTACACTTATTAAAATGATTTTCTCTTATTTTTACTTATTTTCGATTTTATTCCCTTATATAATTTTTATCTGTCGCCATACGACCTTGGGCAGCAGCAAAAGCGCTGCCCTTGTTTTAACCTTAAACCGCTTTACATCGCATTTTCTTTTGTAAATGTTAATAATTCATCAATCGTTGTAAACGCCACACCGGTTACGGTATCGGCGCAGCCATAATATACCGCAATCCGGCCGGTGGCAGCATCGGTCAGCGCAGCGCAGGGAAAGACCACATTCGGCACATCGCCAACACATTCATAATATTCATGCGGCGCCAGCAAATAATCCCGGCTGCGGCTAAGCACTTTCCAAGGCTCCTCCAAATCCAGCAGCGCTGTTCCCATCCGATAGACAAAACCATTGCAGGTAGTAATGACACCATGATAAATCAAGAGCCAGCCCTCATCGGTTTCCATCGGAATCGGCCCCGGTCCGATTTTAGTTGACTGCCAAGCCGACACATCCCCTTTGACCGCTCCCATCATATAGCGATGTCTGCCCCAAAACTCCAAATCCTTTGACTGACTGACAAAAATATCACCAAACGGAGTATGGCCGTTATCGCTCGGGCGGCTCATCATCATATAATTGCCGCCAATCCGGCGGGGAAATAAAACGCCGTTGCGGTTAAACGGCAAAAATGCGTTTTCCAGCTGAATAAACTCTTTAAAATCAAAAGTATATGCCACGCCGATAGTCGGTCCGTGATACCCGTTGCACCAAGTAATATAATAGCGATCCTCCAAAAAACAAACCCGCGGGTCATAGCGGTACTCCCGGTTTAAAATTTCTTTATCCGCACCGACAAACCGAATCGGTTCACTTTCAATTTCCCAATCAAGTCCGTCCTTGCTTCGGCCTAAGAAAATATCCATACTAATCGACCGGCTGTCGCACCGAAAAACGCCGATAAATCCATCACCAAAGGGTACAACTGCACTGTTAAACACGCTGTTCGAGCGTTTGCTTACATTCCGGCCAATAATCGGATTTTGGCTATAACGCCAAATCGGCTCCCGGCAGTTCGCCGGTTTCTCCTCCCACGGAATATTCGGCAGGGCATGTCCAATAATTTTTGCCATTTCTTTTCTCCTATCCCATTTTTAAAGAAAAGAGGGAACACACCGGTTCATACCATAATATTTTCCGGGTATTCCCTCTTAACATTCTACGTCAGTTCAGGCAAGCAGTTTTATTTATATGCTGCATCAATCTGAGCCTGTACTTTTTCTATAATCGTTTTAATACCAGCTTTTTCCAATTCTCCGTCCAATTTCGCAAATACTTCCGACGGTTCGCCTATACCAGTAACGATTTGATCTCTGTACTTATTGAAAATTTCTGCGCAGTTAGCCAATTCATCTTCAAACTCTTCTGTATTAATGTTAAAGCCCAGTAAAACAGAAGCGATTGCTTTTTCGTTTAATGCCCTTACTTCGTCCCATTGATTGAAATCAACATCATCCAGCATACTGACATTAAAGAAAGTTCCCTGTGCATAACCGGCCATGCTCCAATCGGTATTATTCTTATGTACTTTTTTATCGGCAGTATAATCAAAGTTATCGCCTTCTAAGCCATAGAAGAAAGCATCCCGAACATAAGTATCGGTATTAACCAGCTGTAAAAGCTGCAATGCCTTTTCCGGATGTTTGCAATTCGCCGAAATACAGTTAATCGAACCACGAACCGTATCGTTGGTCAAAATCGTTTCACCGTTTTGAATCGCTATTACTTCTTTGCCCATCTGCGGACCCCAAACCGTCTTAGCAGCACCGCTCCAGCCCTGTGCCCAGAAGAAAGTCCGAATTTTCGGCATTTCCTTTAAGGTCGCTGCATCCGAATTGATAATTCCGCTCTTAAACATGCTGTGCAAAGTCTCATAATGCTTTATGATATTTTCCTGCTCATAAGTCTTAACTACCTTGCGGGAAGCATCGTCAATCTTAACGCCAATCGGCAGATTCAAGCCCATGCCATCGTAAAACTCAATCGGATCAATACTATTAATCGTCGTCAGATATAAAGCCGGCTTCTTTTCGCCGTCCGTCATCTTCTGCAAAGTATCCTTGGCTTTTTCCAAGGTATCTAATTTTTCTACATCTTTTACTTCATACTTATCCAGCATTTCCTTATCCCAGATAAAATATCCAGTCAAAGAGCTGTCTTTGTAGGTCGGTACGCCATAGATTTGACCGTTTACCTTGACTGCATCCCAGTATTTTTCCGGCATCAGTTTCTTTAATTCCGGAACGGTATCCAACATTTCGGTAATATCGGCAAAAGCGCCTACATTTACATCGTCAACAAAAGTTCCTACATTGGTAAACATAATGTCATACGGCTCATTGGAGTTAATCATCAGCTTTCTTTTGCTGTCCCAATCACCCCATGAAATAATCTGAACATCCAACTCTACGCCGATTTTTTCAGCCAAATACTTGTTGATATGCTCTTTCCATGCATCATAATTCTTCGGCTGACCACCGCCGATTAAGACCCACTTTAACGGAACAATATCCTTGTTCATTTCCGGCTGTTTTTCATCATTCTTTGCTTCCGGCTGTTTTTCATCCTTCATCTCCGGCTGCTTTTCGTCTTTCGTCTCCGGCTTGTCCATATTTTCCTTTTTGGTGTCGTCCTTTTTCGGCTGTTCCGTCGTCTGTCCGCAAGCTGCCAAAGACAAAAGCATAACCAGCGACAACATCAGCGCCATTAGTTTTTTCATGTTGTTTCCTCCTTTTATTTTGCATGTTATTTTTCCCGAAAGCCTGACTCAACATGTCAAAATCCGACTTTCCCTTGCGGCAGCGCCCACAATGCACCGCCGTTTTTATAGAAACAGTCTTCCGCCGCCGGAAGCCCTGCCGCTATCTGATATCCTTTTCTTAACTTGCTTTCCCCTGCGGAAAGACTTGCCCTTTCCAAGCAGCCGCACCGCCTGCCCTGATAATCTTTCAAGCATCAGCCCTTAACCGCACCAATCGTCAGGCCGGTAATAAAATATTTTTGAAAGAACGGATACGCCAACGCAATCGGTATAATAACCACAATCGCAATCGCCATCCGCACCGACTCGGACGGAATCTGCTCTTGCATCGCCGTCGCATATTCCGGATGCTTGTTCATATATTCCACATTCAGCAAAATTTGATTTAAGAGCGACTGCAAAGAGTTCTTTTCCGTGCTGGTAATATAAAGCGCCGCCTGAAACCAGTCATTCCAGTAGCCAAAGGATAAGAATAAACCAATGGTCGCTAAGACCGGCTTGGAAATCGGGAGTACAATCTGTCCAAAAATCTGAAGCTGTGAAGCACCGTCTATTTTCCCGGATTCAATAATGGAATCGGGAATCGTACTGCGGAAAAAAGTCTTGCAGATAATAATATTAAAGGAAGAAACCGCAATCGGCAAAATCAGCGCCCAAATGCTGTCTTTTAGTCCCAACACATGAACCATGACAACATAGCTGGCAATCATACCGCCGTTAAAAATCATCGGCACAAACACAACACCGGTATAAAAGCTTCTTAATTTAAATTCCCGCCGTGATAGGACATAGCCCATCGTCGTTGTCAAAACCAAACCCAAAAGCACACCGACCACCGTGACAAACAGCGAAATCCCAAAGGCGTTAAAAATAATCCGGCGCTCTCTCCACAAATAATTATAGGCCGCCATCGAAAACTCTGTCGGAATGAACCGGTAGCCATAATGATTTAACGAAAACTCCGAACTAAAAGAAATCATCAGCACAAAAATAACTGGTACAATCGAAACAGCCGCCGCTACAGCAAAGATAATATTAAAGATGAAGTTTGTCGCCGGCTTGATCTGATTTAAGGCTCTTTTCTTCATTTTCTTCTCCTTATATAATAGCGCTGTCGTTGTCAATTTTAGTTACAATATAATTCGTCAGCAAAATCGTCAGGCAGCAGGCAACCGATTGAAAGAGTCCGGCGGCCGCTATTCTCTCCAACTTAATAGTACCATTCATAACCGCATTATAGATATAGGTATCAAAGGTTGATGCCACCTCGTAGAGCGTAGACGGCACGCCTTGAGTAACCTGATAAAACAGACCGAAATCCGAGTAAAAAATTCGCCCTGAACTCAAAATAAACATCATAATGATAATCGGCTTGATCGACGGCAGTGTAATATATCTGGCCTGCTGAAACTTACTGGCTCCATCCAGCACCGCCGCCTCATATAAGCTCTGGTCAATCCCGGTAATACTGGCCAAATACACGACCATACTGTAACCAGTTGATTTCCACAGTGCCATAAAGGTCAAAATAAACGGCCAATATCCAGCTTCGGTGTACCAATCAATTTTATCCTTGCCCAAAGCCTGCAAAATCGTATTAAAAAGACCTTTGTCCGGATTTAAAAAAGCATATACAAAAAAGCTGACGACTACCCATGACATAAAATGCGGAAAAAACATCATCGTCTGATAGGTCTTGGATTTCCATTTTGAATAAAGCTGACTGATCATCATTGCCAAAATAACCGGTATGGCAATTCCCAAAACAATAAAAACTATATTATATAAAATAGTATTGCGCAGCAAAAGTCCAAACGCATTAGATTTAATAAAAAAAGTAAAATTGCTGAAGCCCGCCCATTTACTTTGCAGCAGACTGACTAAAAAGCTCTTGCCAGTTGCAATCTTATATTTCTTAAAGGCAATAATCAATCCAAACATCGGCAAATAGCAAAAAATCACATACCAGACAAAAGTCGGCAGCCCCAACAAAGCCAATTCGGTATCGTCCATTGTCCAGCTTTTTTTCTTCAGCCTTTTTTTACTTTGATCCGCCATATTACTCCTCGTTTCTTTTTGCTTTCTGATAAATACCTCATCCTTCGCTTCTATATAAACCCGCAAACCCGGCAATATTAAAAGCAAACACTTTACTGCCCATCTTCCCGCAGCAACAGAATCCCATTCATTCCCTGGCAAAAAACAACTTACCAACTCCCTCCCCCCCAATTAAAACATTTTTTGCTTCTACCCGAGCGGGCAGCCTGCCAAAAAAGACTGTTCTAATTTTACAGAACATGGAAAAGTTGAGTTGTTAACATTTCCTTTTTTGTTGCCAATTTTTTATTAACTTAATTTTAACATTTGTTTTCTAAAATGTCAAGTCTTTTTTTATGTCTTTACTTATTTTTTGCTATATTTTTGTTCGTATTTCTTTTTTCTTTATGCATTTTTGTGAAGCAGCGCCTTTTCCGATGCCTGATTATTACAAAGCGATTACCAGCTTCTCCTTTTCCTTTTGCTTTCGTTTTACAAAAAGTTAAGTCCAATCAAAACTGCCTTTTGCCCGGCGGGACATCTGCCTGGCTGCAAACTCCGCTTTCTGCCCGGGCGAGCCGTTTACAAAAAATGCTTTGATGAAATTAATTTAAAAAACAGCCAAAACATCTTGTCTAAAGATTGTTTTGGCTGTTTTCATCATTGCTGCTTAGCTCTGTTTTTTCGCTGCTTTCCTTTTTCCCGTTATTTTCCGTTATTTTCTGTTATTTTCTGTTATTTTCCATTTTGGAGACAGCCAACGGAATCATTTTTTGTTATTTTTTCAACAAAACCTTAAAAGTCTTGATTTCATACGGTTTGATGGTAAAGGCAAAGCGCTTGCCCTCTGCTTTTAAGGTTTCCAGGGTTTCCCTTTCTTCCAAATCACATTCGCAGACGCTTTCGATTGGCAAACAGGTGCAAATACCGGTTGTTGTCCGCTGGTTATAACATTCATGCACCCGCAAAATCAGCGCATCATCATAATCCGACTTTTTCACTACCTCCATGACCACATTTTCCGCCTCGGCAAAAGCAAACGACATCTCCGCCGGCAGCTTTCCAGCCTGCTTTTCCAAAAGGCATGCCGTCAATGGCTGATTCAGGAAATAAGACTCCTGCACCACCCGGCCGCTGCGGAAATCGCCGCTGTGCGGGAAAAGCGAATAGGTAAAGTGATGCACCTCCCGATCCGCATCCTCATTGGGAATCACCGCCGACTTAAGGAGCGTCAGCCGCATGACATTGTCCTTGATATCATGGCCATATTTGCAGTCATTGAGCAAGCTGACGCCATAGCCATACTCGCTTAAATCCGCCCATTTATGGCCGCACACCTCAAACTTGGCCGTGTCCCAGCTGGTATTCCAGTGCGTCGGCCGCTCGACATTGCCCAGCTGAATATCATACGTTGCCTTTTCAGCATGAATATCCACCGGAAAAGCCGCTTTCAAAAGGATTTGCTTTTCTTTCCAGTCAATCTCATTTACAATATCGACTCTGGCCGTATGGACGTAAATCGTAATCCATTGCGTAATCGTTGAAGATAGGAACGGGCGGACAATTTTCAGCACTGCTTTCAGCGGCGTAACCCTTTCCACTTTTATTTGGCTGACCTCCGTGATTTCCCACATTTTCTCCTGATAGTAAATATTGATATCCCACGCATCCCAGTTATGCGGCCGATCTTCAAACGCCTGCAAAACATTGCCGAGTCTACCGGCCGGCAAGACTTCCCGCTCCGCTTTCTTATCGTAAATTGAGGTAAACTGTCCTTTGTCATTTAAGGAAATCCGCAAAAACTCATTTTCCAAATGAGTCGGACTAACCGTCAAATATTCCGGCGCAGCGTTTTCTTCTTCCTTTAAGAGAAAGACCTTATAACCCTTGGCCGGAACTTTTTCCGC
>CAUUKX010000100.1:0-6928 GCA_963545585.1 uncultured Lachnospiraceae bacterium
GATTTCCTCTTTTTCCGGCTTTTGGCCAAAGCGGACGGAAAACGTAGCCAAATGTCCATCTTCGACCGGCACCCGCACGCATTGCGCCGAAATGGTCAGCGCATCCGTGTTTTCAATCCCGTTTTCCGAAACCCGGCCAAAGATTTTCAGCGGCTCCTGCTCCGACTTTTCTTCCTCCCCACCGATATAGGGAATGATATTATCGGTCATTTCCGGCCAACCGGCCAAGGTTTTGCCTGCCCCAGAAACCGCCTGATAGGTGCTGACAAAAACTTCCTTCGGTTCATACTGCCACAGCGCCGCCAAAACCGGCACATAGGACTGAATCGAACAATTCGGCTTAACCGCAATAAATCCTTTTTTGGTGCCCAGCCGCTTTCTTTGCTGCTCAATCACCTGCAAATGCTGATGATTAATCTCCGGAATAACCATCGGCACATCCGCCGTCATGCGGTGAGCTGAATTATTGGAAACTACCGGAATTTCGGCCCGTGCGTATTTTAATTCCAGCTCCTTGGTTTCCTGCTTATCCATGTTGACCGCACAAAAAACAAAATCCACCTTTTCTTTGATTGCTGCCACATCCTCGGCATCTAAGATGATCATCTGACCGACAAATTCTGGCAGCACCGTTTTTTGCGTCCATCGGCCTGCCACTGCCAAGGCGTATTTTTTCCCAGCCGAACGGGCACTGGCTGCTAAACAAGTGATTTCAAACCAGGGATGCCTCGCCAGCAAAGTAATCAAACGCTGACCGACCATTCCGGTCGCACCGACGATTCCCACTTTTAATTTTTCCGACATGATATAACCTCTCTCTGCTTTTCTTATTCTCCACGCCTGCCTGCACTGCCGTCCATCTGTTTCATAAATCGCAGTGCATACTCTGTTTTTCGGCGGCAAAGTCAAAAATCATCCTCCTTAGGACTCTTTTTTTACCGTTTCTTCCGCTTTTTCTTCTTTCTTTTCGGCTTTGCCGACTTTCTTATCTTCCGGTTCTTCGTCTTTATGAATCGTCAAATCCGGTTCGGTTACTCCGGCAATAGCGCTTTTATGCACCGGGATCAAAACTGATTTGTTCTTGCCGAACTCAACCACCACCACATCGTTAACCACATCAGCCACCTTGCCGTAAAGACCGGAACTGGTCATCACGCTGTCGCCTACTTTTAAATTATTTTGCATTATTTGGGTTTCTTTTTGTTTTTTCTTCTGCGGCCGAATCATAAAAAACCACAGCACCAAAAGCATACCACCCCAAACAATGACCAGTTCCATCATTCCGCCGGCCGGTGCTGCGCCTGCGGTTAAGCTAAAAATTTGATTCATTTTAAGTTCCTCCTAAGTTTAGTTCCTTTTATTTTTGCACTTCCTGAAAGCTGCTCAGCTTTCTTTTTTTATAGGCTAAAAACTCACCGGCTTCGATTGCCGTCCGAATTTCCGCCATCATTTGATTGTAAAAATACAGATTATGCAGGACACACAAGCGCATCCCCAGCATTTCTCCGGCTTTCAGCAAATGGCGCAGATAAGCGCGCGAGTGATTGCGGCAGGCCGGACAGCCGCAGCCTTCCTCAATCGGCCGGTCATCGGTTTCATAGCAGGCATTAAATAAATTGCGCCGCCCCTGATTGGTATAAACATGGCCGTGCCGGCCGTTGCGGCTGGGATAAACACAGTCAAAAAAGTCAATTCCCCGCTCCACTGACTCCAAAATATTTTCCGGCGTCCCGACCCCCATCAGATAGGTGGGTTTGTCCAGCGGCAAATGGGGCACCGTCTTTTCCAAAATCTCATACATCTCGGCATGGGTTTCCCCCACCGCCAACCCACCGACCGCATAGCCGTCCAGCTCCATCTGGCTGATTATTTTGGCGTGTTCAATCCGAATATCGGCATAAATACCGCCCTGATTAATACCAAACAGCATCTGCCGCCGATTGATTGTCCTCTCCTGCTGGTTAAGCGTCTCCATTTCCGCCTGGCATCTGGCCAGCCAGCGGGTGGTGCGGGCAACCGAAGCAGCCACATATTCCTTAGAAGCCGGAATCGGCGGACATTCGTCAAAAGCCATGGCAATCGTTGAGGCTAAGTTCGACTGAATCCGCATGCTTTCCTCCGGCCCCATAAAAATCTTGCGGCCGTCGATATGCGAGCGAAAATGCACACCTTCTTCCTTAATCTTGCGGAGCGCCGCCAGCGAAAAGACCTGAAAACCGCCGGAATCGGTCAGTATCGGCCGCTGCCAATTCATAAAACGATGCAGCCCGCCCATTTTGTGAACGACTTCGTCCCCCGGCCGCAAATGTAAATGATAGGTATTGCTCAGCTCAACCTGACAGCCGATTTTCTCCAAATCCAAAGCTGATACTGCGCCTTTAATCGCCGCCGCCGTACCAACATTCATAAAGACCGGTGTTTCAATCACGCCATGCGGCGTATGAAAGCGCCCTCGTTTGGCGCTGCCGTCTCTTTTCAATAATTCATACATCTTAGCCTGCTTTCTTTCATTCAATGAAGTTCCATCTCCAGCAAAAGCTCCTGTGCCGCCAGCAGCCAAACCATTTACTGCCCTGCGCATTAAAATAAATTCATTCGCTTACTGATTTTAGTGAAATAATCCAACATGCGCCAACATTTTTATTCGCCGAAAATCAGATTTTCCATTTATTTTAAGCCCGCCGCTTGGTCACAGACATACTAAATACTTCATCCAAAACTACCATCACACAGCCGGCAAAGACCAGCAAATCAGCAATATTAAAGTAAAGCTTGCCGCCAATGCTGGCATAATCCGTGACAAAGCCGTTCCAGATCCGGTCATAAAGATTGGCCATGCCGCCGATACTGTTCAAAAGCCAGCCAGCCTGATATAAACCCGTTTTTTTTCGGACAATGATATAAATGGTATACAAAACACTGCACAGCACGAAAATCGTCTGATATTTCAGCGCTTTCCTCGGTTGATTCTTAAGCAGCCCTCTATACACACCGTAATTTTCCACATAGCCCAGCCTGAGCGGCCCGATTCGCCGCAGCTGCTGTTTCCAGTCGGCTTTCGCCTTCAGCCGGAGATAAAAATCCAGTATCCATATCCCTATCATTGCATTCTCCTTTTAATTTTTCCCGACCTGACTGATATCATACGGCGTCCGCTGATACACATAGTAATTCAGCCAATTCGAATAAAGCAGGTTGGCATGCGAGTTCCACACCGATTTGGGCGTTAGATAAGGATTATCCTCGGGGAAATAATTTTTTGGCAATTCAATCGCCAATCCCTTGCCCCTGTCCCGGTCATATTCCTGCTTCAAAGTCAGCGCGTCGTATTCGGAATGGCCGGTCGCAAAAATATTGCGCCCATCCCTGGACATAATCAAGTACGGCCCGGCCTCATTGCTGACGGCCACTAATTCCAGTTCCCCGACTGCGGCGATATCTTCAATATGAACCGTCGTATAGCGGGAATGCGGTACCAGAAACTCCGGATCAAAGCCCCGTGTCAGCGGACAGTATTCCTTAACTACCCGATGTGCAAAAATACCAGACAGCTTTTTTTCCAAAGGAAACTTCTTAATGCCGTATTTATAATAAAGTGCCGCCTGCGCTCCCCAGCAAATATAAAAAACCGAAGTGACATGGCTCTGCGTCCAGTCCATGATCTCTGTCAGCTCCGGCCAGTACTCGACTTCTTCAAACTCTAAGAGTTCAACTGGTGCGCCCGTAATAATCATGCCGTCAAACTTACTGTCCTTAACTTCGGCAAAGTTTTTATAAAAATTACTTAAATGAGCCTTGGCCGTATTCCGGCCGACATAGCTGGCAGTCGTTAAAAAGGTAATTTCCATTTGCAGCGGCGTATTGGACAGCATCCGCAAAAGCTGGGTTTCGGTCTGCTCTTTGAGCGGCATCAGGTTTAAGACCGCAATTTGCAAAGGCCGAATATCCTGCGTCATTGCCCTTTCTTCGTCCATTACGAAAATATTTTCCTTTTGCAGGATTTCTCCCGCCGGCAATCCTTTCGGTATCTTAATCGGCATTCTAACCTCCCGGAATTATGTTTTAGTCAGCTTGGCCTGACTTTTCCCTAAACTCTGCTTCGGTAATGATGGGAATATTCAGTTCCTTGGCTTTTTTATTTTTAGAAGAAGCCGAACTGATGTCATTATTGATTAAATAATCGGTTTTGGCAGAAACGGAACCGGTGACCTTGCCGCCGCTTTGCTCAATAAAGTCTTTCAATTCATCCCGATTGCCATAATGCTCAAGGCTACCGGTAATAACAAAGGTTTTCCCCTGAATAAAAGGATTTCCCGTTTCCTCTTCCGCTGCCAGATTGCTTTCCGGCAAGTGCAGCCGGCTTTGCAGTTTTTCCAGCAAGCGCCGGTTTTCGCTGTCGGCAAAATAATCCTGCACCGACTGGGCAATCACCGGCCCGAAACCCGGCACCGCCTCAATTTGCGCTGCCTCTGCGTGCATGATGATATCTAAATCATTGTGAAAGCTTCTGGCCAGCAGTTTAGCATTGCTAAGACCGACATTCGGTATCCCCAGCGCATAAATAAAGTTGCCCAGCTGCGGCGCTCTGGCCTTCTCAATTGCCGCTGCCAGCTTGGCATAGGATTTTTCGCCAAAGCCCTCCAGCCCGATAATTTCCGCTTTGTATTCCGCCAATTTGAAAATATCAGCGGCATCCGCCAAAAAGCCTTTTTGAATAAACTTTTCCAGGGTGGCTTCACTCAAACCTTCAATATTCATGGCATTACGGCTGACAAAATGCTCCAGCCCCCGCAGTTTTTTGGTCGGACAAGCGGGATTAACGCAAAGCAGGGTCTTAATGTCATTGACTTCCCTAAGCTCCGCTTTTTGTCCGCAGACCGGACAAACCTCCGGCAGCGGCAGACCGCCGCTTCTGGTCAGATTATCCGCCACCTGCGGAATAATCATATTGGCCTTATAGACCGTTAAAACATCCCCCAGGCCCAACTCAAGTTCTTCGACAATGCTGATATTGTGCAAAGAGGCCCGGCGCACCACCGTTCCTTCCAAATCCACCGGCTCAAAGACCGCAATTGGATTAATCAGCCCGGTGCGGGACACCGACCACTCCACCTTAACGAGAGGCGTTTCCCTAATCTCATCCTGCCATTTAAAAGCAATGGAGTCCCGCGGAAACTTGGACGTTTCTCCTAATCCGCGCGAATAAAGGATGTCATCAATCGTCAGCACCAAGCCATCGGTTGTATACGGATTTTTAGCAATTTCCTGCTCAAACCAGGCAACCGTCTCCGGAATCGACGCCGACGTCACCTTTTTAAAGAAAACCACCTCAAACCCGTTATCCTGTAAGAAAATAAGTTCTTCTGATTTTTTGGCAAACTCCCGGCCGGCGGCCTCCACTAAGGTAAAGGCACAAAAATGAACCTTGCGGCCGGCGGTAATTTCGTTATTAAGCTGGCGAACCGTACCGCTGCATAAATTGCGCGGATTTTTATACTGAACTTCCGGCGGCAGGTCGGCGTTAATCCGCTCAAAATCAGTATAGCGGATAACGGCTTCGCCCCGCAGCACCAGCCGTCCCCGGAACGGGATTTGATCCGGCAGATTCGCAAATACTCTGGCATTATTGGTCACAACCTCGCCAACCAGCCCGTTTCCTCTGGTCACAGCCTTGGTTAAACGACCATCTTCATAGGTCAGCACCACCGTCAGTCCGTCCAGCTTCCAGGAAAGTAGACATTCCTGATCGGTAAAAGCCGCCAAGTCTTCCACACTCTTGGTTTTATCCAGGGACAGCATCGGCCGGTCATGTTCTTCCTTCGGCAAAAACGCCACCGCCTGATAGCCGACCTGCCGGGTGGGGCTGTCCGCATAGACAATGCCCGATTTTTTTTCCAAAGCCAGCAGCTCATCATACAGCTCGTCATACTGCTTATTGCTCATGATTTCCTGATTTTTGGCATAATACGCTTCATTAGCGTTTTTCAGCAAATCAATCAGATCCCTCATTCGATTTTTCATCTTCTATCCTATTCTTCGTCCTGATTGCCCCAGTTATGATAAACGTTCTGCACGTCGTCGTCGTCTTCCAGCATATCCAGCAGCCGGTTCATTGCCTTAATGCTGTCAGCATCGGTCAAATCGGTCGTTGTCTGCGGAAGCTGCGTTACCTCAGCCGAGATCGGCTGATAACCGGCTGCCAGTAAAGCATCATTGACTTCGCTGAAGGTTTCCGGATCGGTAATGATTTCATAGCCGTCGTCGGCCGCACTAAAATCCTCTGCTCCCGAATCAAGTGCCAACATCATCAGTTCATCTTCACTGACCTTGGAGCTTTTTTCAATAATAATCTGTCCTTTTTTATCGAACATAAAGGTAACGCTGCCGCTGGTGCCGAGGTTTCCCTTACCTTTGGTAAAAGCACTGCGGACATTGGCAGCCGTCCGGTTTTTGTTGTCGGTCAGACACTCGACAATCACCGCGATGCCCTCCGGCCCGTAGCCCTCATAAACAATTGCCTCATAATTCGCTCCGTCGTTATCGCCAGCCGCTTTTTTAATCGAGCGGTCAATCGTATCATTCGGCATGTTGCTGGCTTTGGCTTTGGCAATTACGTCCGCCAGCTTCCGGTTCAGGGACGGGTCGGCTCCGCCGCCGGTCTTAACCGCTACCGCCAGTTCCCGGCCCAGCTTGGTAAAAATCTTACCCTTTTGCGCGTCGTTTCTTGCCTTTTTGTGTTTAATGTTCGCAAATTTACTATGTCCTGCCATAATTTTACTCCTTTAATTTTCATGATTCTGACTTCACTTGCGTCAAGTCATACTTCTTTTTATTTTACCATGAATTCCATTAATCTACAAGGGGAAAGTTGCTTTTGAGTTTCCCCGTTTTTTTAACCCGAACAAACAAAATCCAAAAAATGCAAGAC
>CAUUKX010000101.1:0-6905 GCA_963545585.1 uncultured Lachnospiraceae bacterium
TTGTCCATACTTGCGTGACATAAGATACCTCCTTTTATGACTGTCAGTGTTTCCTGTTTTTATCAATTCCGTTTTTTAACAAATTAGCTTACTATTTCTCCCTTTTGTTAATCTATTTTGTTAATCAACTTCCTTGATATTTTACTTTCTATTCCATTTTTCTCATTTTTGTTTTTATCTTCCTGCTTATAGTAACATTTCTTATGGAATCTATCAATCTTTTTTTGTATATTTTCCTTTTTTGTCAATTTTCACAAAAATTGTTTTTAAGTTTTTTTGTATATTTTATTTGCTTTTATTTACAAAAAGAAATACTAAAATATACAGATTAAACAAATTTGATTTGCGTTATGATTACAAGCTCATTTTTCCTATTGAATTTTATGAAGCTTTTCCGTTCAGGCAAGCAGCACGTATCATTCGTTTTCTGCGAATGATACATGTGGGCGTTAAACAAATAGGCCGTTAAACTTGGCATGCCCGGTGAGAGCAAGCTCTCCCCTTGGCACACCAAGCCTAACTTCCTTCTTACCTGAACGTTAAACAAAGAACTGCCGCCAAATGAGAATTCTCATTTGGCAGCAGTTCTTCTTTCTCTATATCAAATAGCAAAAATACTCGTGTTATTCCCGAACAGCAAAATACCTATCAATGTATTCAGCAATCCTCTCCGCTGCGTGGCCGTCGCCGTAAGGATTGACCGCCGTCGCCATTTTTTCATAGGCCGCCCGGTCGGTCAACAGTTTTTCTGTTTCCGCCACAATCACGTTATAGTCCGTGCCGACCAGCTTCAAAGTGCCGGCTTCAACTCCTTCCGGCCGCTCGGTAACATTGCGCAGCACCAGCACGGGTTTTCCCATGCTGGGCACCTCCTCCTGTAAGCCGCCCGAATCCGTTAAGACCAGATAGGATTGATTCATCAGATTATGCATATCCTGCAATGCCAAGGGCGGAATCAAATGGACACGGCCGACACCGTCCAAAATCTGCCGGGCTGTTTCCTGAACCTTGGGATTTAAATGAACCGCATAAACAACTTCTACGTCCAGATGATTTTCCACCAGATAGCGAATCGCCCGGCAAATCTCCGTCAGCGGCTCGCCCAAGTTTTCTCGCCGATGCGCAGTCATGGTAATGATTTTACGGCTGTAATCAATATGATTGAGTAAATCATAGTCAAACCGGTAATTTTCCTTAATTGTCGTCTGCAAAGCGTCAATTACGGTGTTGCCCGTCACATAAATCGCATCCGAAGCAATATTTTCCGCCAGCAGGTTCTTTTTTGAATTTTCAGTCGGCGCAAAGTGCAAATCCGCCAGCCGACCGGTTAAACAGCGATTCATTTCCTCCGGAAAAGGTTCATATTTATTAAAAGTGCGCAGACCGGCCTCAACATGACCCACCGGAATTTGCTGATAAAAAGCCGCCAGAGCACCGGCAAAGCTGGTCGTTGTATCCCCGTGAACCAGCACGATATCGGGCTTAGCCGCAATAAATACCTCTTCCAGTCCGTTCATGGCCCGAGTCGTGATTTGCGTTAAAGTTTGGCCGGGCTGCATGATGTTTAAATCATAATCCGGACGGACAGCAAACACTTCCAACACCTGATCCAGCATTTCCCGGTGCTGAGCGGTAACTGCCACCACCGACTCCAAAGCCGGATGCTTTTGCACTGCCTGTACCACCGGCGCCATCTTCACTGCTTCCGGCCGCGTCCCGAACACTGACATTACCCTTATTTTTCTGTTCATATCTTCTCCTTAAAAATTAATTTTCCGCTTTTCCTTGCCAATATGCAGGTGCACAACCATCCTTTCACTGTACCTTGCGGTCAATGTGCGGACTGGCTGTCCTTCCTGCCGCACTTTACGGCCAATACAAAGACGTGCCTGTTCTTTTACTGGACTTTACCGCTGATACACAAACCAGCCGTCTTTCTGCCATGCTTTGCGGCCAATGCGCAAACCCACTTTTCACGGCGCTTTGTTCTCAATTTAAATAAGCGAAACATTCCGCCCGCCAGTTATTTTACCCCTAAAATTGCTTCCTTGCCATGCGTCAACATAGTAATAACTTCGCAGTACGGTGCGGCTGCTCCCTTTTCCTTAGCCAAACGCCAAACATAGCCATTTAAATACTCTATTTCCGTTCGCCGATGCTGCTGCACCAAATCCTGATGCATGGACGGATAATGCTCTCCCTGCCGGGTCGGATCCAAAGAAAGCTTAATTACTTCAAAGATTGCCGCCGGATCCAGTTCCACTTGATCCTCGACCTTAGCCGCCCAAGCAAACTCTTTAATCATATTCTGAATAAAGATATCGCCCTCCGGCATTAGGCGAAAGTCCATCAGCCTGCAATCCAAAAGTGCGCAAACCGCATTCATCGCTCCGTTGACGCAAGCTTTTTTCCAAACGGAATAAAGCACGTCCCGGCTGTACTTGGCCTTTAAGCTGGCTTGATTCAGCACCGCCACGATTTCTTCCGCACCCGCTGCCATTTCCGGTGCAATATTTTGCAGTTCAATATTGCCGTCGCCAGATAAATGAACCCGAGCCGGACCCAACAACTTGGCCGTCCACAGCGTTACCCCCAAATAAATATTTTTCTGCGGGATAAAGCGCTCCATCGTCCGAACATGACCTAAACCATTCAACAGGCAAAGCACCTTGGTATCTTTATGAATAATGCTTTTTAAATCTTTTAACATTTCCGAAAGCTGCATGGATTTAACAAATAAAATAATCAGGTCAGCTTGCTCTGACCCGATGTTTTTGGCATGATAGGCTCTGGCCAGAATTGTTCTTTCTTCTCCGTTTTCTTCCACCGTCAGCCCGTCCCGATTCATCTTATCGACATTTTCCGGCCAGCCGTCAATATAAAATACCTCTTGCCCCGACTTTTGCAGCATATAGCCGAACCGGCCACCCATTGCGCCCGCACCCGCAATTGCAATTTTCATGATTTTCGTTTCCCTCCGCTCAATTCTTTTTACTTGGACTCGGTTTTTTCCTGTCTGACCCGCAGCACGCCATCGCCAATCCAAACTGCAAACACTACAATCAGCAGAATCGCCGCTGCCCACACGTCCTTTAAAACAACCAAAATCGCAGCCAGACCAAATAGGGCGCTGATAAAGTAAAGTGTCAATACTGCTTTTTTTTGGCTCAGCCCCTTATCAATCAGGCGATGATGGAGATGCCCCCGATCCCCCTCGCTGATTGGCCGGTGATTGACCACCCGGCGGACAATAGCAAACATGGTATCGGCAATCGGCAGCGCCAAGACAATCACCGCTACCACTAAGGTCAGCGCCGTATAGGTCTTGAGCATTGTCTGCACGGAAATCACTGCTAAAGAATACCCCAAAAAGGTCGAACCGGTATCGCCCATAAAAATCTTGGCCGGATTGAAATTATATGGCAAAAAGCCCAGACAGCTCCCGGCCAGCGCCGCCGTCAACAGAATCGGCAGCCCGGCCAGCAGCGGATCGCCAAAAATAACGGCAATAATCATCAAAGTAGCCGAAGCAATGGATGCCACGCCGGTCGCCAGACCATCCAAACCGTCTAAGAGATTAACCGCATTGGTTACACCGATAATCCAAAAAATAGTGATTACATTACTGAAAATGCCAAAGTTAATCTCACCGAAAAACGGTACTGTAATATCGCTGATTTGTGTCCCCGTTGTCACCGCAATCAGCGCAGCTAAAAGCTGCACCACGATTCTGGTGCGAGGTCTTAAGCTGTAAATATCATCGAGAAATCCTAACAGGGTAATCAGTGCCGCCCCGCCCAGCAGCCCCCAAACGGTGAGCTGCTGACCGGCCGGAACCTGATGCATCAGGAAAAGAACCGTTATAAAAAATCCGGTAAAAATCGCCAGACCTCCCGCCCGAGGCATTACCTTGGTATGCATTCCCCTTTTTTTCGGCTGATCAAGCGCTCCCACCTTATAAGCAATTTTCATACTGATGGGTGTTGTCGCCAAAGACAGCACAAAGGCCAGCAAAAAAGCAATCATATAACTGTAGTACTCTGTTAATATTTGAAAAAAAGCCATTGTTTTCTCCGTTATTTATTTGGTTCCGAACAAACGGTCGCCGGCGTCACCCAGTCCCGGAACAATGTATGCATGATCATTTAATTTTTCGTCCAATGCGCCAATATAAATGGCTACATCCGGATGCGCCTCGCGCAATTCCCTGACTCCTTCCGGCGCAGCAATAATACATAAAAAGTGAAGTTTGGTCACGCCCTTCTGCTTTAAAAAGTCAATGGCGGCAATCGCCGAACCGCCGGTTGCCAACATCGGATCGAGCACAAACATATCTCTTTCACTGACGTCGCTGGGGAGTTTGCAGTAATATTCCACCGGCTTTAATGACTCCGGATCACGGTAAAGACCGATATGACCAACCTTGGCCGTCGGCACCAGCGTCAGCAAAGCATCCGCCATGCCAAGTCCTGCTCTTAAAATCGGAACGATGCCCAAATGCCGCCCCTCTATTTGTTTAACCGTAGTTTTCGCAATCGGAGTTTCAATCTCAATCTCTTCCAAAGGTAAGTTTCTGGTCGCTTCATAAGACATCAGCATGGCAATCTCGCTGACCAGCTCCCTAAATTCCTTCGGTCCGGTTTCCTTTCTTCTTAAAATCCCGATCTTGTGCTGAATTAACGGGTGATCCATAACAAATACATTCGACATTTTTTGCTCCTTCCGCATGTTGTTTCCTCAATTTTTCATGCCACGCACTGCCTGTTTGCCGGCCCTGCGCACAATACCTCCTTGCGAGCGCCCCCAAGCGCCAACATAAAAATCAAGTAATTTCCTTCTGTCTCTTTATCCCAGCCGCCGGCCAATCATAGCCGGCCACTTTATTGCTGTGCGTTTCCGCACGGTTCTCACAGTTTCTTATTTTTCCTGCACGCCAAACTTCAAAGTATTCTATTGCCTTCGGTGCCAGCCATGCAGCAAATCGTTATCTTTCGGTCAGCATTTGTCCAAAGCAGGTTTTTTCAATCCGGCGCTTATGCCGCTCTTCTTCGGAAAAAGGGGTGGTTAAAAAGGTATGCGTGATCTTCTTGGCCAGTTCCGGACCGATTACCCGACCGCCCATCGCCAGTACATTGGCATCATTATGCAGCCGCGTTGCCTCCGCCGAAAAGCAGTCATGACACAGCGCCGCCCGAATCCCGGCATAGCGATTGGCCGTAATCGAAATCCCAATGCCCGTACCGCAGATTAAAATGCCTTTATCCGCTTCACCGCACAAAATCATCTCCGCCGCTTTTTGGGCAATATCCGGATAGTCCGCCGTCGTTTCCTGATAAATCCCCACATCTTGATACTCATATCCGCCCTGCTTTAAAAACTCAATAATCTCCTGTTTTAAAGCAAAGCCACCATGATCGGAACCAACTACTATCATTTTATGCCTCCTTCCTCCATTCGCTCTATTATAACTCATTTTTGCAAATTTGAAAATCATTTTTTCCTTGCCGCCGGAATCAGGTGCAAAGGGCAGCTATAGTTGCACAATATGAACATATTCAATTCCCTGCCGCCTTGCGCAAACGGTTCATAATCGCGTCTCCGATTCCTTCCTCTGGATAAGATACGGCAAAAATTTCTTCAATCTCATGGCTATCCATAAAACGCAGGCCGTCAAACAAATGACTGGCAATCTCTGCTAGGTTTTCCCGACTGCCCAGTGAAAAGCAAAGATAGGGTGAAAGCTGCTCCGCATACTCAGCCGGTACCAGCGCCGCCGCTTTTTTGCCCTGCCGCCCGGCTGCCTCCAAACTGCTGCGCAGCGCCGCCAAGTTTGCCGCCTCGTCCGCCGCCGGCAGCAGATAAACCTTGCCCTTTGGCGCATAATGCCGGTACTTCATCCCCGGTGCAATCGGGATTTCACTATCCTTTAAGCGCCCCCGATTAATCTGCACTTCGCCAATCACCGCTTCAATCATCGCCTGCGTCACTGCCCCCGGCCTTAAAATTACCGGCACTTCCCGGCTCATATCAATCACAGTTGACTCCAGTCCCACTTCCGCCGAACCGGAACGGATAATCATATCAACTCGGCCATCCAAGTCTTCCGCAACATGGACAAACTCAGTCGGACTCGGCCGACCGGACAAATTGGCGCTGGGTGCGGCAATCGGCAGTCCACATGCCCGCAAAACTGCATGAGCGACCGGATGCCGCGGAATCCGAATCCCCACGGTATTCAGCCCGCCGGTAATGGCCGCCGGAATATTATCCTGTTTTTTTAAAATCATAGTGAAAGGCCCCGGACAAAAGGCGGCCGCCAAGCACCTAGCCCGCTCACTGATTGCCTCCACATACCGGTTTGCCTCTGCCCAGTCGGCCAAATGCACAATCAGCGGATTATCACTCGGCCGACCCTTGGCCTCATAAATTTTGGCCGCCGCCTCCGCCGACAGAGCATTTGCTCCGATGCCATAAACCGTTTCGGTCGGAAAAGCAACTATCTTTCCCTGCCGCAAAAAATCTGCCGCTAACTTTACCCGCTCCGGCTGCGGCTCTTTTTCATCAATTTCAAGCACTATTGTTTTCATGGTTTTTCCTCTCAAAAAACGCCGGTCGAACTCAGCCGACTTCCCGCCATTTATCCAAACAGTCCGTCTTCACGACTTGCCGAAACCGCAGTATTCCTCTTAGCCGTCCGGCATTATCAAAGCACGGCCTGTTTTTCTCCCCTATCCCAAAAGCAATGCCCTGTTCTATCCTGCTTGCAGCAAAGCCGCTTCTTTCCGCTTATTCTGCTGCACAAACAACTCGCCCCGCTCCCCAAACCAAAACTTCCAACATAAGGAAGTATGGGAAAGCAAATGACATGAAAAGAACTGCCGCCATGATTTTCTCATTTGGCAGCA